>JAEEXV010000038.1 GCA_016287975.1 Lentisphaeria bacterium | reverse complement strand
CTCCTCCTCGTCCATCATTTCGAGATAGAGGTGCCCGGCGGCCTCCTGCCAGCGGATATGGAAGGCGGGTCCCCAGAGGAAGAGGTTGCCGAGGGCGAACTCGCAGCTGCGCGCGCGGGAGGCGTGGAGGCGCGGGCGCAGGAACGGCAGGTCGGCAGGGGCGACGGGCGCGAAGCGCTCGGGATGAAATGGCTCGTTGCAGTCCATGCTATGGCGTGGCGGGGAGCCGCCAGGGTGTGTGCCCGTCCAGGCGGGTGCCGCCGACATCGGCGTAGAGGCGCTCCGTGCCGGGGACGCCGATGCAGACAATCCAGGAGACGCCCTGCGCGGCGAGGTGCGCGCGCAGGCGCTCGACCAGCGCGCGGCCAATGCCGCGTCGGCGCCAGTCGGGGTGGACGACGAGGTCGAGCAGATAGGCGTCGGAGCAGCCGTCGGAGAGGGCGCGCATGAGGCCGACGAGGCGGTCGCCGTCCCAGGCGCCGGCGACGGCGTGGGAGTGCGCGAGGAAGCGCCGCACGTCGTCGGGGCCTTCGTTCGGGTCGAGCCATCCGGCGAGGCGATAGAGCGTGCTGGCCTCCTCGGGCGGGAGCGGGCGGTTGATGTGGTATTCGATGGGCATGGGGCGTAACATAGCCGCTTTTTGCGGAATGGATGGCGGCTACTCCTGCAGCCAGTCGACGACCGAAAGGCCGTCGACACGCTTGAAATGGCGGAGGTTGTGGGTGACGAGCGTGGCCTGGTCGGCGAGGGCGGCGGCGGCGATCATCATGTCGTCATAGCCGATGGGCGTCCCGGCGCGCGTGAGGTCCGTGCGGATTTTCGCGTAGGCGCGTGCCGAGGCGAGATCCCAGTCCAGGACCTGCACTTGTTCGAGGAAGCAGTCGACGCGCTCCTGTAGGCGCGGGGAACTTTTCAGGGATGCTCCGTAGAGCAGTTCGGCGGCGGTGACGGCGGAGACGCAGAATTGCGCGTCTGGCTCTTCGAGGTGCTTCAGCAGTTGCGGATGGCGCCCGCAGATGATGTAACTGCTGATGTCGGTGTCCAGGAGATATCGCATGTTCAGGCGGGGAGTTCCTTGGCGGGCGGCTCCTGCATTTTCGCGGCGAGCAGGTCATCGGGATTTCCGACGGGGTGCTCGAAGAAATGCCGCCAGGGGATGGGCGAGGCCGTGCGCGGCGTCAGCAGCAGGGAATTGCCCTGGCGCTGGATCAGTACCTCCCTGGCGTTCAGGTGGAAGTGCTTGGGAATGCGGACGGCTTGGGAGCGGCCGCACATGAATACGCGGGTGATGGCGGTTTCGGGCATGGGGATCCTCCTGGTGTGATATGACAATAATATATCACGCCAAAAGCAACCGGGCCGCAGCGCGGCCCAGCGCAGAATCAGGCTGCACGCGGTCCGGCGCAGGACCGGCCGCGTGTTTTCCGGGCGGCATTATCCGCTGTTACTTGTCCCAGGCGGTGTTTCCGAGGATTCCTTCGGGGAAGAAGACGGGTTTGCAGCCGTAGTCGATCATGCAGCGGACGGCGGTGCGGATGCGTTCGAGGTGGTCTGGGATGTAGTTGGGGTAGTAGGGGAAGGTGTATTGTTCGTGGGAGCCGCCGTTGAAGGCCTCGTTGCCGTAGCGGTCGGCGTTGGCGAAGATCTGCTTGAACTTCTGGCGGATGGTGTCCTGTGAGTAGAGGTTGCAGGTGGTGCCGGTGGAGCGGAAGAAGAAGATCTTGAGGAGGGGGTCGTAGTAGTTCAGGTGCTTGGCGGTGTAGCCGTCTTCTTCGGTGAATCCGTAGTGGAGTTTGAAGCCGTCGGTGGCGTCGGTGGCGCGGTCGGCGCCGGAGGCGGAGCGCTGTTCGACGGCGGCCATGTTGCCGCCTTTCTGGCGGTCGGCGAGGCTGGGGCCGCCCATGACGCGGAGACGGAAGGAGGAGGAGTAGCAGGTCATGCCTCGGCGGATGCATTCCTGGGCGACGGCGGGGTGGATGTTGGCCCAGTGGATGACGACCGGCGGGATGTAGGACTGCTCGCCCGCGAAGCGGATGATCTCATTCTGGACCAGATCCCAGTCGTGTCCGAACTCCTCGGCGGTGGCCTCGGCGTACGGGCGGTCGGGGAATTCGCTGTAGGAGTGGAAGGAGAAGCGGAGCCAGTCGGAGTTGTCGATGAACTCGGCCTTCCAGAGGTCGGGCATGTCCTTCAGTTCGAAGGGGTGGTGGTCGTTGCGGTAGAAGCAGTTGAGCGTGACCTTGAAGCCGGTCTCCGCGTGGATCTTCTTGAGGCCGCCCAGGTAGAAGTGGTCGAAGGCGCTCTTCGGGCGCTCCTTGGCCAGGTCGGTGAAGACGAAACTGTGGTCGTCAATGTAGAAGTTGCAGCGCTTGAAGGACTTCTTGTCCCAGACGAGGGTGAGTTCCTGGGAGTAGTTGCCATACGGGGTGATCGCGGTCGCCGTGACGGTGTTGAACTTCTGCGTCAGCGGAATCTCCGCGAAGAAACGCGGACCGTCCATTTCGGCGCGGACGCCGTTGACCTCGACGGGGTAGCCGCTCTCCGAAATGCCTTCGACGGGAATGGTGAGTTCATGCTCGGTCTCGCGGCCGTGGTTGTGGTTGAGGAGCGCGCCTTGGCGCCAGTTGGTGATGGAGATCATAGGGAACTTGGAGTTTTTGGGGATGTTTGTTGGGGGAACTATGAGTTTTCAGGAGGCCAAATGAGGGAGGGCACGGCGGGACGCCTTGACTTCCCGACTTTGGCAACGACTATCGAGCGAGGAGCAGTTCCCTTTTGGGAACGCTTCAAGCGTCGGGAAAGACTCCTCATTCCTCGCTCAGGAGAAGGTCTCCTGCGGGGGCAGTGGCGCCGTCGGCGGGGATGGCGGTGCCGTCGGGGAGGAGGAGGCGGAGGGCGTTGTCGCCGACGTACAGGACGGCGGCGGCGGGGAGGGTGAATTGCCAGAGGGCGTCGTCGCGGAAGGCGACCTGGGCGGTGTCGTCGGCGTCGAGGATGGCGGCTGCGAGGGCGGGATCGTCGACGATGTGGAGGGTTCCGGTCTGGCCGTCGCGGGCGGTCCAGGTCACGGTGACGCCGCCGTGGAAGAGGGCGAGGGTGTTCGGCGCGCTGCGGCGGTTCGCCTTTCGGGTGACTTTCGCGGTGGCCTTGACGGCCTTGTTGGGCATCGTGAAGGTCGCGGCGAGGCTGGTGGCGGTGTAGTCGACCTTCGGGGAGAAGGTCCAGGCGACGGTATAGTCGGCGGCACTGGCGCCCTCGGGGAGGCGCGCGGTCACGGTGACTTCGGCGCCCATGGAGGCGGCGGGCACGCTGGCGGTCGCGTTGACGGCGCTGACGGCGTAGGAGACGGGCTCGACGGCGATGGTGAAGTGCGCCTCGACTGGGTGTCCGTCGGGGGCGGTGGCGCGCGCGCAGAGGATCACGGTCTGGGCGAGGTCGGGCTTGCCTGCGGTGACGACGCCCTTCTTGTCGACCTTCGCGGTCTTGGCGCCGTAGCCGATGGCCCAGACGGGGGTCGCGGGGGCGCCGTTCATGATGAAGGTGTACGCGGCCTTGGCGCCGGGGTTCAGCGCGGCGGGGCCGTCGATCTCGACCGCGACGGGGGCGGGGTCGAAGGGGGTGACGGTGACGGCGGCGCCCTTGGGGGTGGTGCCGAAGGTGCCGTCCCACGAGGCGTGGACCTTCGTCTTGGCCTGGAGGACGGAATCCCTGAAGTTCTTCTTGGAATCGCCGAGGAACCAGATGTCGAGGAGTTTCTTGCAGTTGTCGAAGGCGCCGCCATAGAGTATTTCGACGGAGGCCGGGATGACGATCGAGGCGAGTTTCTCGCAGCCGTCGAAGGCGTTGTTGTCGATGTAGGTGACGGTGGAGGGAAGCGTGACGGAGGCCAGGGATTTGCAATCCTTGAATGCCTTACTATGGATCTGTGTGAGGCCCTCGGGTAGGATGACGGAGGAGAGTTTGGTGCAGCCGGAGAAGGTTTCATCGCCGATGAGTTGGACGTTGGCGGGAACACGGAACTCGGTGAGGGAGGTGCAGTTCTCGAAGGCTCCTAAGCCGATAAAGTAAATGTGGTCCGGGAGGGTGACGGAGGTGAGTTTGGCGCAGCCCGCGAAGGCGTAAAAGTGGACCACCTCGGTGGTATCTGGGGCGACGAAGACGCCGGAAAACGAGGCGGGAACATATTCGAGGATATTGGGAATGCCGCTCATGTTGATTTCGTAGAGCGCGCCCTGTATGACGCGGTAGTGCGTGTTGCCCTCGGCGACCACGAGGGACTTCAGGGATTTGCAGTAGGCGAAGGAACCCTCGTTGATGGAACTGACGGTGGAGGGGATGGTCAGGGCCTTGAGTTTGGAGCAGTCCTGGAAGACATGTGCCCCAATGGTCTGAAGTCCCTCGGGGAGGTTGATGGTGGCGAGCGAGGCGCAGTTTTCGAAGGCGGAGGACGCTATTGAGGTGATGGTGTCGGGGAGGGTGACGCTCTTGAGTTTGGTCTGGTCTCTGAAGGCAGCCAGTGCGATCTTCGTCACGGGGAGGCCGTCGAGCATGGGGGGAATGACGAGGGCGGTGGTTTTGGCGTTGGCGAGGCCGGTGATGGTGACGGAATCGCCCTCGTTGTCGTAGGTGACGTCGACGGGGAGGAATTGGACGGGGGCGCCGGCGTAGGTCTGCACGCCTTGCCAGCCGTTGGATTCGTACGCATAGACGACGCATTTGGCGGGGAGGGGGTAGTCGGTCAAGTTGCCGTTGAACCCGGGTTTGCCGAGAAAGTTCAAGGCGGCGAGTTTGGTGCAGCCGAAGAAGGCGTAGGTTGTTAGATCACGTGTTTCGGCGGGAAGAGTGAGGGACTTCAGGGAGGTGCAGTGCGCGAAGGAGTGGCCTTGAATATCGACGCACCTCGCAAGAATCGCGACGGAGGCGAGTTTGGGGCAGCGCGCGAAGGCGTAGAAGGACACTGTGTGGACGCCGGCGGGGATGGTGACGGCGGTGAGTTTCGCGCAGCCCTCGGCGCAGCCCTCGGAGAGGCGGGTGACGGTGTCGGGGATGGCGAGCGCGCCGGAGTAGGCTCCTGGGACGGACACAAGGCGCGTCTTGTCGGCGGAGAGGAGCAGCCCGTCCTGCACGGCGAAGGCGGTGTTGCCGGCGGGGACGGTGAAGGTCTTGAGGGCGGCGCATCCCGAGAAGGCGTTGTCGCCGATGGCGGAGAGGGCCTTGCATAGGACGACGGTCTTGATTTTTGCGCAGTTGTAGGCGGCGTAGGCTTCGATGGAGGTCGTCGCGTCGGGGATGGTCAGGGTGCCGGAGTAGGCCCCGGGGACGCACACAAGTTGACTTTTGTCTTTCGTGTACAGGATGCCGTCTGCGTCGGCGGCGAAGGATATGTTCCGGGGATCGACGGTGAAGGATTTGAGGGATGAGCAGCCAGCGAAGGCGCAAACCCCGATTTCAGACACGTTGGCACCGAGGGTAACGGAGGGGACTTTGGCGCAGCCGAAGGCGGCGTAACGGCGGACTACATAGACGTCGTCATCCAGGACGACGGGCTTGGCGTAGGCGCCGGGGACGGCGACGAGTTCGCCCCCGTCGCGGGTGTAGAGGAGGCCGTTTTTTGCGGTGAAGCGCTCGTTGCCGTCGGCGACAGTGAAGGCGGTGAGGGAGGAGCAGCCATAGAAGGGGTTGTTGCCGATCTCGGTGACGGCGGGCGGGATGGCGAAGGATTTGAGTTTGGCGCAGTCCTGGAACGCGAACTCGTCGATTCTGGTGAGGGCGCTGGCGTTAGTGGTGTTGACGGTGGCGAGGGAGGTGCAGCAATGGAAGGCGTCGCTGCAGATTCTCGTCAGGCTGGCGGGGAGGGTGATGGACTTAAGGGCGGAGCAGCACTCGAATGCCTGGTCACCTATGGTGGCGACCTTTTGGCAGAGGTTGACGGTGGCGAGGGAGGAGCAGTTTGCGAAGGCGAGGATATGGATGGCAGTCACCTCGCCGGGGATGTCGATGGACTTCAGTTTGGAGCAGGAGGAAAAGGCTCCGAAGGGAATGGATGTGAGGGCCTGGCTGAGGCGGACGGTCGCGAGGGCGGTGCAGTCCCGGAAGGCGGATTTGCCGATCTCGGTGACGGTGTCGGGAAGGGTGACGGAGGTGAGGGCGGTACAGCCCTCGAAGGCGGATTCGCCGAT
>JAEEXV010000311.1 GCA_016287975.1 Lentisphaeria bacterium | reverse complement strand
GGCGCGCCCGCGCCCTCCAGCACGGCGGTGTATCCTGCGGCCTCGACGGCGGCGGCGACCTGGGCGGCGGTCGCGGGCGCCGCCAGGTCCAGTTCCAGCGTGTTGCGAAGCAGGTTGACGTTGACCTTGGAGGCGCCTGGGACGCTCTCCGCCGCGCGCTGCACATGCGCCTGGCATGCCCCACAGGTCATGCCCTTGATCTGGAATCGTATTTTCTGCGTCATACCCATACTATGGCCGTTCCCCTGAACTCTGCCTTGCGGCGGATGCAAGTTTTCATTCGCGCTGTAGCCTATGAATATACTACTCTCATCTTGCATCCGTCCACCTCGCGTCTCCTGTCTCCGCCCATGCGACAACAACCTACCTTCTCGGGGAACTGAGTATTTCGTTACGAGATTTTCGTTACGAGATTTTCGTTACGAGATTTTCGTAATGGCTGTGCCTCAGAAGAAAGTGGGCTATTGCCTGGGTTATGCCCCGAAAATGGTTGCCACGGCGGCCCCGCCGTGGCGGTCCGCCGAGCATACGGTGTCCAAGCAGGTTCGCCACAAGGCGTTGCCAAGGCTTCAGAATCGGATGTCGGTCATTCACCGAGCCGCCACGGCGAGGCCGCCGTGGCAACACCTTCGGACATGGAAATGGCGACAATCGCCGCCCCGTATGGGGAAAGGCGCGTTCGTAATGCATGCGAGGTCTGGAAGAATGGGCGTCCGATGCTACAGTATGGGGAAGGCGGGGGGGATTGCAGGGAGGAATGACGATGAGGACATGGTTGGAGAGCGAGGTGCAGGTTGCGGCGCGGGCGGCCTTTGACGAGGGGGCGCCGCATATCAACGGGCCGTCGGAGTTCGGGGTGACGCCAGGGAAGTTGTGCCTGCATGTCTTTCCAGTGCGTGGGGAGGCGCCGATGGCGTTTTCGGTGGAGGGGCGTCTGCCGTCGGGCATCGGTCTGGACGCGGCGACGGGGCTGTTGACGGGACGGACGCGGGAGGAAGGGGATTTCCCGTTGCTGGTGGCCGCGGCGAACCGCCATGGCCGCGCCGAAAAGGCCTTCACGCTGCGCGTGCATGAGGGCATGACGGGTCTGGCGCCGCTGCTGGGGTGGACGTCGTGGAACGCGATGGACAGGTGGGTGAACCAGGAGAAGGTGCTGAAGGAGGCGCGGGCGCTCAAGGCGCTGGGGCTGGCCGCGCGCGGCTATGCGTATGTGAACATCGATTCTGGGTGGCAGGGCACGCGGCGCACGCACGACACGCACGCGCTGACGGCGAACGAGAAGTTTCCCGACATGGCGGCGCTGGTGCGGGAGATCCACGGGCTGGGGCTGAAGGCGGGCATCTACTCGACGCCGATGGTGATCGCGTGGGGGTCGAATCCCGAGGAGCTCTTCCGCGGCAGCACCGACTATCCGATCGACACCGCGATGTGGCTGCAGACGGACGAGCGCGGCTACATGAAGGGCATCGGGCGCAACGGCCACTTCGGGGGCGTCGGGCGCACGGGGCACGAGCCGGAGGACGCGAAGCAGTGGGCGGAGTGGGGCTTCGACTACCTCAAATACGACTGGCCGTTCTGCGATCTGGAGCATGTGCGGCGCATGAAGGAGGCGCTTCTCGCGACCGACCGCGACTTCGTCTTCTCCCTGACCACGCACTGCGATCCCGCCCAGGCCGAAGAGTATCGGAAATACGGCAACATGTTCCGCAACAACGCCGACAACTACGCGTGGTGGAAGTCGGTCTACGACAACTTCCAGACCGCCGACGATTGGCTGCCGCACACGGGACCTGGCGGCTGGTACGACCTGGACATGCTGGCGATCGGCCCCGTGCACGAATACGCATTCAAGACGGGGCTCTCGCGCGACGAGGCCATCTTCTGCTTCACGGGGTGGGCGCTCTTGTCAAGCCCGATCCAGCTGAGCTGCCTCTTCGACGGCATCGACGACTTCACCCTCGACCTCTTCTCCAACGAGGAACTGCTCGCCGTCAACCAGGATGTCACGGGACGCACCGTGATGCTCCGCAACGAACTCGCATACAGCGAGGAGGGCGAGCGCATCCGCGAGATCCGCGTCTACCGAAAGCCGCTCGCCGACGGCAAGGCCGCCTATGGCTTCTTCAACCTCTCCGACACCCCGCAGCGCTATGTCTTCGACCTGCCGCGCGAGGCGCCGATCTTCGACCTCTGGGCGAACCGCCCGCTCGGCAAGACCGCCCGCCTCGAAATGACCCTGCCCGCCCACGGCGCCCGCGCCGCGCGCATAGGGTGAGGGGGGGCTGCATCGCGTCCGCAGGTCAGTTGCTCTTGAGGATGAAGCCAGTGGCGTAGGCGTAGCCGCAGATGTATTTGTTGTTTTCGTCGACGAACATGTTGGCGCCAGATCCAGGGCTGCCAGTGATGACCATCTTGCGGAGGTTGGCGTTTTCGCAGTGTCCGTCCAGGGCGACGAAGTTGCATTTGGCGGCGTCGGAGGACCATGAGCCTGCGTCGCGTCCGTAGGGCTTGGAGGCGGGATCGAGGACGGGGCGGGTGTCGGCGGCGCCGTGCCGGAAGGCGGCGGAGGCGGGATAGCTGATGGAGTGGGAGTGCTGCGAGGAGTTGTCGAGGATGTACTTGATTTTTGCGTGCTGGACGAACTGGGTGCGCCGGAACATCATGGCTCGCTTGTAACCGGAGGTCTTGTCGGCATCGAGGGAGCCGGAGATATAGGCGTTGATGGCGTATTTGGGATAGGCGAACTTGCCCTGGGCGTAGGCACCGAAGGGGATGCGCTCGCCGGGGCAGTTCCAGACGGTGTTTCGGCTTTTTTCGTTGTTCTGGAAGACGGGGAGGTAGCCCAGCGAGGCGGCGTTGTCCTTGTTGTTGCCGAGGAAGACATACCAGGTGACCTTGGTGCTGCCGCAGGCGGCGGGGATCATCCAGTCGTCATGGTCGTCGCTGTACATCGCCGTGGCGAGGCCCAGTTGCTTGAGGTTGCTGAGGCAGCCCGCGGAAAGCGCCTTGTCCCGCGCCTTCGACAGTGCGGGCAGCAGCATCGAGGCAAGAATCGCGATGATCGCGATCACGACCAGCAGTTCAATCAAGGTGAATCTTTGGGCGCGGGGAAATACAGTTGTCATGGCGTGGTTTCCTTGTTTTTTGGGGATGGCGAACGCAATTCGCCGTGGCGCCGCGCGGTCCGTCCTTCAGATCCGCGCGGAACGGGACATGCCTATATTATAGCACCGCATTCAAGTCCTGGGTGGAGTTTCCGTAGTTCGGGGAGGATTGTGTCGGCGACGATGCGGTTGCCGGCACGGAACTATTTCAGCCAAGGGTCTAGGGGCGCGATGAGTCTGGGGTCCGGGGTTCGGGGTCTGGGGTCATTTCCCGCCCCAAAAATGGGGCGGCACAGAACGCTGGGGCTCCCCGATGGGTCTGAAGTCTGAAGTCTGGGGTCTCCGATGGGTCTGGGGTCCGGGGTCCGGGGTCTGGGGTCTCCGATGGGTCTGGGGGGGGCTGGGGGCGGGGGTCATTTCCCGCCCCAAAAATGGGGCGGCACAGAACGCTGGGCTCCCCGATGAGTCTGAAGTCTGAAGTCTGGGGTCTCCGATCCTAAAAGTCGGATAATTGGGCACTGTTCCCTACTATTGGTCCTCGGAGACCTCCAGCAACGAGGTGGATTTCCTGATCGAGTCCGATGGCGCGGTGATTCCCATCGAGACCAAGTCCGGCGTGAACGTCCGGGCGAAAAGCCTCCGGGCCTACTGCGAAAAATACCGCCCCCCCATCGCGGTCCGCACCTCGCTGGTCAAATATTACCGCCAGATCATGCCGTTGAACAACATGGACGGCGCGCCCGCCTCCTATCAACTGCTGGACCTCCCTTTGTTTGCGCTTTGCCGGCTCATGGCGGAGTGTGGGGGCATGGCAGTTCTGTAATGCCTCACCGATTGTTATTCGCGCGGGGGTAGCAAGGGCGCTCGCCCTTGCGGAATTCGCCAGTCCAGGCTGGCTACCCCTCAATCGGTGAGGCCTTACACAGTTCTGTGCATTGTCACATAAATCTTCAGTCGACGGCTTGAAAAGACGGAGAAGCGGGCTATGGTATGTTCATTGACGATTTATGTGACAATGCACAGAACTTTTCAATGAGGTGGGCATGGAAATCGCGCGGGACAGATATCTGAAGCAGTTGATTGATTCGCGGGGCAATGGGCAGATCAAGGTGGTCACGGGGATTCGACGCTGCGGCAAGTCATTTTTGCTGAAGGTATTGTTCAAGAAGTACCTGCTTTCGCAGGGCGTGCGTGAGGAGGACATCATGGTCCTGGAACTGGATGCGAAGCGCGACATCCGGTTCCGGAATCCGCTCGCCCTCTCCGACCATGTGGAGGAATGGGTGCGGGGGGCGGTTGGTTGGCGCTACCTCTTCATAGACGAGATCCAGATGTCGGACGAGGTCGCGAATCCGTATAATCCCAAAGGGAAGCCGATTACCTTCTACGATGCCCTGAACGGGTTCATGCACCTGGAGAATCTGGATGTCTATGTGACCGGCTCCAATTCCAGGATGCTTTCCTCGGACATCAAGACCGAGTTCCGCGGGCGCGGCGACGAGATCCGCCTGCATCCCCTCTCCTTTTCGGAATACCTGTCTGCCACGGGGCAGGAGAAGCATGACGCCTTTGAGGAGTACATGCGCTTCGGGGGAATGCCATTGTGCGTGAGCCGTCCCGACGACGCCTCCAAGGAGGCCTATCTGCGCTCCCTGTTTGATCTGGTCTATTTTTCCGACATCGTGGAGCGCCGAAAAATCGAGCAGCCGGAACTGCTGGGGCGAATCGTGGATTTCCTCTGTTCATCCGTCGGTTCATTGACCAACCCCGGCAATATCACCAGGGCCCTTCAGGGGCAATTCGGGAAAGGCGATTCGGCGAACACCGTCGCCGCGTACATCGCGCATCTTGAGGACGCCTACCTGTTCTCCAAGGCGAAGCGCTATGATGTCAGAGGAAAGAGATATTTCAACTACCCGTACAAGTTCTACTGCGAAGACGTGGGGCTTCGCAATGCCCGGACTGGCTTCCGGCAGCAGGAACCCACGCATCTTTTGGAGAACATCCTCTACAACGAACTGGTGCTGCGGGGATACTCCGTGGACGTCGGCTACCTGGAATCCTTTGAGACCAGGGATGGGAAACGGCAGCGGGTCGCCCGCGAAATCGACTTCGTGGTCAACAAAGCCGACCAGCGGGTCTACATCCAGTCCGCCTACGCCCTGGATACCGAGGAGAAGCGCCAGAAGGAACTGAAGCCCTTCTCCCTGACCGGCGATTCCTTCCGCAAGGTCATCGTCCGGAATGATGTCGGGAAAAACTGGTATGACGACACCGGCATCCTGAATGTCAATGCGATCAACTTTCTGCTGGATCCAAGCATCCTGAACTGATCACATTCCTGCCTCCGCAGGCGTTGCCACGGCGGCGCCACCGTGACTCCCCGGAGATTGCCTTGCGCACATTGTGTGGGCAGGGGACGCGCCTCCCACGATAGGCACGGTCACGGCGAGGCCGTCATGGCAACCATTTCGGGGGTGGCAATGGAGGCAAAGACCGCCCCTTGGGGAATAGAGGGCGGTGGGGGCATGGCCTCGGTTGTCTCCGCGGTTTTGTGCCGGCCCGATATCAGTCTCCAGTGGATTGTCGGAAGATGACGCGGGTGGTGAGGATTTCGGAGTGCAGCGGCTGGCGCTGGTCGAGATGCGCCAGGAGGATCTCCACGCTGCGCTCCGCGCAGTCGGCGGCGCGCTGGTCAAAGGTGGAGAGGGGGATGGCGCAGTATTCGGATAGTTCGATGTTGTCGCCGCCGGTCAAGAGGAGGTCGCCCGGAATGCGGCGTCCCTGTTCTCCGAAAAAGCGTTCCACGCCGACGGCCAGTTTGTCATTGCCGGCGATGATGGCGTCCGGTTTCAGGGGCAGGGCGGTCGCGGCGGCGTGAAAGCCATCCTGCACGCCCAGACCGCCGGGAAGGATGACGCCTTCCGGTCCGGCGCAGTCCAGGAAGCCCTGGCGGCGCTGCTCGCAGGTGTCGCCGCCGGTCAGGTCGAGGTAGACCAGGCGCCGCGCACCCTTCTCCTGGCAATGCCGCACCAACTGCCGCACGGCGCTGCGCTGGTCCGACACCACCGCCGGGAACTCCGCGATGCGGTTGCCCACCAGCATGAAAGGCATCCCCGCCTCCGACAGTTCGTGCAGATAGGGGGCGTCGTCGACCTCCCCCCAGATGACCAACCCATCTACTTCGTTGCGGCGGAATATCTGCAAATGGCCTTTCTGCCGGAAGAACTCCTCGTCGTTCTGCAACGGCAGGCAACGGTAGCCGGACGCCGAAAGCCGCCGGCATACCCCCGCCAGCGAACGGGACAGGTTCACGTCGTCCCACGGCAACTCCCGGGGCGGCAGAAAGCCGATGACCTTCGACCGGTGCGAAAACAGCCGCGACGCATGGATGCTCGGCGTATAATTCAATTCCGCGCAGACCGCCAGGATCCGGCGGCTCGTCTCCTCGCTGATCTTCACCGCCCCAGACTGCCCCTGGTGCGACAGCACCCGCGACACCGTCGACGCCGAACAACCCGCCCGACGCGCTATCTCCCGGATGTTCGCCACGCCTTCCCCTTCTCGATGATGTGTGCGCTGATGTCTCATGCCATTACTATAACCCCTCCCAAACCTGTTGCACGCAACAGTTGAATGTTGCGTTTCCGAAGCCCCGGGTTCTCCGCCGTCATGCCTCGCCGATTGAGGGGCAGTCAGGCCAAAGGCCTGGACTGGCGAGTTCCCCAAGGACGCCGCCCTTGCTACCTGCGCGCGAATATCAACCTTTCATTCATTACTCTCCGCCACGCCGTCATGCCGCCAAAAAACAACTGCCGCTTGACAATCAAAATTCAGGAGATAAATTATTATCCGCAACAGTTGCGGTCAATTGTTTTTTAGGTTTTGTCATAAATGAAGCGATGTTGGTCATTTGAGGAGGGGGTGTCGTTGCGGGAGCGAGTGCTGGGGTGTTATTTGGGGAAGGGCATCGGGGGTGCGCTGGGGATGCCGTTTGAGGGGAGCGAGGAGCGTCCAGGGATACGGTTCTACAGTCCGGCGCCGGGGGGTGCGGTGGCGAACGACGATTTGGATTTGCAGTTGATCTGGCTGGAGGCGCTGGAGCGTTTCGGGAGCGGTTTGAGTTTGCCGGAGATGGCCCGGTGCTACCGGGCGGCATTGGATGTGCACTGGGACGAATACGGGGTGGCGTTGAGGAATCTTGGGGCGGGGCTGGAGCCGCCGCAGTCAGGAGCCTTCGACAACTGGTTTTCGGAGGGGCTGGGGGCTGCGATTCGTTCGGAGATCTGGGCGTCGGTCTTTGCGGGGGCTCCGGAGGTGGCGGGGGGCTGGGCGGCTCTGGATGCCTCGATCGACCATTCCGGGGAGGGGGTCTGGGCGGAGGTCTTTCTTGCTGCGGTGGAATCGGCGTTGCTGGGCGGCGTGGGGTTGGAGGAGGCATTGGAACGAGGGAAAGAGGCATTGCCGGGCAGTTCCCGGCTGCGGGAGATGTTCGTGTGTCTGGATGCGAAGTGGCGTGCCTGCGGTGAGTTTGAACCGTTATATGAACTGGTCTCCCGCGACTATGGTTCAGTGAACTTCACTGACGCGGTGATGAACGGCGGCTTCGTGTACAGTGCGCTGCTGGCGGGGAAGGGGGACTTTGAGCGGACGCTGCTGCTGGCGGTCAACTGCGGGCGGGATACGGATTGCAACGCGGCCACGGCCGGGGCGATCATGGGGGCGCTGCGGGGGGCGGACGGGATTCCGCGCCGTTGGCGCGAGGTGGTTGAGGACCGGATTGTGACCGGGGACTACTTGAAACTCCAAGGCGTTCCGGCGACTATGGGGGAACTCTCGGAACGGGTGCTTGCCCTGTCGGAAAGGCTTCGCGGCGTCAAGGCCCCTCCCGCCATGCCTCCATGCACGGTCCCGGTGGAAGGCATTGGCCGACGGGAATGCCGGGTGAACGGATGCCGAAAGACCTTTGCGGGAATGCGCCTGCCCTTGTCGGAGATGCCGGAACTGGTGGGGAAGCCCGTCCAGGCCATAGTCACGCTGACGTTGCGGGAGGCCGTCGATGCCGCGAACCTGATGATTGCCACTCGCGGGCTCTTCGAGGCGCGGGTGGACGGGCGGCTTGCGGCCGTGAAAGGTGACCTGGGCCGCCCGGTGCCGGCGCCGCATCGGCTGCGTGGCGGGCGGCTGGTGGCGCTTCCGGTCTTGGAGCGAAACCACTTCCAGGTGGAAGTCGTCATCGCCCCCACCTACCCGGTTCCGGATCTCTTCCTCGGAGTCTTCGACTGGAACAACCGCCATCTCGCCGCCGAGTGGACGGTCGAGCCGGCATGACGACATGGCGAGAACAGCGCATCTTTTTTTGTCCTTCCTCATCCTGTAAACATCCTTCCATGGAGACCATCATGAAAAACATCCACACCATTCATCCCTGCATCCAGGCGGGGAAGACTTCCGCGATGCTTGCGAAATTCACCCTGATCGAGTTGCTGGTTGTCATCGCGATCATCGCCATTTTGGCGTCGATGTTGCTGCCGGCGTTGTCGAAGGCACGGGAGAAGGCGAAGACTGCGGCGTGCGCGTCGAACTTCCGGCAGGCGGGCCTGGCGGTCTCAATGTACACAAGCGACAACCAGGACTATCTCCTGCCGGCGGCATACTGCAGTTGGTTCGGCAATGGCTCCGGCTGGTTTTGCTATGCGCTGGCACCGTATATCTCTGGCGGAAACCTGACCAATGCGCGTCTGCAGAGCGTCTTCCTGTGCCCCGCGCGGGAAAACGCGGACGCGACGTGGGGGCGGTATGGGTGCGGCTACAACATCGACCGCTTCGGCTACCAGTATCCACGCTTCACCACCTGGGGGGCGGCGGCGTCGCTGGCGAAGATACAGAAGGTGAACACCATCTACCTCGGCGACAATGAGGACACTGGTTCCGCCAAACTGTATCTCTGGCAGGCCTCCCGCACGCTGACGAAGATCCCTGCACGGCATGGCAAGGCGGCCAACTACTGGTATCTGGACGGCCACGTGGGGAGGCTCACCCAGAATGAGGTGTTCAGCGACCGCACCGTCTCGACCAACGGCGGCTACTGCATCAAGGGAGCGGCGGGAGATACCGACAGCAAAGAGCACCGGGATTTCGTCCCGGCCTTCTGATCCGGAGGTGTCCTCATGCGCAGTCTGTATGCGGCGATGTCGATGGCGGCGGCCCTGACCCTGGCGGCAGTCGGCCTGGTCGAGCGCGACTTCCCGGATGCCTCGTTTGACGGCACCCGGCGGGAGGTGCTGGGGCGGTGGGAGGGCACCGCCGAGTTCACCGTGCTGGCGACCATGGAACTGGCGGTGATGAAAGATGGCGCCTACGCCTACGCCTGCCGCCAGGACGACGATGCCGGCAAACTCCAGTGGGCACTCTACCGGGCGGGCTGGAACAACCGCTTCGGCTTCTATCTGGCGGCCTCGCCGCGCCCGGTCTTCGTGCATGCCGAGACGGGGCGGTTCGCCGCTGGCCTGCACGCGGTGGCCGCGCGGGTGACGGCCTCGGAGATCCAGTTGTATTGTGACGGCAAGGTCGTGCAGCGTCAGTCGCTGAAAGGCTATACGTTCCATCTGCGTCCCGGCACGGTGCTGGCGGGAGCGGATGGCAAAGGCCAGAACGGCCTCAAGGGGCGGCTAGCGCAGGTGAAGGTGTTGCCGCGCGCACTGGGCGAGAAGGAACTGGAGTATGCCTTCGGCACTCCGCGCCGTCCAGGCGTGCGGGTCTTCGGATTGCCGTTGAGCGCGGTGCCGGAGCCGCGTGAGTTCGGGCCCGAGCGTCCGGAGGAGCGGCTGGTCGGGCTGCAGGCGATGGACTGGCGGATTGCACCGGAAAGTACGCCGGAGGAACTCCGCCACATCGCCCGGATGCTGCGCCGGGAGGGCTTCGACCTGCTCTTCGCGAGCGGCAGTTTCCGGTATCTCTTCGCCGAGAAATACGGCGACCGGAACTGGTGGGCGGCTATGCCCTGGCGCGTCTACCGGCAGACGCTCCAGCGACTGGCTGCAGCCTGCGAGGCGGAGGGGCTGGGCCTGGTGCTGCATTTGACCGCGAACCTGGGCCTCTATCCCGACCTCCAGCGGGAGTTCGCGGGGATGGTGTCGCAGGATTTGTCGGGCAAGGAGGTCGATTGGCCCAACTACTACGGGCGGCCAATATGCCCGAACAACGTGGCCTTCCGGCAGAAATACCATGCGCGGCTGCGGGAACTTTTCACCCTGGCGCCGACCCTGGCCGGCATGATGATCGACGAAACCGCCTATGGCCCCGCCTACACTGGCTGTGGCTGCGACACCTGCCGCCGCCTCTTCGCGGAGCGCTTCGGCGGCGCCGCACCGCCGAAGCCGGACGATCCGGCGGTCTGGGGCAATGTCCAGGCGCCGCTTTGGCGCGACTGGCTGCGGTTCCGTTGTGATTCCATCCGCGGGAACAAGGCGGCGCTGAAGGAGACGGTGCTGGCGGGGCTTGGGGAGGGCGCGCTGTTCACCAGCTGCAACTACAATCCCGCCTCCGCGCATATCCCGCGCCTGCACGGCGCGAATCAACTGGAGTATCCCGTCGACCTGGACTTCTATGAATGCGAGCCCTGCCATCCGTGGAGCTGGCGGCATGGGATCGCCGAGGGGAAATACCTGCAGTCGAACGGGCGGCCGATTTTGCTGAACGGATATTCGATGTCGCTCTCCCAGGCCTATTTCCAGATGCTGTTGGCGGCGGTGATGAACTGGGGCAATCATCAATGGTCGGAGTTCAACCAGTATCGACTGGTTCCGCCGCGCTGGTTCCGCTTCTGGCGCCCGCTGAACTACGGCCTGGAATCTCTGGCTGAGGTGGCGCTGGTGATCTCCCCGATGGACAACGTCGTCTCGGACTACAATGAAAAGCACGGCAATCTCCCGAAGGAGTATTTCGGGTGGGCGCAGGCCTTGACGGAGGCCCATGTCCCCTTTGACGTCATCCGCTGTGACCGCCTGGCCAACTGCGCCCGGCGCTATCGCACGCTGATCATCCCCAACAGCCTATGCTGGGGCGGCCAGGGGGTGGCCGCGTTGCAGGCGTTTCTGGACGGAGGCGGCCGGGTCGTCGCCAGCGGCCGGAGTTTTTCCCTGACGGAGACGGGCGTGGCGCGCCGTCCGTCCCGGTGGCGCGGGCGGATGACCCAGTTGGCCGAGTTGCATGGGGAGCGCTACTATGCGCCGAAGATCGGGCGCGGCTGGATCGGCGAGGGCGGCGCGTGGCTGGACGAACGCGATCCGGAGGCCAAGGCGAAGATGCTGGCGGCCGCGTTGGCGGACGGTGAGCCACCGTTGACGACGACGCTCCCGCCCGAGGTCGTGGTCCAGGGGGAGCGGCAGAACTACCGCGGGCATCAAGGCGTCGTTCTGCGGCTGCTGAATCTGACGGGGACCCGCGCTGCGGACGGCGGCTATGCGGTGCCCGGCGCCCGCGACTTCGAGTTCATCCGGTATCCGGAAGTGCCGGGCGGGCACACCATCACGGTAAAGGTTCCCGGGACGGTGGCGCATGGCTGGATGGTGTCGCCCGACTTCGAGGGGATGGTGCGGCTGGAGACACGGATGCTGGCGGGCGGACGCTGCCAAATCCGGCTGCCTATGCTCGCGCGCTACGCGGTCGTCTATCTGGCGACCGCCGGCGACCTGCCTCGCGAACTGGCGCCTGATTTCCCGGCACACGACACCCTCCCGCCAATCCTCCCGTTCGAGTTCCGATACTGCAGCGTGCGGTAGCATTCCGCGCCGTAATTATCCATCTGCCTGACTTTCCGGCGGCTGGCGCCGCCGGCACAGGACAAGAAAGGCTTATCCGCCTATTTCGTGTTGCCCGGCTACCGGATCCACACGATGGTGTAGGCGTGGAGCAGGTGCTTGGGGAGGGTGGCGGTGAGGCGGCCGTCCTTGATGGTGAACGGGATGGGCTTGCGGCCCTGGAAGTCGGGGGAGGCGGCGTAGACCTCGCTGGCCTTGGCGCAGGGGATGGTGAAGGTGATGTCCTTCGGGAGTGCGGGCCAGGCGGGGTTGGGTGCGGCGTAGGTCATGGGCTGGCCCTTCTTGAGGTTGGCGCCGCCGCCGTTGAGGAAGTGGATGGCGGTGGCGTCGCCCTGGCGGTAGAGGGTGGTGTAGACTTTTGGCGGGGCGTCGGTCTGCCAGTGGAGGGCGTCGGCGAATACGGCGCGGTAGGTTTCGCGGCAGAATTGCGCGAGGGTCTCGTCGAGTTCGAAGAGCCATGGCTTGTTGAGGACGCCCTCGGATTCGAAGAGGGCGGCGGGGAGCGGCGCGGTCTGGTAGAGGATGCGTCCCTTGCCGTATGGGCGGGAGATGAGGGCGGGTCTGGCGTGTCCTGCGGCGTCGAAGAGATAGAGGGGGCTGTCGGCCGCGGGGATTTTGGCGGGCGCGAAGCACGTCAGGGGCTGGGCGATGGGGCGGGCGCTGGCGGGACTGGCGGCCGTCCCCAGCCTGGTGTAGACGGGCTTGCCCTGGAGGGCGGGGGTGAAGCCGAAAAGCCCGGCGAAGGGCCACTGTTTGCGGCGGTTGCCGAGTTCGTCGCCCATGGCGGCGAAGGTGGCCAGATGGACGGTGCCGCCTTTCTTCGCGAAGTCGCGGATGGCGTCGATCTGCTGGTCGGAGAGGCAGGCGCTGGAGCCGACGAAGAGGACGGAGTATTTGTCGAGCTGGCGGTTGAGCAGGGCGGCGTCCCCGATGAAGTCGTAGGGTGCGTGGATTTCCTCGAGGGTCTGGGCGCATCCGAGCGCCTCGGCGAAGACGGAGATGCCGAACTGCCAGTCGCGGCAATGGGCGGAGTAGAGGATGGCGATTTTGGCGATGGACTCGGCCTTGGCGCGGTCCATGTTGTCGGGAGTGGCCTCGAAGGCGTAGAAGTCCGCCCCTTTGGCGTTTTGGGGAAGGGTGGCGAGGGCGCACTGTCCCGTCATGTTGCAGGCGGCCCATCCGAAGTAGAGGGTGGCGTGGTTGGCGCCGTAGAGGAATGCGAAGATGGGGGCTCCGTGGGCGAGATGGAGGAGGTTCATCATCTTGCGGTACGGGAGGAAGGAGCGGGCGCACTGGAGGCAGTTGCGGGTCATGACCTCGGTGCCGAAGAAGTTGATGGCGCGGGCTTCCTCGGTGAGGTCGCTGCCGAAGCCGAGGGAGCCGTAGTCCGAGGTGAAGCCGTAGTGGGTGGTGTAGTTGCAGAGGACGAGATTCGGATTGATGGCCTTGGCCTCGCGGCGGAACTCGGCCCACCAGTTGGCGACCCTGGCCTTCCGCCATTCGAGGAAGGTCTTCCAGAGGGGGGCGTTGCGGTTGTTGAGGCGCGGATCGCATTCGTTCATGGGGAGGTCCCAGCCAGTGTCCTGGTGGAAGGCCTCGCGGCAGTGCCGGCAGCCGCAGCCGTAGGGGTAGAAGGTGACTTCGTCGGCCTGGAAGCCGTCGACGCCGTTGCGGACGGTTTCGAGGAGATAGTCGCGGTAGGTGCGGGCGAACTGCGGGTTGAGGATGCAGAAGGAGGGATTGGGCATGAGGTCGACGAGGCCCTGGACGGATTCGGCGACGCGTTCGGAGAGGACGCGGAAACCCGCGTCGATGTTCCAGACGAGGGTGGCGTCGTGGTGGTCGATGACCTTGAGGCCGTGCGCGTGGGCGGCCTGGATGATGTCGCGGACGGCGTCGAGACCGCGCTGGAGGCTGCCTGGGTAGGTGTGGCGGGAGTGGAGGCCCGAGACCATGACGGCGGTGGCGCCTTCGCGCTTGAGCTGGTCGAGGCGGCGGTTCAGGGCGGCGGGCTCGTGGAATTCGTGGAGGACGCTGGCGTTGCCGCCGAGATGGCGGACTTTGGCGGTGGGGAGCCAGGCGAGGCCAGGGGCGTTCGGGTCGGGCAGTTCGACGGGGCGCGGGAGGGGCTTGGCGGGGGCGGCGGCCTCCTTTCCTGGGACGGGGAGGCGCAGGCGCTGCTGGAAGGGCTTGAGGACGGGGGCGGGGCGGTAGTGCTCGTTGCGGTAGATGGCGGCGGGTTCGTAGCCGTCGGAGACCCAGATGCCGCGATGGAAACTGAAGTCCTCGGCCTCGGCGAGGAGGTGGAAGACGCCGATGGCGGAGACGAGGAAGTCGCCCTGGAAATGGAGGTCGAGGATGCCGTCGGCGCCGACCCAGACGGGGAGGGTGGCCGAGAGCAGTTCGGCCTTGGCGACGGAGGTCGCGGGGATGAATTCCGTGCCGTTGGCGGTGACGGAGAAGCGGTTGGGGCGGCCAGTGTAGTTGCCGCAGGCGACGGTGACGAAGTGGACGCCAGGGACGAGGCTGGAAAGGCGGAAGGTGGCGTCCTTGCCCGCGAGGGCGGAGTAGTAGGCTCCTTCGGGGGCGCCGCGGACGGGGGTGAGGGAGGGCTTCCCGAGCCAGCCTCGGCGGGCCTTGGCGGTGTAGGGGGCGGCGTCGGCGGTGGTGAACTGCTTGCCGTGCTTCGCGGCACCGAAGGAATAGAGGCGCTGCGGCTGGAACTTGTCGGTGTATTTGAAGCGCCGCAGGGCGTGGTGGGCGTCGTAGTCCGCCAGCATGGAGACGCCCTCGCGCAGGACGACCTTGGAGCCCGTCATGCCGCCGTCGGGGGTGGTGGCGGAGCCGCTGAGGAAGCGCAGATGGCCCGCCTGCACCGTGGCGCCCCAGACGCCGCGGACGGCGCTGGTGGCGTACATGGAGTTTTCGTCGCCAGGGCCGATGGGGTTGAAGTCGAAGACGACGCCGCGGTCGGCGCCGACGGGCTTGAAGAGGAGGTAGCGCCAGTTGTTCTGGGTGAGGACGCTCTTCGGGGACTTGGCGTCGACGACGCCCTTCATGGGCATCCAGACGCGGGCGTTCTGGGCGAGGCCCTCGAAGGCGGCGCCGTCGAGGGTGGAGAAGGGGAGCAGGAGCTGGATGACGCGCGCCTGGGTGGGGCCGTATGCGTCGGCTTCGCCGATCATGGTGATCTCGACCTGGGAGCCGTCTGGCTTGAGGGCGATTTCCTGGCGGATGCGGGTCTCGGGGTGTTCGCTCCAGCGGTTCCAGACGCGGGTGCCGTCGGGCAGAGTGGCCTCCGAGCGCTGCGGATTCCTGCCGAGCGCCTTGGGCAGCGCGGCGCTCTGCACCAGATCGACGATGACCTTGCCGCGGTATTTGATGGCGAAGTCGTCGCCATTGGGTTCCACGGTGAAGGGGCCCGCGAAGGTCGCGAGCGCGGCGGCGAGAATCAGGGCGGTGATTGCTTTCATGGCGGGGGGAG
>JAEEXV010000310.1 GCA_016287975.1 Lentisphaeria bacterium | reverse complement strand
CCCGCCTTCCACGACCCCTTTGCGGGCGGCGGCGCCATTCCGCTGGAGGCTCAGCGCCTGGGGCTGGAGAGCCACGCCTCCGACCTCAACCCCGTCGCCGTGATGATCAACAAGGCGATGATCGAGATCCCGCCGCGATTCGCGGACCGCAAACCCGTCGGGCCGATCCCAAAGGATGAACCGCCCTTGATCTCCACGAAGCAATGGCACGGCGCGGAGGGCCTCGCCGAGGACGTGCGATGCTACGGCCACTGGATGCGCGAGGAGGCGAAGAAACGAATTGGCCACCTCTACCCGCAGGTTGAAATCACCGCCGAGATGGTCAGGGAACGCCCCGACCTCGCCGGATACCAGGGCAGGAAACTGACCGTCATCGCCTGGCTCTGGGTCCGCACCGTCAAGTCCCCTAACCCAGACTTCTCCGACGTGGACGTCCCCCTCGCATCCACCTTCGTCCTCTCCAAGAAGGCTGGCCACGAGGCATACGTCCAGCCCGTCATCGAAGGCAGGCATTACCACTTTGTCGTCAAGGTCGGGAAACCGCCCAAAGACGCCGAAAGCGGGACGAAACTGGGCACCAAGGCGACATTCAAGTGCCTGATGACCAATTCTCCGATGGACAAGTCGTATGTCAAGTCGGAACTGCTCCACCAACGCGGCGGCGTGCGCATGCTGGCCATCGTCTGCGACAGTCCCAAGGGACGCGTCTATCTCTCGCCGATGGAGGATACCTGCCCTGACATCAATGCATCACAGATTTCTTTCCGCCCTTCCACCCCCATTTCCGAAGACCGGCGGGCATTTACCCCGCCCGACTACGGAATGCCCACGTACGGCGACCTCTTCACCCCGCGCCAGTTGCTGGCCCTCGACACCTTCTCCAACCTGGTGCAGGAGGCGCGCGCGAAGGCCATCTCCGACGCGAAGGCCGCAGACATGGTGGATGACGACATTCGGTTGCGCGACGGCGGCAATGGTGCGACCGCATACGGGGACGCCATCGCTGTGTATCTCGCATTTGCGGTGGACAGGACAGCGGATTTCAATAGTATATGTTGTCGTTGGAATTGCTCAAATGAAAAAATAATGACTACATTCGGTCGCCAAGCAATTCCTATGGTTTGGGATTATGGAGAAGCCAATGTAGTTGAAAATGTTGTAGGAGGTTTCTTTACTAATTGTGATTACCAAGGAAAATGTTTACTCACATTATCAAATAGTTTAGTTTGTGGGAAAACACTCCAGAGTCCAGCACAGGAACAAATGATATCGACAAACAAGGTAATTTCCACCGATCCTCCCTATTATGACAATGTGGGCTATGCGGACTTGTCGGACTTCTTCTACGTGTGGATGCGGCGGTCCTTGCGGGACATCTATCCCGAATTGTTTGCGACGATGGCGGTGCCGAAGGCAGAGGAGTTGATTGCAGCACCATACAGACGTGGCGGCAAGGAAGCCGCCGATACATTTTTCTTGGATGGCATGACGGGGGCGATGCACAATCTCGCGGTGCAGGCGCATCCCGCCTTCCCCGTCACCATCTACTACGCCTTCAAGTCCTCGGACACCGATGATGTCGGCACATCCAACACGGGCTGGGAGACCTTCCTCGACGCTGTGCTAAAGGCGGGCTTCGAGATTACGGGCACCTGGCCGATGCGAAGTGAGCAAGAATATCGCATGCGGGGCATGTCCTCCAATGCCCTTGCCTCCTCCATCGTGTTGGTCTGCCGCCGCCGCGCGGAGGATGCGGAGGAAATTGGTCGTCGTGAGTTCCTGAACGAGTTGCGGGAGGCGATGCCGACTGCGCTGCGGGCGATGATGGGAAAGGACGGGACGAGTTCGCCGATCGCGCCCGTGGACCTGGCGCAGGCGGCGATCGGCCCCGGCATGGAGATCTACTCGAAGTACAAGGCGGTCTTGAACGCGGACGGATCCGCGATGACCGTCCACGAGGCGATGATCGAGATCAACCGGCAGATCACCGACTGCCTGAACCCAGAAGGCACGGGCTTCGACGCGGAGACGCTCTTCTGCAACGACTGGTTCCAGGAGAACGGCTGGGGCGAGAACGCCTACGGCGTCGCGGATGTCCTGGCCCGCGCGAAGGGCACCAGCGTCGAGCGAGTCAAGGCCTCCGGCGTCCTGCTGGCGGCGGGCGGCAAGGTGCAGTTGTTGAACTGGAACGACTATCCGGAAGACTTCGCCCCCGCCAAGGACAAGAACGCCCCCACGTGGAAATCCCTGCACCACATGGTCCGCGCCCTGGAAACCGGCGGCGAGGCGGCCGCAGGGCAACTGCTCGCCCGGATGCCGGAATCCGGCGAGGACATTCGGCAGCTGGCGTACTTCCTCTACACCATCTGCGAGCGCAGGGGCTACGCCGAGGACGCCCGCCACTACAACGAACTGATGACCAGCTGGCACGCCATCGTCGCCGCCAGCAAGGATTATAGTAAAACAAAGCCCGAGCAGATGGAACTGTTGTAGGAGGAACCGCGATGATTCAGGTATTGGAATTGTCTAACTTCACGGTATTCAAGAAGGCCCGTTTCCAGTTCGGCGCGAACCTGAATGTCTTTGTCGGGGAGAACGGTTCGGGAAAAACGCATATCCTGAAGGGGCTGTATGCCATGAGCAACATCCTGCATGAATTACGGAAAAAAAACATTTCGCAGTTTAAGCATAACTACTACACTCCATCTGCCCTGGAGAATCTGAAGTCCTTTTATTCGGTGTTCAATGTGTCGGAAATCGGGGACTTGCTGAACTGGGACAGCGTTCCAAGGAATAAAAAAGTCACGGGTTCTTTTGCTGAACTTAGCCAGCCAGAAACCCTGAAAAAACTCTTTCTGGATGCCATCAGGGCATCCTTTCAAATGAGAATATCCGATGGCCGTCATTCCTGTAATTGCGAAATGAGTTTTTCCATTGAAAATGCTACATTTACAAATATGGAGTCGGAGCAGGGAAAGCCCTATCCAGTGGACACCTTGCCGAAATGCGTCTTTTTCCCGTCCCGTGAACTGCTGACCATCTTCCCGCACTACCTGGCGTTGCGGCGCGAGTTCATCCTGCCCTACGATTCCACCTATGACGACACGATTGGAAAACTCGGCCTCCCCCCGAAGAACGGGAAGTCGGCGATGCTACAGGACATCATCGCGTCCCTGGAAACGGCGATCCACGGCACCGTCTTCTTGAAAAACGAGAAGTTCTACTACCACGGCAAGGACATGCCAGCGGGTCTCAGCTGGGAAATCGACATGATCGCCGAGGGCTGGCGGAAACTCGGCATGCTCCTTCAGCTGATCCAGGACGGCAGCCTCCGCGAAGGCGCGGTCCTGCTGTGGGACGAGCCCGAAGCCAATCTGAATCCACGGCTGATCCAACTCATTGCAAGCGTCATCGTCGAATTGTCCAAACTCGGCGTCCAAGTGTTCCTTACCACGCACAGCCTCTTCCTGGTCAATGAACTGGAGATCCTTCTGGCACGCCAGAAGATCCAGGACGGTGTCCAGTTCTTCAACCTGCAAAAAGGCAAGGCGCCTCGGCAGGGAAGCACCTTCTCCGCCCTGAAGAATGTCCTCTTGCTCGATGAGGAAATGAAGCAGTCCGACCGATATATGGAGGAAGTCTGAGATGCTGGCTCCGTTCAGGGAGAACCCGTTTCGGGAAAAGAGATTGGCATTCGACTTTGGGGAGTCCCCTGGCGCCACCCGCTATGAGCAATGGCCGTCCCATGTCGGGCAATGGCAGAAGGCGGGCAAGAAGGCGGTGGACTTCATCTATCCCCATGAAGCCAGCCGCAATCTGTTCTTCACGGAAATCAAGGATTACACCACCATCACCAGAAGCGGCCGAGCTGGACAGGGAACCTACAGCGAGGGGCTGGCGGAAATGGTGACCTGGAAAGTCAAGGATTCCATCGCTGGCTTCAGGCTGGCCGCGCAATCCGAAGACGCCGACGAACGCAGTTTCCACGCATCCTTCCAAGACTTCGCATATCGCGTGGTCTTCCATTGGGAGTTCAAGCGCAGCGTCAAGCAGCCTTACCGCAAGATCCAGATGAAGCGGATGAAAACGAAACTTCGGGAATTGCTGCATGGCGTCTGCACCCATGTCGCGGTGGAGAATGTCGGCGATTTCCCATCCGCACACTGGGCGGTTCGCAGAATCGGGAGGAAACAGTCATGAAACCCTGGAGACAAATCGCTCGCCCGCACACGGACGTCCTGGAGGGCACGCTGAAGCAGTCCGAGTTCGCCGCAGACATGTACAACGTGCTGCAGGGGACCGCATCCCCAGAATACCTCGACGCGGAGAAGTTCTTCGCCCGCACCTTCATCACGGAGGGGATGCGGCTGCTGCTGGTCTCCGTCGCCCAGCGCCTGACGGGGAAGGACGGCGACCCCGTCATCCAGCTGCAGACCAACTTTGGCGGCGGCAAGACCCACACGCTCCTTGCGGTCTACCATCTGGCCACGCGCAAGGTGTCCACCGACAGGCTCGCGGGCGTCCCCGCGCTGCTCGACGAGGCGGGGATCACCTCCCTGCCGAAGGCGAACGTGGCGGTCATCGACGGCAACGACATGTCCCCCAACCAGCCGGTGAAGCGCGGCGCATTGAGTATCCGCACCATCTGGGGGCAACTCGCCTACCAGCTGCTCGGCGTCGAGGGCTACGAGATGGTCGCCGACAGCGACAAGGCCGGCACCGCCCCTGGCAAGGAGATCGTCACGAAACTGCTGAAGAAGGCCGCCCCCTGCGTCATCCTGCTGGACGAACTGGTGGCTTTCTTCCGCCAGCTGGACGACTCCAAGGAACTCACCGCCGGGAAGTTCGGCAGCAACATCTCGTTCATCCAGATCCTGACGGAAAGCGTGAAGGCGGTCCCCCGCTCCATCCTCCTGGCCTCGCTCCCCGAATCCGACACGGAGGCGGCAGGCACCTTCGGGCGGACGGCCCTCGTCACGCTGGAGAAGTTTTTCGGCCGGGTGGAGAGCGTCTGGAAGCCCGTGGCCTCCGACGAGGCCTTCGAGATCGTGCGCCGCCGCCTCTTCGACTCCATCGGAGACACCGTGGACATGGAGGAGACCTGCCGCGCCTTCATCGACTACTACCGCAAGAACAAGGACAAACTGCCGCCAGAGGTCCAGGAGGGCGGCTACTTCGAGCGGATGAAGAAGTCCTACCCGATCCACCCCGAGGTCTTCGACCGCCTCTACGAGGACTGGTCCACGCTGGACAAGTTCCAGAAGACGCGCGGCGTGCTCCAGTACATGGCCATCATCATCCACCGCCTGTGGAACTCCAACGACCAGGACCCGCTGATCATGCCCGGCTCCATACCGCTGGAGGACACGGGCGTCCGCATCAAGAGCACCCACTACCTGCCCCAGAGATGGGACCCCATCATCGAGAAGGAGATCGACGGCCCCGGCTCGGCGCCCGCCCGCATCGACGGCAACGACACCCGCTTCGGCAGCGTCTTCGCCGCCACCCGCGCCACGCGCACCATCTTCCTCGGCAGCGCGCCCTCCACCTCGTCGCAGGGTGTGCGCGGCATCTCCGCCGAGCGCATCCTCCTCGGATGCGCGCTGCCGGGCCAGTCCCTCTCCATCTATGAGGACGTCCTGAAGCGCCTGCGCGACAAACTCCACTACCTCTTCGCGGACATGGACCGCTTCTGGTTCGACACGCGCCCCAACCTGCGCCGCGAGATGGAGTCGCGCAAGGGGAAGATGGAGGCGGCCCAGGTGGCGAAAACCATCCGGGACATCGTCGCGCAACTCTGCGGGCACGGCCAGTGCCTCGCGGGCGTCCACGTCTTCACGCCCCACGCCGACATCCCCGACGACATCGGCTGCGGCCCGCACCTCGTGGTGCTGCCCGCCGATCTCTGCAAGGCATATTCCAAGGCCAACCCCAGGCCCGCCTTCGACGCGGCGCGGGAGATCCTGGAGCGACGGGGCGAGCAGCCGCGCCTGCGCCGCAACCGCCTGGTATTCCTGGCGCCGGACATGAACATCGTCACCCGGGCCGTGGACCAGTGCCGCACCTATCTGGCGTGGTGCGAAATCGTCGCCGACATCGAGAACGGCCGCATGGACCTGGGGACCTTCCAGGTGAAGCAGACGAAGCATGAGAAGGAGACCGCCTTGCAGGTCCTGCGCCAGGAACTGCTGGAGTGCTACCGCCATCTGCTGGTGCCCCGCCAGAACGGCCCGCGCGAGGTCGCCTTCGACGCCTGCCGCCTCGGCATCGGCGGGGGGAGCATCGCCTCCGCCGCGGAGAAGCAGATGGTCGAGGACCAGAGCCTGATCCTCCAGTGGTCGCCTGTCCACCTAAAGAGCCTGCTCCAGAAGTCCTACTTCAACAACGGGCAGGCCGATGTCCCGATGCTGAAGGTCTGGGAGGACTGCTGCAACTACTGCCAGATGCCGCGCCTGCTCAACGAGGACGTCTTCCTCAAGGCCGTCTGCGCCGGTGTCGCCAAGGGCGGCTTCTTCGGCTACGCGCTCGGCAAGGAGGGCGACCTCTACCTGGGCTTCGACTACGCGCACGAGATCGTGCCGATCGGCTCCGATGCCAACTCGCTGCTGATCCGGCAGGAGACCGCGGAGGAATACCAGGCCGCCCACGCGCCGAAGCCGGAGACCTCCACGCCGCCTGCCAAGGGCACGGCCACCCCGCCTCCGCCAGGAGCCGCCACCGCCACGGCGAAGGTCTCCGTCAAGGACGCGCCCGCCGTCCCGAGGCACCGCCACTTCTACGGCACGGTGGAACTGGATTCCCTGCAAGGCGCCGTGCAGTTGTCCCAGATCATGGACGAGGTCGTCAGCAACTTCACCTCCAAGCCGGGCGTCAAGGTCACGCTGAAACTG
>JAEEXV010000309.1 GCA_016287975.1 Lentisphaeria bacterium | reverse complement strand
GACGCCGAACTGCTCGCCCATATTCTCCAGGCGCTCCTGCAGCCAGGCGTCGGCCTCGCGCCACGTTTCGCGCGGTGCGTCGGGGCGTGGCCACGCGAAGAAGTCGAGGTCGTTGTAGGGGCGCGGAGGGCAGTCGGGAGTGTGGAGCACGCCGCCCTCGCCGCGCCCGTATCCGCCGCCGAGATAGAGCGCGCCCAATGCGCGTGGAGGCGTGGCGTCAAGGAGTTCCGCGAGGGCCTGGCGCAGTCCGGCGGCGAGCGCGGGGGCGTCGGCGGCGGTGAAGCGGTGCCGCGCGAGCGCGTCGGCGATGTCGGGGTCAGCCTGCATTCTGCTTGTCGAGCTGGGCCAGCATTTCCGCGATGGCCTTTTCGGTGTTGGATTTTGAGACGTGCGGTTCAACGACGGCGAAGAGGCGGTTGATCAGCGCCTTCAGGGTGACCCTGACGGAGAGCCCGCAGGAGCGGCGGTGCGAATAGAAGAGGTCGTTGAGTTCCTCGGGCGCCCAGCGGTTCGAGTGGGATTCGCCGAAGCGGAAGACGCAGTTCTTTTCGTTGTGGTTCAGCGCGATCAGCCGCGCCTTGCCGAAGAGCACCTGCCACAGGCGCGGATAGATGTCGAACGACAGCCGATGGCGCCAGATGCTCTTCCGCCAGAGAAAATAGAACGGGAGATAGAGGAACAGCCAGGGCAGGGTGTAGCCGAGCATCAGCAGGAACGCGAGCAGATACTCCACGACGCCCACGGGATCCAGCAGGCCAGGATCCTGGTGAAGCTCCCCCGTCATCCCATGGTCCGAAAGCTGCACGGAGGCCCCCGTCACCGAATCGATGACAAAGGAGCCGCAGACGATCTTGTCGACCAGTTCCATGTGGCTGCCGATATAGGTGTTGTCGAGGACGATGCAGCGCTTGAGCGTGGTTCCCCGCCCCACCATGACGTTGTTGCAGATGATGACGTTGCCGAGGAGTTTCACCTTGCTCTCCAGCAGCAGGTTGTTGCCGAGGATGGCGGGCTGCTGGATGTCGGCGCCCTCCAGGATGGTGTTGTTGGCGCCGAAGCGCACATTGCCCTCGAACCGATAGCCAGGCAGGACGTGCATGCCTGGATTGTGCATCAACTGGAAGTTGAGTTCGGTGTAGCCGTGGATGTCGGCGACCTGCGAATACGGGAGCTCCACGCGCCACAGGCGGTCGTGCCGCAGCAGGTAGATGCCGGGCGGGGTGGGGGCGTCCTCGGCGACTGGCGTCATCGGCGCGGCGCCGATGTCCTTGAGGCTGGCCTGCGGGAGCAGGAAGCCGTGCAGGACGATGACCTCATGGCCGCGGCAGAAGCGGTCGAAGCGGTCGAGCACAGTGCGCAATTCGCCGCGGCGGGTGCCGTGGTAGTGCCATTCGCCGCGCCAGAAATGGATCTGGCAGAGATGACGGAAATAGAGCGGGCTGAAATAGATGTCCGCGAGCATGGTCTCGGCGACGCCCGCCTCGTGCAGGCAGTCCAGGAGATGCCCCCCGTAGTTTCGCCCCGCCAGGGGGAGGGTGTAGATGCTGCGTTCGGGGAAATAGGTCTCCTGCCAGTCGGGACGAGGGAGATAGGGATAGACGATGGCGCGCATGGGAGGGTGTTCAGCAGGCGCCCCGGCAGGAGAGCACTGCGGGGATGGTCTTCAGGAGAATCACGATGTCCCCCCAGAACGACTGCGTGGCGATGTACTTCTGGTCCGTGGCGCTCTGCTCGGCGATGGAACCCCTGCGGCAGGTGATCTGGGTGAGGCCCGTGATGCCAGGCAGGATGTCGAGGCTCTTGCGCTGCTCCAGGGTATAGGAGGCGACCTCCCGCGGCTCGTGCGGCCGCGGGCCGACGAGGCTCATGTCCCCCAGCAGGACGTTGACCAGCTGCGGCAGCTCGTCCAGGGACAACTTGCGCAGGATCCTCCCGAAGCGCGTGCAGCGCACGTCATTGCTGGCCTTGTAGAAGATGCCGTCGGGGGATTCGTTCTGGGCGGCCAGCTCGTCCCGGCGACGGTCGGCGCCCTCCTCCATGGAGCGGAACTTGAAGAAGCAGAAATGCCGTCCGTATCTTCCGACGCGGATGGAGCGGTAGATGATGGGGCCTGGGGATTCCAGCTTGATGATGATGGCGATCACCAGCATCAGCGGCATCAGCAGGAGGAGGGCGATGATGGAGACGGTCAGGTCGAGGGCGCGCTTGGCGTACTGGTAGAAGCGGGTGTGGATGCGCCAGCGCCTGCTTTCGCGTCTGGACAGGTTGCTGTCTCCTGCGCGGCGCCGCAGCTCCCGCGAGAGTTCGCGGATGCCCTCGCATCTTCTGGCCTGTTCCTCCAATGCGGTCATTTCGCGGGCAGCCCTATAGTTGGTTGCAGAGTTCCTGCAGTTTCGCGGCGAGGTCGCGGATCGGATCCATCTGCTCCTGCTTGGCGGCGGCGCTTATGGCCAGGGAGATGTCCATCGCCTCCTGGTGGTTGGCTGTGAGGGCGATGCCCTTGAGGGCGTGGGCGGCCTGGCGGACGGCCATGAAGTCGCCCGCCGCGATGGCCTTGAGCATGTCGCTGTGGGCGTTCACGACGCCTTCCTTGTAGCTGGCGTAGAACTCCTCGAGAGTCGCGTCGTCGTCCGCGCCGATGAGGTCGGCGAAGTTCTTTTTCAGTTCCGCTTTGGTGGTCATGGTATTCCCAACGGATTGAATCAGGTGGTTTCAGGTTCCGGTTCCGCCTTGGAGATGCGGAAGATGGTCTCGTTGACGCCATCCAGAAGGCGGTTCTGGATCTGCGGAGACAGGGTGCGCATGATGGGGATGCCGCGCCCGCTGTCGGACTTCTTGCGGTTGAGGTCGGCGAGCAGGCGGTCGATATCGCTCTGGTTGCTCTCCATCAATTTGCTGGCGTCCCAGCCGACGCAGCGGTCGAAGACGGTGATCTTGACGCAGTCCGTCTCGTCGGTCAACTGCACCGCGATGCGGTCGCAGGAGCGCAGGGCGGTGTTGCTGGAGCCGTGCTTGATGATGTTGGCGAGGCACTCGGAGAGGAGGAGCCCCGTCTTGGTCGCGAGGGCGTCGGACTGGCAGCGTTTCCGCACGAAGTCGGAGGCCTGGATCACGGCCTGGTCGGCCTGGACATTGTCAGGGGGGATGGCCAGGCAGAGTTCGGGGCCGTCGGCCGGAGCGGGCTTCCGCAGCGTCCACAGGAAGCAGTCGTCGATCTGATGGTCGAATCCGAGTTGCGCCATGGCGCTGAGGAGGCGGTGGGGCAGCGCGAGGATGGATTCGGCGCGGACGGCGGTGGACAGGATTTCATGGAATATGTCCATGTTGAGGCCGCCGTAGGGGGCGTCCTCGGTGCCCATGTCGTCAAAACCGTCGGTGTTGATCAGGAAGACCTCGTCGTCGGTGAAATGGGCGACGACATTGTCGCTTTCGAGGTAGGAGATGTCGGAGCTCATGCCGACGGTGAGGTTCGCGCGGTCGTCTGGATTGGGGTTGCGGATCTTACCGGTGCGGGAGTCGATGATGGTGAAGTCGGGGAGTCCCGCCCGTTGGTAGATGACGGTGTTCTGCCGGAAGTTCCAGATGGAGACGAGGCAGGCCATGTTGGTGACGCCGTTGAACTTGGTGCAGAAGAAGCGGTTGAGTTCCTGGAGGATGGCGTTGGGCTTCAGGGAATGGACGTTCTTGACCTGGAGCAGTTGCGGGCGGATGATGGTCTCGATGGCGACCATGGAGAGCGCGGCCTGGACGCCATGGCCCGAGAGGTCGCCGAAGACGCCGACGAAACTGCCGTCGCCGATGGGGATCCACTCGAAGAGGTCCCCTGAGACGCGCTCGAGGGGCTTGTAGGTGAAGCAATATTCGTATTCCTGGGTGCACTGCACCCAGGGCGGGAGCATGACCTGCTGGACCTGGGCGGCGAGGGCGAGGTTGCGGTCGAAGCGCCGCTGGAGGGACTTGAGTTCGGACTGGGGGCGGCTGATGGAGAGGGCCTGCTCGATCTTGGCCTGCAGCTGCTTCTTGGTGGCGCCCTTGCGCAGGAAATAGGAGTAGCTGTCCTCCATGATGCGGAGGAGCAGCGGGCTGCCCGAGTCGTCCATCAGCGAGGAGAGGAAAATGATGGGGATGTCGGAGTTCATCGAACGGATCATGGTGCGGAACCTGAATCCGTCCACCTGCCCCATCATGATGTCGGTGATGACCAGGTCGAAGTGGGACTTGCGGAAGACTTCGAGGGCCTCCTCGACGGTCTGGCATTCGGTGACGTCGTACGCGTCCGCCAGGCTCTTCCGCAGGGTCATGAGGATGAGTTTCTCGTCATCCAGCGCTAGGATTTTAGGGAGTCGTTCATTCATGGCAAACACATAATATGGCTATTCTTTCCAGGATTGCCCATGCGCTGCGCTGAAAAAACGGGATTGCCGCGCCACATTTGCGGATCGGAGGGTTCAATCTTGCGCGCATGGACTATATTATATCACTTGTCGCGTTTCCGCATTGTTCTTGTGCGGCAGCATATCTCCGACTGGAAGATATCCCCTGCAAGTTTTCTCTTCTACCCTCATTCCCCTTCAAGTGTTTTTTGCCCGATGAGCGAAGGTGCCTGTGAACAACCGCAGAATCCGCGTGTGCGCGTCTTCTACCTGAGTTCGGGTCCGATTGGCGGCCCGATTCTGGATGCGCTGCGTGCCGATGCGCGCGTGGATCTGGTCGGGGTCGGTTCGCAGCCAGACCGCCCCGTGGGGCGCCGTCAGCATCTGACGCCGACGGCGTTTGCGCAGTATGCGCTGGCGAGAGGGTGCGAAGTGGAGCGCGTCGCCTCGGTCAACACGCCTGAGTTTCTGGAGCATCTGCGTGCGCTGGCGGTCGAGGTGGTGCTGGTGGTGTCGTTCGGCCAGTTGCTGAAGAAGGCGATCCTGGAGCTGCCGAGCCGCGGCTGCCTCAATGTGCATGCCTCCCTGCTGCCGCGCTATCGTGGCGCGTGCCCGATCAGCAGCGCGATCCTGAACGGGGATGCGGTGACGGGGGTCTCCTTCATGCGGATGGACGCAGGCCTGGACACGGGACCCGTCTATGCCTCGTGGGAACTGCCGATTCTGCCTGAGGAGAACGCAGGGGATCTGGAGATGCGCCTGGGGGGGCTGGCGGCGTCCCATGTCGTCGACGTGGTCTGGGGGGTGGCCCGCGAGGGGATGGCGGCTTTGGCGCAGCCGCCCGCGACCAGTCGAAATGTGCACAAGATCAGCAAGAACGACGGCATTGTGGACTGGCACGCCAGCGCGGTCCGCATCGCGAACATGGTGCGGGCCTACCAGCCCTGGCCGCGTGCCTTCACCTACATACCCGTGCATGGCAAACTGCGGCGGCTCCAGATCACCGCGGCGACCGCCTGCCCCGCCGTCCCCGACACCACTCCCGGCCAGATCCTTCCCGACCAGCGGGACGGCCTGCGCGTCGCCACGGGCGACGGCGTGCTGCTGCTCCGCCAAGTCATTCCAGAGGGGGGCAAGGGGATGGACGCGGTTTCGTTTCTGCGCGGCAATCCAGTGATGCCAGGATGCATCCTGGAGTGACCGCCCAAACCCAATTTGATTATCCCGCAATGAAACAGATCATCATCAATTCGGAAGAGCTCCAGGTCAGCGTGGCCGTCGTCGAAGACGGCAAACTGCAGGACTACTTCATGGAGCGCAACAACAAGGACCGCATCGTCGGCTCCATCTACAAGGGACGCATCAAGAACCTGGAGCCGTCCCTGCAGGCGGCCTTCGTCGACATCGGCGTCGGCAAGAACGCTTTCCTCCACTATTGGGACATGCTGCCCGCCACGCAGGAGATGCTGGAGGACGGCGATGAAGACGACGCCGACGACGACTCTGCCCCCGCCGAACCTGACACGCCGCCCGAGGGCAAGCCCGCGCCAGAAGCGCCCTCCGCCCAGGCCGCGCCCGAGGCCCAGAAGGCCGCTCCGCCGCCGCCCGCG
>JAEEXV010000308.1 GCA_016287975.1 Lentisphaeria bacterium | reverse complement strand
TGCGGTAACTGGAGCCCTCGTCCTGGATGCGGATCAGGAAATGCGTGGCCTGCTCCTCGGGCAGCGCCTCGCGCGTCGTCTCGACGTAGCGCCACGGCTGGTGCTTCGGCGCGGCGATCTGCGCCTGGACGCGCGCCTTGAGGGCATGCATGGAGGGCGCCATGCGCCGGTTGAGGTCGACACACAGTTTGACGCCTGCCTGCCGCACGGCGCGGATGATCTCCCAGCTCTCGGGCAGCTCCATCGCCATCGGCTTCTCGCAGAAGATGTGCTTGCCCTTCGCGGCGGCCGCGCGCACGATCGGCAGATGCATATCGTGGCTGGTGGCGACCATTACGAAGTCGACTTCCGGATCGGCGAGCGCCTCCTGGAAGTCGGTGACGGCGTGCGGCACGCCGAAGCGCGCGGCGGCGTTTTGGGCGGCGGCGGCGCTGATGTCGCAGCAATAACGGATCTCGACGTCCGTGCGCTCCTTGAGGTTCGGCAGATGCTGGGACTTGGCGAAGGCGCCGCAGCCGACCTGCGCCGCCACGAGTTTTCCATTTTTCATGGGAAGTTGGCCTGGGGGATTAGTGGAGGGCGGGTTCGAGAATCTGCAGATCGGAGGCGCCGACGCGCATGCCGGCGATCTTCGCGCGGAACTCCTGCATTTGCGGCGTGGACAGATGCTTGTCGAGGCAGGCCTTGTTCGCCCATGTCTCCATCATCGTGACGAAAGGCTTGCGCGTCCCGTCGGCGCTCCACGCGACGCACGGTTCATAGCGGATGCATCCCTCCTCGCCCAGCACCTGGGGCACGAACTCCTTGAGGATCTCCAGATACGCATCCAGGCATTCGGGACGGACTTCGGCTTTCGCGACTACGTAGATCATGATGGTGATGGCTTGGGGGAGAGTTCTGGGCAAGTTCTGTGCCGACCGAAAGATGCCGGCAACTGATACTATAATATCCCCGCCTGCATCTGTAAGCGCGGGCGGTGGTTCATCCGGCGGGCGGTGACGGGCGCGGGTCGTCGTCTTCGGTCGGCGGGTCGAGCGGCCGCCAATCCCGGAAGTTGACCGCCTGCACGGCGTCTATAGGGCGGAATTTTCAACTTCAACGTGAAAAATACGCCCTAAATTGGAGCAAATCCGCCGGAATGCGAGCCTTTCATCCGTCGATTGCGGCGAGGAGGGGTGCGGGATCGTCGGCGAGGCGTTCGCGGACGTCGGCGGGGACGGCGATGCGGAGTGCGAAGGTGCGCAGATAGTCGCTTTCGAGGGAGGCGCGGTGGTCCTTATCCTGGTCGAAGAGCCAGTAGTCGCGTTCACCGCCGTTGAAGATGCGCAGATCCTTCGGGAGGAGTTTGGTGAAATAGGGCATGGCGGCGAGGACGAGGTCGCCGGGCTGGAGGCCGGCGGCGCGCGCGAGGGCGTCCTCGAAGGAGCGCAGGAACCCGAGGTTGAGGGCGTGCTGGGAGAAGTGCGCGAGGCGCGCGCGCGGCCATTCGAGGACGGCGATGGACTTGCCGACGGCGTTCTCGACATACGCGTATCCGGTCGGCTTGATGCAGAGGCAGGTGCGCGGCAGATCGCGCGCGATGAGGCGCTGCACCAGCGTCCGCGCCAGGGGGGACTGCGCGTGCGCGAGGCGGTCGAGGAGCTGGAAGTCGGTCATGCGCCAGACGGCGTCCTGTTCGGCGTCGGTCATGCCGGCGAGGATTTCCTCCTGGAGGGCGCGCTGGAGGATGCGCTGGGCGATGAGGGCGGTCTTGTTGAGGTAGCCGTGCTGGTGGAGATAGGAGTAGAACTTCTGGAGGCGCTTGCCCTCCTCGATGAACTTCTCGTGGAGGGCGAGGCCGCCTTCGGGGGTGCGCATAGTGTGGCGCTGGATGATGTCGAGGTCGGGGAGGCCGGTGAAGCCGATATGGAAGGCGTCGCGCTGGAGGTAGTCGAGTTTGTCGGCGCCGAGGTTGCGGTCGGAGACCCAGGCTGCGAGCGGATGCCCGTCGTTTAGCATCGCCTGGAGGTCGGCGGGTTCCGCGCCGCAGGCGCGGATGGCGTCGGCCATCTCGCTCAGGCAGAGGAGGCCGCGCTGGTGGTGGTCGCCCGCGAGGACTGGCTCGACCTGGTGCGAAAAGGGGCCGTGCCCGATGTCGTGCAGCAGCGCGAAGAGTTCCAGGAGACGCTGCTCGGCGGGCGTGAAGCGCTGCGCCGCCGCCGCCGCGCGGATGCGCGCCAGCACGCCGAGCGCATGCTCGAAGCGCGTGTGCTGCGCGCCAGGGAAGACCAGGTCGTTCAGGCCCAGTTGGCGGCAATGGCGCAGCCGCTGGAAGAGCGGGTGGTCGATGACTGACAGGTAGTCGCCTGTCGCGACTGGCCCCGAACATGGAATGCAGATGGATTTCATCGGAATATGCGCTGGTGGACGATGCAGGAAGGCGGCAGGAGCGCCTCCCCGAACCCGCAAATACTGTAGCGCGGAAAAGCAGAATTGCCAACAGGCCGACGTGCCGATCAAGGAACTGAGTAGAACCCGCCTCGGGATATATGGCGGAATCCGTCAAAATGCCGAATGGAATTCCATCAAAATACCGAATGAAACTCCATCAAAATGCCGAATAAAACTCCATCAAAATGCCGAATTGAGGTGGAAAAACTGGGATGATGGGCTATGTTATGCGAGTGAACTGATGGCGTTGAAACAGAAGGAGAGGATGGGAATGCCGAACTATATGCCTCGAGTGGTGGATTCCGTGCTGGAGCGGAAATTGTCGGGGAAGGGCGCCGTGCTGATCGAGGGGGCGAAGTGGTGCGGAAAGACGACGACGGCGGAGCAGCACGCCGCGAGCGTGCTGTCGTTGTCCAATCCAGACACCCTGGCTCAGAGCAGGGCGATGGCGGAGTTGCAGCCGATGCGGCTGTTGCAGGGAGGGGCGCCGCGGCTGCTGGACGAATGGCAGTTGATTCCCCAGTTGTGGGACGCGGTGCGCTTCGAGGTAGACCAGCGTCGGCAGCCAGGGCAGTTTATTCTGACAGGCTCGGCGGTGCCGCCGTCGCTGAAGGATGTGCGCCATACGGGGACGGGGCGTTTTGCGTGGGTGCGGATGCGTCCGATGTCGTTGCTGGAATCCGGCGATTCGTCTGGCGCGGTCTCGTTGCGGCGGCTCTTTGCGGGAGAGGAGGAAGTAGATGGGGAGAATCCGCTGGATCTGGAGCGGGTGGCATGGCTGGTATGCCGTGGCGGCTGGCCGCAGGCCATCCCGCTCAAGGGGGACGCCGCCCTGGAACAGGCGCTCGACTATCACGACGCCGTCATCCGCCAGGATGCCTCCAGGGTGGACGGAGTGATGCGTTCGCCTGAGCGGGTGCGGCGTTTCCTGCGCTCCTACGCGCGGCTGCAAGGGACACAGGCAAGCCAGCAGTCGATTTGCGCGGATCTGGGCGCGGGACGGTCCACGGGGTTCAGCGCCGACACCGTGCATTCCTATCTGGAGGCGCTGCGGAAGATCTTTGTCATCGAGGATCTGGAGACGTGGATGCCGGATCTGCGCGCACGGGTCGCCATCCGCACGGCGGAGACGCGGTTTTTCACCGATCCATCCATTGCCGTGGCGGCGCTGGGCGTCGGTCCCGCCGACCTCCTGGACGACCTGCGGAGTTTTGGCTTCTTCTTCGAGGCGCTCTCAGTCCGTGATCTGCGCGTCTTCGCCGAGGCGCTGGACGGCAGCCTCTACCACTACCGTGACTCATCTGGACTGGAATGCGACGCGGTGCTTCATCGCCGCAACGGCACCTACGGGCTGATTGAGGTGAAACTGGGGGGCGAGCGGCTGATCGAGGAGGGCGCGGCGAATCTGCGGAAACTGGTCGCGAAACTGGACTTGCAGAAGATGCGCGCGCCTTCCTTCCAGATGGTGCTGGTGGCCGAGGGGAAATACGCCTATCGGCGCAAGGACGGCGTCCTGGTCGTCCCCCTCGGATGCCTGGGGGTGTAGGAGGCTGTTGGGGTTGGGGCCAAATTTCAGAATCGGCGGCACGGTTGCGCGTCGCCACGGCGTTTCCCCATGCCGTGCGGCGGGGAAGCTACTTGCGCAGCAGCGGGTCCCCCCAGTCCGCGACATCGCCGCGGATGCCGTCACCGCAGTCATCCACGACGAGCCGCAGTTCGGTGACCCCGCGGAGATCCGCCCAGATGTAGATGAGAGGGTCGGTGGGGGTGACCAGGCCGCTGTCCGCCGCCAGGCGCCCATCGGTGTAGATGCGGAAGATGACGCTGCCGTCCGTCCCGCCCACGCAGTCGTCGATGCCGACGCGTGCCGAGAACGCCTTCCAGCCCTCGTCGGGATTCAGCCGATAGACGATTTCGGATCTGGCATGACAGCCCAGCCCAGAGCCGATGATGCGTCCGCGGATGGACATTTTGCCGCCAGTCAGGCATTCGCGGTTGCGCGTGACTGGGCGCTCATCCTGCGTCTGCTGTATCGGTTCCAGCAGCGTCAGGGGCTTCCAGTTGCGCAATTTGAGCACATCGGGCGGGAAACTCGCCATTTGACGGTCCCGACGCCACGGGATGGAGGTGCGCCGCGTGCGTGGACCGAAAACCTCCAGTTCGACAATCTGTCCGCCTTGTCGGCTGGAGTTGAAGAGGACGTTTACACGCACGAACCTGGCCTTCCGCGGGGCAAAGCCGCGTAGCACGCCATGCCTGGTATCGGGCATGATGTTTCGGCTTTCATCCACGACCGTGTGCCACTGTTCGCCGTCCTCGCTGGCCTCCGCAGTGAACTGGGTGATGCGTGGGAACAGACGATTGTCCTCGCTCCAGGCCGGCACCACGCGGATGGCGCGGATTTCCTCGGCCTTCTTCAAATCCACGGTTATGCTCTGGGGGGCGCTGCCTTCGCTCCACCAGGCGGAGTGGAAGGCCGTGTCGCCGTCCACTGCCTTGGATGCAGGGTATTTTGCGTGTTCGCTGGTGGCTTTGACCAGGCATTTCAGCGCCAGATTGACTGGGCGGACGACTTCGCGCTCCGGGATTGGGCGTTCGGAAAACTCGAATACGGCCAGTTCTCCTGGTTCCAGGCGGCACTCCAGGAAGCGCCTCTTGGCGTCTCGGGAGAAAACGCATTCCCGTCCAGAGATGAGTTCAACCGCGAATCCGAGTTGCTTTGGGACGCAGACGCGAATGTCCAAGGCCTTGCAGGGGTCGATGACATCTGGTCCTGCATAGCCTCGGCGGAGTCGGATGGCGGGGGTCAGGCCGCCGTTGTTGAAGAGTGCCAGCACCCAGCCATTGGGCTTTCGGTTGACCTGCCAGGCCAGTTGTTCGGGCAGACGCTCCCCCTTGAAGGTGAATGGCGTCAGGGCTGGCAGCATACGGCTGAGCAGATCACTGGCGACTGGCAGCAGGAAGCGCCGCAGGCCAGTCGGGCCCTCTTCCTGGCGTTCTTCCAGCATCCAATGCGCGCCGATGGTGATGACGCGACCCTTGCCAAAGGAGTGCACGGCGCCGACGCATTTGCCGCCTGCATGGTAGAGTGGCTGCGCGCCTTTGGGCAGGAGTTCCGTGGCGAGGAATGGCTTCGACGGGAGTTCCTTGCCATCGGGCGCGGTCATGGAGGAGGCCTGAAATGGCTCGCTGGCGAGCGTTGCGCCCAGGAAGTCATCCGCCAGCCTGCCGCGGGCCTGTTCGGAGTTGACGACGAGGCATCCGCCGCCCCGCACATATTCCTGAAGGCGTGCCACGGCCTCCGCGTCCAGGGGATGCTCTCCGAGCAGGAAAAGCACGCGATAGTTTTGCAGGAGTTCCAGCGGGAGGGGGCCTTTCGGGGTGTCGAGGCGCAGGATGTCGAAGAGGTCGCCAAAGGGGGTGGGGCTGAATTCGTCATGGGGCTGGAGTTCCTCGCTGAAACGGAAGAGGAGGCGGTTGATGAACTCTCGGGTCTGGTGTTCGCCAGCATTGTATGGATAGCGGTAGAAGGCCTTGTCCCCCTTGTATCCCCATCCGTTATGCCAGCTCAGCAGCAATCCGACGGGGTTGTAGTTGACGCCCAGGTCTGGGTTCACGCGCTGGAACTCGTGCACTTCGCGGCACAGTTCCCCATACCAGCTCAGGCGGTATTGCCGTGCGTCCGCCAAGTCGGAATAACGCTGCTGGTCGAGTTCGTCCAGCAGCACGGCTGCATTGGAGAGTGCCGCATAATACCAAAGTCTCCGATAGAGGGACGGAGTGATTTTCGGCACCCCTTGCTGTCGCCGCCAGGAATCGGAGGGCTTTTGCTGCAGATGCGTTGCCACGGGGTGGCCGATGCGCGCCCGCCAGTCGTAGGCCAGGAGAAAGCCGTAGGGGACTCCCCACATCCTGGCGGCGCCCCGGGTCAGGGCGTGGAAGATCTGGTTGTTGCGGTATGGGGTTCGGATTTCGGTGATGATGGAGCGCAGGGGCCCCCAGCCGCCAGGCCAGCTGATGGACCAGCAATGGGATGCGTCCAGCGCGTAGACCTGCCCGTGGAATGGTGCATTCATCTTGTTCCAGGCGAAGCGCGAGACCTCGGTGAACTCTTCACGGGTTGTCGGCTCTTTCATCTCGGGGGGGAAGAAGTCCTTGAAAATCGGCACGCGCCGCCTGGTGGCTTCCTCGTGGATTTCATTTGGATGAAATCGGATCTGCAAGAAGCGGTCGACATTCGTGCCCCATTCGTTGAAGGCGCGGAAGCCCAGGAAGTTCGGATAACTGGCCAGGAGCGTCAGTTCTGCCTCCGTCGGGAACGGGCGGTTGTTGAAGCCGCGGTCGAACAATCCTCCGACCATTGGCAGGCGGCCTGCACGGAAGAGTTCCATGCGGTGCTTCAGCAGAGGCACCTCCTCTGGCTTGAGTTCTCCCCGCGGCGCGGCCACGGGGTCGGGGTCGATGCCGAAAATGGCCAGTTCCTCCAATTCACCGTTCTGCAGCATCATGGTCAGTCCGCCATTGTATTCGAGGCCGTTCATCCAGCCGTATCGCCCAGCCACGCGGCGCGTGGCATAGCGTGCGTTGAAGTCGTAGCGGCCAGTCGCCGGCAACGGCATTGGCAGGTCTGCCGCCATCAGGCAGACGCATGGCACAAGGCACCAGATGGCGTGACGCGCCGCATTCCGGAAATCAACGCTGTCCATCGATCGTCTGCCAGTTGTCATAGTCGGTGTTCCATTCGTTGCGCTTCATGCTGGCCACATGGCCATCGACGAAGGCGAGGTTGTAGCAGCCACTGTGCACTGGCATGGCGTACAGGGGGTTGGAATGGTTGATCATCCCCTTTGGGCTAAGGGCGCCGCGGCGGAAAGACGAACTGGATGCCTGGTTGAGCAGGCACCATCCAGAGACCAGCCGCCCTGGGTAGCGCATCCGCGCATTGGTGTGCACGGGGTACTGGATGGCGGCGGTGGCCACGGTGTAGTAGCCGATATACTGGCTCCACTGCAAAGTGCGCTGGGCGGTCTGGAAAAGGGTGCGGTTCTCCGCTTTGGTGTCGTACCATCCCAGGCCGCTGTTGCTGGAATCCAGGAAGGCGTTCGCCTTGTTTCCAGGGCAGGTGAACATGGTGACGGGCATTCGATAATCCTCGATGAGGTAGTTGTACCACCAGCGGTTGTTCCAGTAGGCGGGAAGCATGAAGTCCCGATTGTCCATGGCGTACATCTGGTTCATCTTCGCCATCTGCGACAGCCGCCCGATGCAACTGGTGCGATAGGCGGCCGCGCGTGCCTTGGAGAGCGCGGGCAGCAGCATCGAGGCAAGAATCGCGATGATGGCAATGACGACCAGCAGTTCGATGAGGGTGAAAGGCGCGGCATTCCGCCGCATGGTCTGATTTCCGTTGAACATGGGTGTCTCCTTGTGCCTTGGGTCGCTTCGGTGGGAAAACTCCATCATGCGCCGACGATGGAACGGTACCAATTTCCAGTGTTGACCAGTTGCCCCTCGAGAGCCGCCAGGGGAATCATCACGCTGGAGCAAATGCGTTCTGGCCATCGGGGCAATCCACGGTCTTCATCGACGTAGTCGAGGAAGTCCGCCAGGAGCGTGCGGTCGGCGCCGCCGTGTCCCCCCGCGCCTTGGGGAGCGGGGATGACACGGTTCTCCCCAGTCGCCAAAGCCAGTTCGACCGCATCGCCTTTGGCGTCCACGCGCAGTTCCCCCTTTTCGCCGAAGAAGACGAACCTGCGCTGGTATTGCGCCCCGCAGGCGGTGAGGCTCTGCGAGAAAAGCGTCCCGTCATGCATCCGTCCAGCGATGACTGCGGTGTCGTCGCTGGTCTCCCCGGTGCCATGCCGCCGATGCTGGAAATTGGCGGTGAAGCCGCAGACTTCCTCGGCATAGGTCCCGAGGGCGAATTGGAGGAAGTCGGTGTCATGGGTCAGTTTTCCAAGGACGAGGCCGGCGCGGTCGCCCGCGAACTTCCGCAGGATCACGTCGTGTCCGAAGGCATAGCCGACGTCGCAGCAACCGCGCGCGGCGAAGACGTTTCCGATGGCGCCTTCGCGCAGCAGGGCGGCAGCCGTCTTCAGGACTGGGCGGCACGGCATGTTCAGCCCCAGCTGGAATGCGCAGGGGCGTGCGGTGACCGCGCGGTACATCGCGGCGGCCTGTTCAAGGGAGGGGACCGCTGGTTTGTCGCAGAGCACGGCCTTGCCGGCGGCAATGGCAGCTGCCGTGATTTCGAGGTGCGATTCAGGGTAGGTCTCGATGATGACCGTGTCGATGGCGGGGTTTTCCAGCATGGCGCGGTAGTCGCGGTACACCTGGAAATCATGGCAGTAGATGCCCACCTCAGGGCGGTAGATGAGGTTTTCGCGTGTCTCGGCGATGGCCGCCAGCCGTCCGTATTCAGGGATTTCCTCGCCGATGGTGCGGGCCAGCAATTGTCCGCGTGCCCCGAAACCGATGATGCCGATCTGGTGATAGCGTTGCCTTGTCATGGGAATTCCTCCTCCTGCGGGGGTATCAGAACACATTGACCGTCCGTGCCAGTTTTCGGCTGACTCCCCCGTCCACCACGAGATCCGCGCCGTTTACGAACGCGGAGGCTTCGGATGCCAGATAGAGGCAGGCGCCTGCAATGTCGGCGGGAAGGCCCGCGCGGCGCACGGGGATGCTGCGCGCCACGTCCTCATCCACCAGTTCCTTGCCGACATCAATGTATCCTGGCAGGATGTTGTTGACCCTGATGTGCTCCTTGCCGACTTCAATGGCCAGCTGCGCGGTCAGCCCATGGATTGCGCCCTTGCTCATGGCATAGAGCGTCCAGCCTGGCACGCTCGTGTCCTGATGCACGGAGCCGATGTTGATGATGCTGCCGCCCCCGCTCCGACGCATAAGCGCGATTTCGCGCAGGCAGCAGAAGAGCGTTCCACGGATGTTGACGTCCGCCAACTCGTGATACCGTGCGTCCGTGATCTCCTCTGGGGGCAGCGGCGGCAGGACGACCCCTGCGTTGTTGACGGCGGCGTCCAGCCCCCCGAAGAGCGCCTCGACCTCCGCGAAGAGGCGTTCCAGTTCCTCGGGGCGTGCCAAGTCGGCCTGCAGCAGATGCGTTTCGCCTGGCATTTGAGCGGCGACGCATTCAGCCAAAGCCCTGTCGGTGCGGAAATGGAGCGCGACGCGCGCGCCGGCGTCGGAGAATGCGCGGGCGACTCCAGCGCCGATGCCGCGGGATGCGCCCGTGACCAGAATGCGTTTTCCGCTGAGATCCCTGTAGATTGCCGTGGTCATGGTGATTTCAACTCCATTGCAAGTTTCCGGAAGAGTTCTTCGAACAGGTGGTCGTATACCGCATCGGGGTGGAAGCCAGGCGGACGGCAGTGCGCGCATTCGATGAGGCCGCGGCGCTGGAGGATGTGTTTTTCGTAGTGGATGATCATCTCGACATTCTGGCGAATGTGGTTGAGCAGCGCATTGAGGCGGTCGTGAAGGCGTTGGGCCTCGTCGTCCTCTCCAGCCAGCAGCGCGTCCCAGATTCGGCGATAGAGGTCGGGCATGGAAGGCCCTGGCATCACGCCGATGGCGCCGCGTCGGAAGCCCTCGATCATCTGGAAGCCAGCATTGCCGACCAGGATTCCGCACTGCGGCGGCAGCAGGCTGCGCAGCCGTGAAACGTAGGCGCCAGGCGGCCTGCACTCGATCTTGAAATACCGCAGATTCCCGTGGCGCTTTCCCAGTGCGGCAAGCGCCTCTGGCGCAATGGCGACGCCAGTCTGCTCTGGCGCATACTGCAGCATCAGGGGCATTGTCACCGAGGCGGCGACCGCATCCAGATGGTCCAGGAGTTCCGCGCCAGCGGGCTTCAGAAAGAATGGCGGCAGCACCATCATGCAATCCGCCCCAGACGCCTCGATGCGCGCCGCGCGCCGCCGCGCCGCCGCGGTCGAGTGCTTCGTGTTGGAGATGACGGCGGGCACCCGATGGCTGTGGCAGACGCGGACGACGAGGTCGATCAGGCGTTCCTCCTCCTCTGGCTCCAGTTTGTAGTATTCCCCAGCGATGCCGAAAAGAGCGAGGCCTTGCGCGCCGAGTTCAATCATCCTGGCGCAGCATCGCTCGAAGCCGTTGTAGTCGAGGCTGCCATCCGCGTGGAAGACCGCCGGGGCGATGGGGCAGACACCGTGGATTTCCATGTGCGCCCTCCGTTATTCCGCCAGTTCCACGACCATCTCCACCTCCGCCGCGATGCCATTGGGGAGCGAGTTCATGCCAACGGCCGAACGGGCGTGGCATCCGATTTCAGGCCCGAAGACTTCAATCAGCAGATCCGAGACGCCATTCATCACATAGGGGTGCTCGGTGAAGTCCGCCGCCGCGTTTACCATCCCGAAGACCTTGATGAAGTTCTTGACGCGGTCCAGGTCTCCGCAGTGCAGCAGGATGGCTTCCAGACAGTGGATGCAGGCCTCGCGCGCCGCCGCATAGCCATCCTCCTTCGTCAGCCCAGCGCCGACCTTTCCCTTGATTTTCGTGCCATGCCCAGACACGAAAAGCAGTCGGCCGCTGGCCTTGGCGTGCTCGATGGGGTGGTTGCAAGGCCCTAGGTGCGCCAGTTCGATGCCGATAGACTTCAGTTTCGCCTCGATTTTCATGATGGATTCTCCTTGTTTGGCAATTGCTGGTCGATTTCGCGCAGCCGCGCAGCCGTCGCGGCCAGTTCTTCCGCAGTCATGCACATGGGATTGATGAAGACGCCTGGACGATTCTCCGAGAAGCAGAAGATGGCGGGGGCGCCTTCTGCCAGGAGCCGCCTCAATTCCTCCGCCGTGCAGGCGGTTTCGTGAAGTTCGACGAAAATACGGGGCAGCGGCTGCCCCGCCTGGTTGGGCCACGTTCGGCGCGCCCGAAGATGCGCGGCGTCGGCGAGCGCGGAAACGAACGCCTCCACCCCGTCCTCGCAGGCGCGCAGACGCGCGTCCTCGTCGGCCTCCACATATTCCTGGACGGCATGATAGAGCGCCACCATTTCCTCGCGGCCCATCTTCATGATGCGTCCGTCCCCATATCGGGGGAAACTCAGGCGCGTGACGCGGTCGACCCATTCCCGCCGTCCCACCAGAAGGCCGCTGGCCTGGGGGCCGCGCAGATCCTTTCCACCGGAAAAGCACGCCATGTCCGCACCCAGTTCGCGCGTGAAGCGCCACAGATTGGACTTCGGCGGCAGTTGCGCGGCGCAATCCGCCAATATCGGCAGGTGATGGCGATGCGCGATGGCCGCGAACTCCTGGAAGTTCATGCACCCAGGCCCGTAGTGCCCGTCAGGCGTGCGCGGTGCGAAATAGAACAGCACGGTGTTTTCATTCACCAGCTGCTCGACGTCGGCCGCGTCCAAGGGGGCTTCCAGATTCGGGTAGCCCGCGAAGCGGAGGCGCACTCCCGCCTGCTCCAGGGCGTGGTCGTAGGGGATGTGCTGTCCCCATAGCGCGACTGCTTCGCCGCGTGCCGCCCCTGAGGCGCGTCCGAAACGCCATTCCGCGCACGCGGCCGCGGCAAGATACATCGCGGTGCTGCACGAATTGCAGACGCAGGCGGCTTCATTCCGCGTCAGTTCCGCGATTCGGCGGTTGATTGCCGCCTGCAGCGCCTCCATCGGCACGAAGTCCCGCGATGCCTCGCACAAAGCCTGCAGCGTCCCCTCCGACATCCTTGAGCCGCCAATCGCCGTGTACGTTCCAGCCGCGTTGATGAACGGCCGAATGCCGAGTTCCTCGTAGATTCCTGCCATCGTCTCTCCTGGATCCCCCTTTCGCGATGCTTCCGCGTTTTCCTGTCGTTTCTCAAAATATAGGATGGAATCGGCAATAATAAAATGGCAAAAATCAAGCGTTTTATGTCAATATCGCAACCTGCTGGAAGATTGCAGGAGGAGGTGGTGAGGGAACGGCGGGGGTGGTCAGCGAGCCGCGCCGGTCTGCGAGCGGAGTCGATAGGCCCTTGGTGAGAGGCCAGTCATCTGCTTGAACTTTTTGCTGAAGGTGAAGGTGTCGGAGAAGCCGCATTGGTCGGAGACGGCCCCGACTGGCATATCAGTGCATTCGAGCAGTTCGACTGCGTTCTGGAGCTGGAGTTTTCGGATCAGCCTGGCTGGGGTGAGTCCTGGGTAGTGCCGCTGGAACATTCTGCGGATGCTTTCGGGGGAAAGCCCGAAATGACGCGATACCGACTTCAGGGAGATCTGTTTCATGAAGTTCTCCCGAATATAGTTGCAGATTTGGGTGAAATGATCATCGCCATCCTGCGGAGGCGGTATTTTGCCATCGGAGTGCCGTACGATATGGCGCACCAGAATGCTGGAGAGTTCGAGGATGGCCTCGGACGGGGTGGTGCCGCCCTGCCGCCAAAAGGCGTCCGCAAGGTGGTTGAGGCTGTTCCAGTCCTCGGGCAGGAGGCGGAAGCAGCGGTTTTTGAGCGGCAGCAAGGGCAGATAGCCCTTTTCAGGGACAATGAAGGAGACCGCGATGAAGTCGTGCTTGCTGGTGGCGGAGTGTTCTTCGGTGGAATGGAACTGGAACGGAAAGAAGAGGACGCTGTCGCCAGGGGACATGGGGAATCTGAGCCCGTCGATGTTGGTGGTGACGTCGCCACGCAGAATGGTCTTGAGGATCATGCGGCGGTGAATGTAGGTGACCATGGGGAGGGAGTCGTTTCCTGAGGCGACCCGCACAATCACATTCTGCGGGATGACGGGGCATAGCGATTCCATGCCATGGGAGACCAGGGAAGGCAGTGGGCGCGACTGGCATTTCAGCAACGATGCAATCGTGTTTGCAGGCAGGGACTGATCCATGGATGGAATGCAGGGCGGGGATTGTCCAGGGGGGCTGCCGTCTTGACCGCGCCGTTATGGCGGCGGCATCGTCCCTCTGCCGAACCAGGGTTTACCAGGCCGCCTGGTACGCGATATGGTGTACGGCCTGTCCGAGGGCGTTCCAGCGCAGTTCGAAGTCGGATTTGAGGTCGGCGATGTCGGCGATGGCGTCGGGGGCGGGCTGATAGAGGGTGGGGAGCTGGGCGAACATGCGGAGCCAGTCCTGGTAGTATGGGGTGTAGTCGGTGGCGAGGTGGAAGACGGCGCCTGGCTTGAGGATGCGGCGCATGCGGCAGAGGAAGTCGGTGCAGACGAGGCGTCGGATCAAGTGGTGCTTCTTGGGCCAGGGGTCGGGGCAGATGAGGTGCGCGCGGTCGATGGAGAGGGGCGGCAGCTGGTAGGCGGCGAGGGCGAGGGAGGTGGCGCGCAGGGTGAAGAGGTTCGTGACGCCGAGGCGGTCGCGCTTGCGGTCGAGGATGCGGAGGCGCTCGGAGATGAGGTCGTTGGCGAGGACGAGGCGCTCGGGGTAGCGCTGCGCAAGGGCGAGGGTGAAGCTGCCCTTGCCGCAGCCCATGTCGAGCTCGACCGGCCGCCCCGCGAAGGCGGCAGGCAGTTCGTGCACGGCCCAGGTGTTGGTGAGGATTTCCATGGCTATCGCTTCAGGAAGACGCGGATGCGGCGCATGGCCTCCTCGATTTCGTCGAGGGCGGTGGCGTAGGAGCATCGGACGAAGCCCTCGCCGCACTCGCCGAAGGCGGTGCCCGGGATGACGGCGACGTGCTGCTCCTTGAGCAGCCTGGTGGCGAAGTCGGAGGAGGTCATGCCGCTGGAGCGGATGTCGGGGAAGGCGTAGAAGGCGCCGCGGGGCTGGAAGCACGGCAGGCCCATGTCGTTGAGGCGCCTGACGATGACATTGCGGCGCTGCTCGTATTCCTGGTGCATTTCCTCGCGTTCGGCGGCGCCGTTGTCGAGGGCCTCGATGCAGGCGTACTGGCAGGGCGACGGCGCGCAGAGCATGCTGTACTGGTGCACCTTCATCATCGCCTCGACCAGGTCATGGGGGCCGACCGCGTAGCCGATGCGGAAGCCCGTCATCGCGAAGGCCTTGCTGAAGCCGTTGAAGACGATGGTGCGCTCCCGCATGCCCGGGCAGGTCGCGATCGAGGGGCTGCGCGGGATGTAGGAGAGCTCGTCGTAGATCTCGTCGGAGAGGACGAGCAGGTCGCGCCGCACCGCGAACTCGGCGACGGCGCACTTGTCCTCCCAGGTCATGCCTGCGCCCGTGGGGTTGTTCGGGTAGTTGAGCAGCAGCACCTTGCACGCGGGCGTCCACGCCTTCTCCAGGTCCTCGACCTGCACCACGAAGTCGTGGTCGGCGCGGGTGACGACGGGGATGGGGAGGCCGTGCGCCATGCGGACGGTCGGCGCGTAGGAGACGTAGCAGGGTTCGTGGTAGAGGACGGCGTCGCCTGGCGCGAGGACGGCGCGCAGGGCGATGTCGAGGCCCTCGGAGACGCCGACGGTGACGATGCACTCGCGGGCGGGGTCGTATTCGCCGCCGAAGCGTTCGCGGAAGTAGCGGCAGATGGACTGGCGGAGGCGGAGGTCGCCGAGATTGGAGGTGTAGTGGGTGACGCCGCGGGTGAGGCCGTAGATGGCGGCCTCGCGGATGTTCCACGGGGTGGTGAAGTCGGGTTCGCCGATGCCGAGGGAGATGACCTCGTCCATCTGGCTGACCAGTTCGAAGAAGTCGCGGATGCCGCTTCTGGGGAGGGCGGCGATGTGGGGGGCGACCCAGGATCTACGGGGTGACTTTGAGGCGTTCATAATGCTCTTCCTTCTCGACGGTGATTCCTGCTTCCTTGTACTTCTTGAGCAGGAAGAGCGTCTGACAGGATTTCACCCCGTCCTGCGTGGCCAGTTTCTTGGCGACGAACAGCGCCACTTCCTGCAGCGACCGCCCGACGACCTCGAGATGCAGGTCATAGTGCCCTGAGACCAGGTAGACGGCGATGACCTCGGAGAAACGCCCGAGGCGGCGCGCGATCTGGTCGAAGCCGGTGTCCCGTTCGGGCTGCACCTGCACCTCGATGATCGCTCGGACTTCGTCCGCATTGTCGCATTCGGCGGCGAGGATGGGCTTGTAGCCGAGGATGACGCGCTCCTTCTCCAGGCGCGCGATCACCGCCTCGACTTCGGCGGCGGTGGCATTGAGACGGTCCGCCATCTCCTGCACGGGGATGCGGGCGTTGCGCTTTAGGAGCGCAAGCACTTTGGATTCGATGGTGTCGGTGGCTGGCTGCATGGTGGTTATGGCTGGTGCTAGGGGCATTAAGCCCTTCTGTCCCTTCGGTCGCTTCTGTCCCTTCGGTCGCTTCTGTCCCTTCGGTCGCTTCGGTCACTTGGCGAATTCCACGATCCGTGTCTCTCGGATGACAGAGATGCGAATCTGTCCAGGATAGCGCATTTCCTTTTCGATGCGGGCGGCGATATCGTGGGCGAGGACGGCGGCCGCGTCCTCGGAGATGAGCTCGGGCTTGACGATGACGCGGAGTTCGCGTCCTGCCTGGATGGCGAAGCAGCTTTCGACGCCAGGGAACGACCGTCCGATGCGTTCGAGATCCTCCAGGCGCTTGAGATAGAGTTCGGTGGTCTCGGCGCGGGCGCCGGGGCGCCCAGCGGAGAGGGCGTCGCAGACCTGGACGAGGACGGCGAGGAGGCTGTTCTTCTCGGCTTCCTCGTGGTGGGCGGCGACGGCATTGACGATCTCCTCGCTTTCGCCTGCGCGCCGGAGGAGGTCGGCTCCGATGAGGGCGTGGGAGCCCTCGACCTCGGAATCGACGGCCTTGCCGATGTCGTGGAGGAGTCCTGCGCGGCGCGCCTGGGCCTCGTCGAGGCCGAGTTCGGCGGCGATGGCGCCCATGAGGGAGGCGACCTCGATGGAGTGGGCGAGGACGTTCTGCGAGAAGCTGTAGCGGTATTTGAGTCGTCCGATGAGGGCGACGAGGTTCGGCTTGAGGTGCGGGATGCCGAGCTGGTCGACGGTTTCCTGGCCGATCTTCTGGATGGCGGCCTCCAGGTCGCGGCGGGTCTTTTCGACGAGGTCTTCGACGCGGGCGGGGTGGATGCGCCCGTCGGCGATGAGTTTTTCAAGGGTCTCGCGGGCGATTTCGCGGCGGATGGGGTCGAAGCAGGAGATGACGACGGCCTGGGGGGTGTCGTCGATGAGGAGGGTGGTGCCGGTGGCGGCCTCGATGGTGCGGATGTTGCGGCCCTCGCGGCCGATGATGCGCCCCTTCATTTCGTCGCCGGGCAGCTGCACGATGGAGGTGGTGCGCTCGTAGGTGCATTCGCCCGCGTAGCGCTGCATGGCGTCGACCATGATCTTCTGGCCTTCGAGATGGAGGGCGCGGAGATTGTCCTCGTGGAAGCGACGGATCAACTGCCCGCGCTCCTTTTCGAGGGTGCCCTCCAGGCGCTCCAGGAGAATGCGCCGCGCCTCGTCGGCGCCGATGCCCGCGATGTGCTGGAGTTCGTCGAGGATCTTCTGGCGGTCGGCGGCGAGTTTCTGGCGGTCGGCGTGGAGGCGCTGGCTCTCGGCCTTGTTCTCCGAATCGCGCTTGTCGAGTTCGGCGAGGCGGTCCTGCAACTGGGTGAGCTTGAGGTCGACGTTGTCCTCCTTCCTGGAAAGGCGCTCCTCGGTGCGCGCGAGTTCCTGGCGGCGCTCGGCGAGGGACTTCTCGAAGTCGTCCTTGGCGGCGAGGATCTGCTCCTTGGCGCGGACATTGGCGTCCTTGAGGCACATGTCGGCCTCCTGGCGCGCCTGGGCGAGGAGCTGCTCGGCCTGCTGGCGGGCCTCGGCGAGGAGGCGGTCGGCGTCGGCGCGGGCCTTGCGGGCGGCGACGGAGGGGCGGTGCTTTCGGGCCTCGACGATGGTCTGCCAGATGACCAGCAGCAGCAGCAGGATGATCGCGCCTGTGATCAGCCAGATCTGCCACTGGCGGACCGTGGTGGCGTCCATATTGTAGATCACCTTCTCGATCGGCGAGGGCGGCGTGCTTTGCAGGAATACGAGGATGGAACCAGGGATGGAGGTCATTATCGGGGCATGGAACGGGTGGGGGTGACAACCCAGTCCATGGGAATGTCCCAGGGGGAATGCGGGAGGTCGGGCAGGATCTGGCAGTCGAAGGCGAGGCCGACGAGGCGGCCGCCTGGATGGGCGGCGAGGAGGCGGTCGTAGAAGCCCTTGCCGCGCCCCAGGCGGAGGCCGCGCGGCGTGAAGGCGAGCCCCGGGACCAGCCACAGCGCGCCGGCGGGCACGGCGGACTCCGGCGGCAGGTCCGCGCGGGGTTCGGGAATGCCGTAGAAGCCAGGCGTCAAATCACCTGCGGACGAGGCGATGCGGACGAGTTCGTAGGCCTGCGCGGCGGCGTTGAAGCGGGGCAGCAGGAGCCGCCGCCCTTCGGCGAGGCGGCGGTCCAGCCACGGCTGGAGTTCGGGCTCCTGCCGAAAGGCGCAGAAGGCGACGATGACGGGGGCGTCGGCCAGCGCGGGCAGGGCGTCGAGCCGCCGCCAGAGTTCTTCGGAGACGCAGTGCCGCCGGGAGGGGTATTTCCTGGCCAGCAAGGCGGCCATCTCCCGCCGAATCCGCGTCTTGTCTGTCTCCGCCGCCGTTTGCACAATTCAATAAAGTATGGCGTGAATTGAAAACTGCAAGCGGAAAGGCGCAATATATTTCTCGTTTTTGCACGTGCGAAACGGCGCGGAGGGCATACATTAGGCGGACGGAGGGGATGCATTAGGTTTGCCATGAAAATCGGATACTTCAAACATTGGTTCCGTCCGCCGTTCAGTTTCGTGGAGTGGCTGCGCGGCCAGGGGGTCGAGGTCGAGGAGATCGACTACAGCCAGCCAGGCTACCTGGAGAAATACGACGTCGCGCTGATCGAGCAGAACGGCTTCGACGACTATGTCGAGAACGACGAGTTGTACATCCAGGACTGGGTGTACCGCGGGGGGATCTGCCTGTTCATGCACCAGGACTACCGCCGCTGGGCGCCCTATTTCCTGCCGCACGCGCAGGTGGGCTACACGCAGCTGATCTCGCGCTACATGGAGACCATCCGCGTCGCCGCCGACACGCCCGTCTACTACAACTACATGATGCCGTGGATCGAGCCGCGCGGCAAGGGCCTCTTCAGCACGCCGAACCGGATCGCGCCGGACGAGATGCTCGACTGGCGCATCCAGGTCAACAGCTTCGACATCCTCAGCCACCCCGAGGGGCCGGTGACGCCCGAGGAAGTGCGCACCGCCGCGCTCTCCTGCTTCCTCGCGAACCCCGCCTGGGAAATCCTGGGGTCGTACATGGATCCCGCCGTGCGGGACGGGGCGCTGCTCCTGCAGGCGCGGCACGGCAAGGGGCTGTTTTTCCTGAACCAGCTGCTCTTCCCGGAGGTGCAGACGCCTGAGGCGGAGAAGTGCCTGGCCTTCTGGCGGCGCTATCTGCCGAACCTGCTGGCCTATCTCAAGCGCTTCCGCGCGGGCCAGCCCGAGCCGTCCGCGCAGGGCCGCGGGGCGCTGCCCGAGAAGCGCAACTACAAACTGGCGATCCACATGCATTCGCTGGACTGGTTCGGCGCCGATTCGGCCCCGGGCACCATCAACGCCGAGATGCGCCTGATGGACTACGACATCTGCTCGCTCGCGCTCAAGGACGCCGCGCCGTACGGCGGCAAGCTGAATCCCGCGAAGTACTCGGACGACAAGGTGCTGTTCCTGGACGGGCAGGAGTACCACCCGTTCAACTGGAACCAGATGAAGACCGTGGGCGGCAAGGCCTATCCTGCGGAGTGCAGGCGCTTCCACAACACCTACCACATCCTCGCGATCGGCATCGACCACGACGCCTACACGCCCGAGTTCACGCGCAGCTTCTTCAGCGACGAGGAGGTCGACGCCTACCTCAAGCGCGCCATCGCGTTCGTCCACGAGCACCACGGCGCCGCCTGCGCGACCCACCCGTATGTCGACTACTGGCACAGCTACCCCGAGTATGACGCCGTGGACCAGGAGCCGATGGGCCCCCTCTCCGGCAGCGACATCGAGAAATACTGGCTGCAGGGCGGGCGCATCGCGGTGATGAACTCGGTGGATCTCTTCGGGCTGCGCCGCATTCTCGACAACCCCGCCGTGAACTTCGTCTATCTGCAGGGCGAACGGCCGTGCCAGGCGAGCGTGGTCAAGGCCATCCGCGCCCACCACACCCTCGCCGCCGCGCATTTCGCCGAGGGCGACGTGACGCTGGACGACAACACCTTGCCAGGCGACGCCGTCGACCCGTCCCAGCCGCACACGCTGAAGATCCATGCGCGTCTTGCCGACGGCGAACTCAGGGAACTGCGCGTCTATTCGGCGGACAAGGCGCTGGAGCGCCGCGCGCTGTCGGGGCTCTCGGTCGACGCGGAGATCGACATCCCCGCAGGCGCGATCGACCGCTTCCTGCGCGTGGAGATCGAGGGGGACACCCCGCTGCACATCCTGGTCTCGACGCCCTTCTTCGCCGAGGCGGCGAAGCCGGAGGCGTGACGCGCGGGCATGGAGGAGTACCGCCAATACCCGTTGAAGATCTACGTCGGGACTATGGCGCTGCCGTTGGCGGTCAGGCGCGTGTCGGCGGGACGCCACGGAAGCCGCAACTTCCATCGCCATGACTTCACGGAGATCGCGGTGATTCTGGAGGGGCATCCGCTTTCCATCTTCGTCGGGCTGGGCGGCAGCCGCCAACTGCATCCCGGCGATGTGCTGATCGTGCCACCGGGCACGGTGCATGGCTATGACGAGGCCGGAAGCCTCGCCATCCTCAATGTCATCTGTCGCCCCGAGGAACTGCTGGCCGCGCCTCGTCTGGAGGAATTGCCGGCGTGCTTCACCACCGCCCCCAACGCGGGCGCGTCATTCCATTTCCGCCCCGCTGAGCGTAGCGCCCTTGATGCGGCAGCCTCGCGCATGGAGGCCGAACTCTACGGCAAGGACGCCAGTTCGCATCTGCGCGCCGTCGCCCGCTTCACGGATCTGCTGGAACTGATTCTGCGCAACGGCACCCGCGGCGACAGTTACAGTCGGCTGCGTGAGCGCGTGGAGCCATTGATCGCATTGCTTCGGCGTGACTACACGCGCGACATCGGCATAGAGGAACTCTGCGCAACTGCCAGCATGTCTCGGCGGACGTTGTTCCGCGCCTTCCGGGATTACACGGGCTTCACGCCGGTCGAATATCTGCTCCGCATCCGTCTCCAGCACGCCGCCGAATGGGTTCTGTCCACCAACCGCAAGATCACCGACATCGCCACGGAGTGCGGCTTCTGCGACGGCAACTATTTCTGCAAGCTATTCCACCGCGCCTACGGCGTCGCCCCTTCCAGTTTCCGAAAGTGAGGCTTCGGACGGGTAAGTCGCCAGATTGGCACTACCACAAAGATACTTGGCACTATCATTAAGGTTATTTCCCCTTTTTTGGCTATAATAAGCACAGTGTCGATTTGTTTTCGGTAGGGCATTTTCCCACAAGCGCCACAAACGGGAGGACAATCTCATGTATCAAGGAACGCAACGCCATTTCACCCTAATTGAACTGCTGGTTGTCATCGCGATCATCGCGATACTCGCCTCGATGCTGCTGCCGGCGCTGTCGAAAGCGCGGGAGAAGGCGCGGGACATCTCATGCGTCTCCTCGCTGAAGCAACTGTCGTACGGGATGGAGATGTACATCAACGACCACTCGCAATTCTTCCCGGTGCCGGTGGCGTCCCGTGTCCCGGGGTATGTCAAAGACGTGGACCGGTGTTATTTCTGGACGACGCTGCTGATCGAGAACGGCTACTCGCATGGGCGAGACTTCCTGTGCCCGACGGGGAAGAGCCGCACGGTGTCCTCTTCAGACTGGGGTGCCACGAAAATGAAGTTGTGGGAGACCTCGGCGGACAGTGCTGCGTCACTGAGCGTCATCAAGGGCACGGATCCGTACGCATATTCCTGCTTCGGCATGACGGACTGGCCTTTCCCCGGCGAGGTGGACAAGAACCGCAGCCTCTGCCGCACCGGATATCGGCGTCCATCGCAGAAGATGTTGCTGGGGGACGCGAAGAACGGGGACAACTGGAAGTTGAATCCACCGCGCTACATCGGGAGCAGCGGGCTGGGGTTCAACACAACGAAATGCACTGGCTGGATCTCCCCCATCCACTCCGGGAACGCGGCGGTGAACATTGCGTGGATGGACTGCCATGTCGAGGCGTTCCGCTGCCCGGCGGAAGACCCGTATTCCGTCGTGGGCGCCGATTACTTCAACATGAAATAGGAGGCGGGCGAAAATGCGTGGAGCATTGACTGTTTTGTTGGCTGCCCTGGCCCTCGCGGCGATGGGCGCCGACGTGCGCTGGAACGGTGCTACAGGCTTCGCGGGCTGGATGGGCGGCAAGAACCTGACGTGCGAACACACGCCGGAGGGCTTGAAACTAACTCTGACGGGACGCGACCCGCAATTGGTGAACACGACGCTTTCCATAGATCCCCGCCAATGGAACGCCTTCCGGTACCGCTATCGCGCGGAGGGCACCGGCGACAAAGGCGGCCAACTCTTCTTCGCGACGGAAGAGAAGGCCTTCTCGGCCGACGCGTTCTGGCGGTTGCCGAGGCTCGTCGCCGACGGGAAATGGCATGTCGTCACCGTGGATGCGTCCCGGCTGGTGCACCCAGACCTGTGGCGGAAGGCCGGGCACATCACGGCGCTGCGCTTCGATCCGACCGACAGCGCGGGCGGGACAGTCGTCGTGGCGGAGATGGAGTTCCTGCGGGAGGCGGTTCCTGCCAAACCCGATACGGCCAAGCCCGCAGTGGCCAAACCCGCAGTAGTGCTGGATGCGGACGCCTGGCCGCCGATTCGGCCCGAGTTGGGTAAATACATCGGGACGCCCGCGCCGGTCGGAGGGTGCTTCGAGGGACTGCTGATCACCGCGCCGGAGGACCAGGCAAATGCCCTTCCGAAGGGGAAGCGCAGGAATCCCGCGCTGCGGTGCTTTGCGTTGCGCCTGGAAGTGACGCTGCGGGAGAAGCCCGCGAAGGCGTGGCTGCAATTCATCGCCGACGATGAGGCGATAGCCTATTTCAACGGCGTGCCGGTTGCGCAGAATGCGGCCTGGAACCGCTCCGTATGGGTCGAAGCCGCCCGGTTTCTCCAGGCGGGTCCCAATGTCATCGCCTTCGAGTACACCAACTACGCCTACAATGGCGGTGTCATGGCCGAGGTGCTCGTGCAATATGCCGACGGAAGCCACGAGCGCATCGTGACGGACCGTGGCTTCCGGGCCGCCGCGGCGCCTGCGGACGGCAGTTGGCGGAGGCCCGGTTTCGACGCCTCCGCCTGGAAGGCCGCGGCGGAACTGCCCGGCCCGCCGCATGCTCCGTGGATCACTCCGATCCCCTACCATAACTTCGCCTGTGCCCAAAGCGAGGCGTCTCTGATTGTGCGTCCCGCCGCCGCCACCGCCGGCGATACCGTGCGCTTGCACGGCGATTTTACCGGACCATTGCCGCGCCTGCCTGCCGTCGCCACCATCCAGGTCTTGCGGAACGGGACGGTGGCCTGGAGCGACGACATCCGTCTGGACGGGCGGGTGGTGCGCGCCGCAGGAGATGGGCGTTGGACGCTGGATCTCGACTATACGCTGCCGCTGTATCTGAACGACGGCGAGGCGCAGTTGGAACTGATGACTGCGGCCGTGGCCTTCCCGAATGGCGTGGCACCCAAGGCGCGGCTGCAGGTGTCGCGGAAGGCGCTATTGCCGGGCTTCGCCCAGGCTCCAGTGGCGTCGCTGGTTGCCTGGCCAGGTGGCGGCCTGACCTTCGCCGTCAACGGGAAGCCGCTTTTTCCGCTGATTGGCGGTGTCACCTACCTTCCTCGCCCGGACCGGCGTCCGCGCCAAAGCGACGCGCCGCTGGACATCGTGGCGGTCTATGCGGATGTCAATCAGTGGTGGCCAGCCAGCGGGCAATTCAATCCCGTCCTCTTCGATCATCAGGCCGAACTCTACCGCCGCAGCAATCCGACGGCATGGTTCATCTGGGACCTCACCCTCTATCCCCCGCGTTCCGACTGGCACAAGACGCATCCTGACGAGATGTGCCGGGACGAAACCGGGGAGATGACGCGAGACGGCAACCGCTTGAACCACTCCTTCGCCTCGAAAACGGCACTCGCCGACATGCAGGAGGCTCTGCGCCAGGCCATTTCCTATCTGGAGCAGTCGCCCTATGCCAACCGCATCATCGGCTACCGCATCAACGGCGGCCACACCATCGAATGGCTAGGCTGGAATCCTCCCGCCGGCCGCGCAAGCGACTTCTCCCGCCCCAACACCGAGGCCTTCCGGCGTTACTGCGCCAGGAAATACCCACAGTTGAGGAATCCCGCCGTCCCGACCTTCGCGGAACTCTCCGCCCTTGACGACGGGGGGCTGCTCTGGGATCCCGCGCGCCATCTGAACGCAATCGCCTATAATGAATGGCATTCGCTGGCAGTCGTCGAGATGATGGTGCCGCTGCTGCGCACCGCCAGGGAACTCACGCGCGGGCGCAAACTCGTCGGCACCTACTACGGCTACACCATGACGCTCAATGCCAACGGCCACTCCCAGCAGCGTGCGCACTTCGCCCTCAAGGCGCTGTTGGACGCGAAGTGCGTCGATTTCCTGATGTCGCCCCATCCCTACGACGTGCGCCATCTCGGCGAGCCCTGCGGGGACATGAAGCCCTTCGCGACGATGGCCGCAAACGGTGTCGTCCCGATGTGCGAGGACGACACGCGCACCTTCAACATGCCGGCGGTGCGCGCCCACGGCCAGACCTTCACCGAGGAACTCAGCACCGCCATCCTGCGCCGCAACGCAGGCTTCTATCTGGCGCGCAACCAGCCGGTCTACTTCTACGCCATCACCGACGGAACCAATCTGGACTACCCGCAATTCGCGCGGGACATGGCGCGGGTGAAGCAGGTCGGAGAGCGCTGCGTGGCGGGGAAGGTGCGGCGAAATGCCGAAATTGCGCTGGTCGCCAGCGAATCCAGCGTCACGGCGATGCCGATGCTCCATCAGAGCGTGCCGAACGGCGAGACAATGCAGTTCTATGCGCCGGACGGCTCCGTCCGGCGCGCCCCGCGGCGGAACACCATCCTGACCGGCGAGATACACGCGCACATCTTCACCCGCGCGTCGCGCATCGGCGCGCCGGTCGACTACCTGCTCGCCGAGGATCTCGCTGAGCATCCCGGAAACTACAAACTCTACCTTTTCCTCAACTGCTTCCGCTACGACGATGCATTCCTCAAGGCGGTGAAGAGGCTGCGCGAGCGAGGCTGCACGCTGCTGTGGCTTTATGCGCCGGGATGCATTTCCGGCACCTCGTATTCCGTCGCAAACATGGAACGGCTGACTGGTTTCCGACTGGAGGAGGCCACGCAGGCGATGGCTCCAATGCTCGTTTTCCCCGACGGCCGCGCCATGGGTGCCCCCGGCGTAACGGTCAGACCGCTCTTCCGCGTGAAGGATCCTGCCGCCGATCCCATGGCGCGCTACGCCGACGCCACTGTCGGCTGCGCCTCCAAGCGCACGGGAAAAGGCCGCGACATCTTCTGCGGCACCTGGCAACTCGACGTGCCTTTCCTGCGGGAGACGGCACGGCGGGCCGGCGTGCACCTCTTCTCGGACACCACCGATCCCTTCGAGGCCAACGACGCGACCTGCGTGCTCTTCGCGCGCTTCGCGGGCAGGAAGACCATCCGTCTGCCCAGGAAGACGACAGTGGTGGACGTCTTCGACCAGCGGGTGGTGGCGAGAGACGCCGACGTCTTCTCCTTCGAGGCTCCCCTGCATACGACTCACCTCTTCTACTATGGCGACGATGCGGAGGAGCTGCTCCGCTGAAGACGGCGGGGAGTTCCCTCCGGGATGGAAATGCGATGATTGAGACAAGTGTGCAAAATGCGGTTCTGGACGGCGGGCCGGCGCTGGTGGACTTCGGGCGTGACGCGTATGCGAATCTGGAGATCGAGGTCGATCTGTCGGCGGCGGGGGAGGCGGAGATCGCGCTGGGAGAGGTACTGCGCGCCGACGGGCGGCTGGAGCGCGAGCCGGGGGGCTACCGCACGGCGCGCGTGATGCGGCGGTGCTGTCCAGCGGGCGCGACCCGTTTCCGCTTCGAATTGGCACCGCATCATTCGCCGACCAGCCAGCCGATCACGGTGCCGCTACCTGCGGAGGCGGATGGCGAGGTGGTGCCGTTCCGCTATGTGGAGGTGTGCGGCGTGGACGGGCATGCGCGACTGCGCCGCCGCGCGCTCTTCTGCGACTTCGACGAGACCGCCGCCGCCTTCGAATGCAGCGACGGGCGCCTCAACCGCATCTGGGAGTTGTGCAAATACACCATGAAGGCAACGGGTGCCTTCGGCATCTACATCGACGGCCAGCGCGAGCGCAAGCCCTACGAGGGAGACGCCTTTGTCAACCAGCTCGGACACTTCTGCTGCGACCGCAACTACGCGCTCGCCCGCCGAACAATCGAATGGTTCTTCGAGAAACCGACCTATCCGACCGAATGGCAACTCCTCATGAACCCCCTCGCCCGTGACTACCTCCTCTACTCCGGCGACACGACGACTGTCCGCCAGTGGCTGCCCCACCTGCGGAAACGTACCTTTTTCGCCGAGGCCAGCCCCGACGGGCTCCTCCGCGACGGATGCGCGACCCAGGAGGCCCGCCTCCTCTGCCGCCGTCGCCGCGACCTCGTCGACTGGCCTGTCGGCGAACTCGACGGCTACGACTTCGGCGAGGTCAATCTCGTGCCGAACTGCTATTATTACGGGGCACTGAACACCTACGCCACCCTCGCCAACGCTCCGGAATTCACGCGGCACGCCCGCCGGACGCGGGAGGCCATCCTCGCGACCATGTTCCAGGACGGAAAATTCCGGGACAACCCCAGCTCCCCGCACACCGCGCTCCACAGCGCCTTCTTCCCGCTCTACTTCGGGCTCGCGGACGATGCCGCGCAACTGAAGCGCCTGGTGGCGGAGCGCGGCATGGCCTGCTCCGTCTACGCTGCGCACTTCCTCCTGGAAACCTGCTTCGCCCGCGGCCTCGTGGACGAGGCCTTCGCACTGCTGCTCAGCGACAGCCCGCGCAGTTGGACCAACATGCTGCGGCGCGGCGCCACCATCACGATGGAAGCCTGGGACGACTGCTTCAAGCCCAATGAGGACTGGAACCACGCCTGGGGTGCCGCTCCCGCCAACCTGATTCCGCGCTGGATTGCGGGCATCCGCCCGCTGACGCCTGGCTTCCGTCGCTTCGCCTTTGATCCGCATCCTGGTCCGCTCACGGCATTCTCCTGCCGCGTGCCTACGCCAGAGGCCACCGTCTCCGTCGAATATGACGGCCACTCCTTCCGCCTCGCCGTGCCTGAAGGCACCCTTGCCGTCACCCCGCGCGGCGAACTCGCCCCTGGCGTGCATTCTCTGGACTGGCCTTTCGCATCAGCCGCGCAGCCCCGCCGTTGAGGCGCAGAAAGTCCAGGTGGCGACAGCGGCTGAAACCCTGGACAATGCCCGCGACTGCCGTCCCGGCCACTCCCGCACCGAAGGCGCGTTGTGGCTCGAGTGCTTCAGCGGGCACTCGCCTACCAGCCGGTCGGAGCACCCGCCCGCCTCCAGAAAGTGGCTCAGAAAGGCCAGATGGTGGGACTCGTGGTCGCCCCATCTGAACGGCCGTGGGCGGGGATAATTCAGAAGCCGGTTCGAAGAAGCCCGTGACGACTGGCAATTCCGCGACTGCGCATTATCTTTTTTCTACAGCCACCCCGAGGGCGCGGTGAAGCCCGAGGAGGTCCGCGCCGCTGCCATCGACCGCTTCCTGCGCGTGGAGATTGAGGGGGACACCCCGCTGCACATCCTGGTCTCGACGCCCTTCTTCGCCGAAGGGAGGGCGTAAGCCAGAAGCCGGAAGCTGGAGTCGTTTCCCAACGTTCAGGAGAGGAGGATGCCCCATGGCGGTCATTGATGTCGTAAAACTGGATGTCCCGTCCGATGACTACATTGTCCAGAAGTTTGATTCTGGGAAGCAGTGGGAACTGGCGCTTGGCAGCCAGCTGGTCGTCAACGAGGGGCAGGAGGCCATTTTCGTCAAAGGCGGCATTCCCCTGGACACCTTCGCGCCCGGGACGCACACCCTGGTCACGGGCAATATTCCGCTGCTGAACTCCATTGTGCGGCTTCCCTTCGGCGGCGTCACGCCGTTCACGACGGAGGTCTGGTTTGTCAACCGGACCGTCAAGCGCAACATGCCGTGGGGGACGCCGCAGCGCATCCCCGCGATCGAGCCGCAGTTCGGCTATCCCATCAGCATCGGGGCCTGCGGGCAGTGGGGCTTCCGCGTCAGCGATTCCAGGAGTTTTGTGACGCAACTGGTCGGGGCGCAGATGGGTGCGGATTCGCAGAAGGTGTACTCGTATTTCATCGGCGAGATCCGCGAGAAGTTCGGCCAGATCGTGAACGCCAGGCTTTCCGCAGGCACGCCGTTCTTCACGATCCATTCGCAGTTGGCCGAGATCGCGGCGGCGGTGCAGGCGGCGATCACCCCCGTGTTCGCGCGCTTCGGGATCGAGTTGAGCAGCTTCAACATCAGCAGCATCAACATTCCCCCGAATGAGATGAGCCAGATCCAGGCGGTCATGGCGAAGAAAATGGAGATGCAGCAGCTGGGGAATGTCCCCGTCGGCCAGGGGTATGTCACCGCCAAGAGCCTTGAAGTCATGCAGGATGCCGCCAGAAACCAGAACGGCGGCGCGGGGGCGGCGATGGGCGTCGCGGCCGGCGTCGGGCTGGGAGTCGGCGCGGGGCTTCCGATCGCGAATGCGATGGCGCGGAACACCGCCCCCGCCGCCCAGGCGCCGTCGTCGCCGGTCGAACGGCTCCAGGCCATCAAGGCGATGCTGGACGCGGGGCTCATCACCCAGGACGAATACGACCGCAAGAAAAGCGAAATCCTTGCGTCGGTGTAACAGGACTTTGCAGGCTATGAAAATCAACTGCCCCTGGTGCGGAAATCCGTGCGACATCGACGGGAACATGGTGGGCGGCGACGCCCAATGCCTCCATTGCGGAAAGGACTTCCTTGTCCATGAGGATGACGTCTATGACCGCGAAGTGCCGCAGGCTGCGGCTGTCCCCGCGTCGCGGGACGGCGGCCGCCCCGCCGCAAGCCCGACGGGCCCCTCCTCATACTTCGAGGAGACGCGGACGACCTTCCGCCCGCTTGCCTGCGAAATGTGCGGCGGCACCGATCTCGTGAAACGTGACGGCGTCTTCGTCTGCCAGTCCTGCGGAACGAAATATTCGCTTGAGGAGGCCAGGAAGCTGATGGTCTCGGGCACCGTGAACGTGGCGGGGACGGTCAAGGTGGACATGGGCGACCGTCTGCGGAACCTCTACCAGATCGCGCGCCGCGCCAAGGCGGAGAACAACTCGGAGAATGCGGCGAAATACTATGACCTGATCCTGCAGGAGGATCCTGACAGTTGGGAGGCCAGTTTCTTTCTCGTCTATTTCAAGGCGATGGGTGGCAGTCTTGCGGAAATGATCCAGGCCTCGAAGTCCATCAGCAACTGCCTGGACAACGTCTTCGCCCTCATGCGAAGGCGCTGCTCCCCCGAGGAGGCCTTGGCGAACGCGCGGGAGGTCGCAGACTGCATCGGGGAGTACTTTGCGAGGATGGAAGCCCTCGCCAGGCACCCCCTGCCCTTGCCGAAATGCGAAGTCTATTGCGAATTGGGCGATTCCATCGAGCGGAACCTGGCTGGTTTCGTCCCCGCCGGGGCGGGATTGGAGGAGATCATGGTGCGGGCGTGGAAACTCGGAATCGAAATAAACACGATGCGGGTCCGAGAGTATGATATGGGTTTTGACGGGCGTTCCAGGGACGTGCTGATGATAATCATCAACAGATATGTTCAAAAAGTCCAGCAGAGGGAGCCAGGCTACCGTCCGCCCAGAACGACCACCTGGTGGACTGTCCTATGGAAGGCGGCCTGGATTCTTCTTGGCGTCGCCGCCGGGGTGGGAGTGCTGGTTTTCCTGTTCAAGTTCGGATCAGATCTCCTGACGGGCCTACGGGAGCGCTTGCATTGGTGAAAAGCGCTGTTCCCCAAGAGGGGCGGTAACAGCCCCTCATAATGCCGACACGCCAGAAGCGTGCAGGTGGGGCGCGGTTTCCGAAAAGATGTGCGGCATTCCTGCCTGGGAAAGCCCCCGGAGGGGGCGTTGGATCATAGCCAGGGGTGGAGGGCGCGCAGCGCCCGGGCCCCCTGGGGGCGGGTTCCTGTTTCCCAGAGCCCTGCAAGGGCGGAAGGACCGTGGCCAGGGG
>JAEEXV010000307.1 GCA_016287975.1 Lentisphaeria bacterium | reverse complement strand
GTTTTTCCAAGAATGGTCTTGGGTGGCTCTTTGGGGGTGCCACGGCGGGACGCCGTGGCTACGGGCGCATTTGCGGCTGTTCCGTTTTTTCCAGGAATGGTCTTGGGTGGCTCTTTGGGGGTGTCACGGCGGGACGCCGTGGCTACGGGCGCATTTGCGGCTGGTTCGGGTTTTGCGGCGGTGTTTCGGGGGGTGGTTTCCGTCTGTGGCGGGGGTGTCATGGCGACGGCGGAGGTGACCATGTAGTCCCAGGGGAGAGGCGGTTGTTTGTCGGTGGGGAAGATGGTGTAGGCGAGATATTGGAAGGGGACGATGCGCGGGGTGGCTTCGGTTTTTTCCTCCGAATGGGTGTGGAGGACGAGTTCCTGGGGGAAATAGTAGTATGGCAGGGTCTTGCCTGGATTCTTCAGGATGGTGATGCGCTGCGTGACCTCGACGTAGGTCTCGGGGAGGCGCGTGTCCTGGGGAGACGCGCCCCGCGCGAGTTGGCGGGAGCGGCTCCAGCGCGCGCCGTCGAAGGTGTCGTAGACCTGCATCGTCCAATAGAGTTTGACGGGGGCGAAGGCGCGGAAGAGGAGGTCCTTGCCGATGGCGGCGCCGTTGCCGTTGCCGTCCTGTCCCGTGCCGATGGCGTTGGCGGCGATGGAATCGGCGTCGGGGGCGAGTTGCACGGACTGGCGGTCGCTGGAGGTGCGGATGACTGGCAGTTCGGCGGACGCATCCTCCAGCGCGACGTGCTCGCTGGCGGTGAACCAGCGCCGCCAGTTGTCGGGCAGGGCGGAGCGGTTGGTGGCGGCGAAGGAGACGGGGACGAGGCCTGGCGTGTGCCAGCGGTCCTGGCTGCGGCGCGTCCAGTTCCCGAAGAGGAGGATGGCGGCGAGGGCGGCCAGCAGCGCGTGCAGAACGGGCCAGCACAGGCGGCTGAGCCAGGCGCCGTGCCGTGGAATCGGGACGGACGGGGAGTCCTCCAGGCCGCGGTGGCGGGTGTACAGCGCGGTGCGGGTGCCGTAGAGGAGCAGCGCCGAGGCGGCGAGCCCGGCGCCGAAGGCGGGCAGGAAGAACTCCCGCATCGGGATGAGACAGCCGTAGCAGAGGAGGCCCAGCGAGGCGAAGAGCAGGGTGTTGTGTTCGCTGACGCGTCGGCGCAGCAGGAGCGCGGGGAGTCCGATGGAGGTGGCCTCGACGATGCACAGGTCGGCCTGCACGGCGGACCAGCGGGTGTCGATGGCCCATGCGGAGAGGGTGAAGAAGCCGAGCTGGATGCATTGGCGCACCCAGTCGGGGATCCAGCGCATCGGGAGGCGTGCCAGCAGCAGCGCCGTCGGGGCCAGCGCGAGGGCGACGGCGGTCAGGATGCCGTCTCCGCGCAGCCAGAGGGCGGAGGCGACGGCGGTCACGAGCATCAAGGTGCAGACGAACTGCGGCAGGAAGGCGACTTCAGGGTCGTCGGGGGCGGCGGCGCGTTCGATGCGCGGAAAATTGGGGGACTGGGCGGTGGCCATGCGGTGCCGTCACGGATGGTGCACGATGATGATGCTGGCGATGGTCACCTCGTCGCAGCGGATGGGGGCGATATTCAAGGTGATATCCTGCTTTTCGGCATCGGCGGGCAGGGTGAAATGGGAGACCCCGAGGAGGCGGCTGCGGTTCCAGACGAGGAAGGCGTTCTGGGTGAACTCGACCTTGAGGTTCAGCCACTCCTCGCCTGCGTCGGGGAAGTCGTCGGGGATCGGGATGTTGCCAGTGGGGGCGGTGGAGTGGTCGTAGTCGGTCGAGATCATGTTGACGTGGTAGCGCTTGTCGGATCCACGGCGGACGCCGAGGACGCCGATGGTCTGGGTCTGCTCGCTCCCCGCGGGGGTGAAGGCGGTGGAGAGGCGCAGCGTGAAAGCGTCCTGCCCGCGGCATTTGAGGATGATGCGGAAGTAGTCCCCTGGGCGGAGGCGGTCGCGCATGGCGATGCCGCCCGCGCCGCGCGTGGCGCGGAGGATGGAGCGCCCGTTCTGCGGATCGTAGGACTGGCGCCATTGGTGGAAAGCGCCGTCCCAGAGGGCGAGGTTGGCGGTCTGGGAGATGAGGCGTTTTTCGAAGTCCTCGAGCCAGGCGTTGTACCAGTGGAGGGCGACGATGGAGATGGCGAGGATGGGGACGAGGGCGATGAGGGTGTACCAGATGCCTCGCTGGTGGGCGTAGAGGAAGCTGCGGAGGCTGGGCATCTGGTCGGCATAGCGCATGGCGAGGGCTTCGAGGTCCTTGAGGAGGGACTGGTAGTCGGGATAGCGGTCGTCCTGGAGGAGCGCCCCCATGCGCGCGAGGATATGGCTGAACTCGCCTGAGAGTTTGCCGCTGGCGAGGCGCGGCGCGGGGAGGTCGTGTTCGACTTTTGCGTCGAGGATGGCGTTCCAGTCCTTTCCAGTGAAGGGCGGTTTGCCTGTGAGCAGGAAATAGGCGGTTGCGGCGAGGGAATACATGTCGGTGCGGCAGTCGACCTTGTCGGGCATGACCGCCTGTTCGGGGGCCATGTAGACAGGGCTTCCCATGACCTTCACGGTCTCGGAGGGATGGTCGTCCTGCGGTTCGGCGGCGGGGAGATTGGCTTTTGCGGAGGCGATGCCGAAGTCGCAGATGGCGATGCGGCTGTCTGGGTGGTGGAAGAGTTCCTCGTAGTTGTGCGGGAGGCGGTCCTCGCCGAAACTGAAGAGGATGTTGTCGGGCTTGACGTCGCGGTGGGTGAAGCCCTTGGCGTAGGCGTAGGCGAGGCCGCGGGTGACCTCCAGGAGGATCTTGACGACGTAGCGCTCAGGGATGGGGCCGAGTTGTTCGACGGCGTTGCGTCCGTTGAGGTGTCCTGGGATGTACTCCATGACGATGCAGGCGCCGTTTTTGGTGACGATGATGTCATGGCATCCGACGAGGTTGTGGTGGCTCATCGCCCCCATGATGAGCGCCTCCTGCCGCAGCCGCGCGATGAAGTCGGGGTCGTTGGCGAGGCGGCTGTTGAGGACCTTGACGGCGACCTTGCGGTTGAGGGTGTCCTGGCGTGCGAGGTAGACGGTGCCCATGCCGCCTGAGCCGAGGATGCCTTCGAGGGTGCATCCTGGGACGCTGGAGGGGTCGGGGCCTGCGGGGAGGGGGGAGAAGGGCTGCCAGGGCTTGGGGGTGTGGGGCGCCGTCCCCTCCACCTCCCAGCGGTGGGCGGTCTTGTCGGGCAGTACGATGGTGCGGTCTTCAGGCATAATGGGGTCAGGTGTCGCCTGCGCAGAATTTCGGGCGCACGAGGAGCTGGACTTCGCCAGGCTGGCGGCGGAGGATCTGGAGGAGTAGATCGGCGCCCTGCTGTTGGAGGGCGTTGAGGTTTTGCTTGAAACTGGTCACCTGGAGCCCCCAGACATGGCGTCCGTAGTCGTTGTCGAAGTCGCTGTAGAGGATGGCGTCGCCGAGGGCGGCGTTGGTTTCGGCGGCCCACCGCATGAAGGCACCGGTGTTGAGGCGTGAGTCGGAGACGATGACGGCGCGCTGGCGGGGGAGGTGTTCGTGGAGTCGGCGGACATTGTCGGTGAAGTCGCCGTCGAGGCGGATGCGTTCGGGGCGGCGGTGGAGTTGGCGGCAGGCGTCGAGGAATCCGACGCGTCGGTAGACGAGGGCGGGGCTGTCGGAGCCGGAGTCGAGGTAGACGGGGCGCCATCCAGGGTGGCTGTCGAGGCGGTCGTGGGTGATGGTCTGGTAGGCCCAGGCGAAGTCGGTCGTGACGCAGGGGACGCCCTTGAGGAATCGGTTGACGAGGACGACGGGGAGGGCGGGGGCGGCGGCGCGGGCGACGGCCATGAGGGGAGCGTCGGGCATGATGAAAAGGACGCCGTCGTAGTCGAGGAGTTTTTTCCAGTCGGCGCGGGTTGCGAGAAAGCCGCTGGGGAGGAACTCGGGGGCGAACTCCAGGGGGATGTGGGCGGCGTCGACGGAGGCGCCGAAGATGGCGACGCGATATTTTCGGGTGTCGGGCGGCAGCACGTAGGTGCCCGAGCCGTGTCGACTGGAGAGGCGGCCGCGTTTCACGAGCAGCGCGATCGAGCGGTCGATGGTGGCGCGTGCGGCGCCGAATTCGCGGACCAGCACATTGCGCGAGGGGAGGGCCGTTCCCGGCGGATATTTTCCCGCCGCGATCTGCCCTTCCAGGGCATTTGCGATCCGCTGGAAGGGCTGGATTTTGAGCAGCGCTTCTGGCATAAGGCCTAATATAGCCGCAAAGCCAGAAACTGGGCGGGGGAGGCGGTTGCTCCCCCGACATGTCGGTGGCGCTACGGGCGGGTGATGACGAGGGTGGTGTCGGCGCTGGCGGTGAAGCCGTCGGCGCTGGTGGCGGTGCCGTCGGGCAGGGTGGCGACGAGCGCGGTGTCGGATGCGCGGAGGGTGGCGCCTGCGGGGAGGGCGAGCGTCCAGGCGGCGTCGTCGAGGGAGGCGACCTGTGCCGTCGGGTCGGCGTCGAGGATGGCGGCGGCGACGGCGGCGTCGGAGACGATGTAGAACGCGCCCTCGGCGCCGTCGGGGGCGGTCCAGGTCAGGGTGAAGTCGGCGGCGGCGCGGGCCTGGGCGCCGTAGGCGGCGAGAGAGGCGGCGGCGTTCGGGCGGCCTGGCTTTCGCGTGACCTTGGCGGTGGCCTTGACGGCCTTGTTGGGCATGATGAAGGTGGCGGCGAGGCCGTCGGCGGCGAAGTCGAGTTTCGGCGAGAAGGTCCAGGCGACGATGTAGTCGGCGGGATTCTCGCCGTCGGGGATGACGGCGGTGACGGTGACCTCCGCGCCCATGGCGGCCGCGGGCGTGGAGGCGTTGGCGCCGACGGCGGTCACGGGGTATTGGGTCGCGGCGAGGGTGGCGTTGAAGGTGGTCTCGTAGGGGCAGCCGCCGATGGCGTAGATGGCGCGGACGACAATGGTCTGGGCCAGGTCGGACTTTCCCGCGGTCAGGACGCCGTTCTTGTCGATCTTGGCGGACTTGGCGCCGTAGGCGATGGACCAGGCGGGGACTTTGGCGTTTTCATCGACCGTGAGGGTGAAGTTGGCTTTGCCGCCTGCGACGAGTTCCTCCTGTCCGTCGATGTCGAGGACAGGGGTGGCGGGGGTGAAGGCGGTGGTGCGGACGGGGGTGCCGCTCTTCGGGAGGACGCCGTAGGAGCCGTTCCAGGCCGCATGGACGACGGTCTTGGCCTGAAGGGTGGTGACGCCGAGGACGCCAGGCGCTTCGTCGCCGAGGAAGAAGATGTCGAGGAGTTTCTTGCAGTTGTCGAAGGCGTGGGCGCCGATGGATTCGACCCCTGCGGGGATGGCGATCCTGGCGAGTTTGGCGCAGCCGTTGAAGGCGCCCTCGCCGATGGTCTGTAGGTCGTCGGGCAGGTTCAGGGTGGCGAGGGCCTTGCAGTTGTAGAAGGCGGTCGCTCCAATGGCGGTGATGGAGGAGGGCATGACGATGGAGGCGAGTTTGGCGCAGCCGTTGAAGGCGTCGGGACCGATGGAGAGGACGCCGTCGGGGAGGAACACCTCGGTGAGGCCAGTGCAGTTCAGGCAGAGGCCGGAGGGGATGGCGTCGATGCCGTCGGGGAAATGGATGGCGGTGAGTTTGGCGCAGCCCGCGAAGGCGCCCATGCCGAGGCGGGTGACAGTGGCGGGGACGCTGAAGACGCCGGCGGTGGCGGCGGGCGTGAAGAGGAGGACCTCGGGCTGCCCCTCGCCGTCAAGGGCGTAGAGGGCGCCTCCCAGGACGGCATAGACGGGGTTGCCTTGGGCGACGGTGACGGTCTTGAGGCTCTTGCAGTTGGCGAAGGCGGCCTCGCCGAGGGTGTCGGCCGAGGCGGGGATGGAGACCGTCGCGAGGGCGGAGCAGTTGAAGCATGCGAAGTTGCCGATGGTGGTGACTCCTTCGGGGATGGCGAGGGCCTTGAGTTTGGCGCTGCCGTTGAAGGCGCTGTCGCCGATGGCGGTGACGGGGAGGCCTGCGACCTCCGCAGGGATGGTGAAACTGGCGATGGTGGCGGGGACGAAGAAGAGCGTCGCGCAGGATTCCTCGTGGTCGAGGGCGTAGAGGGCGCCGCCGACGGCCGCGAAGACGGGGTTGCCCTCGGCGACGGTGATGGTCTTGAGGCTCTTGCAGTTGGAGAAGGCGCCTCCGCCGATCTCGGTGGTGGCGGCGGGGATGGCGATTGCGGTGAGGGCCGAGCAGCCATCGAAGGCGGCAGGGAGGATCTCCTCGACGGTGGCGGGGATGGCGATGGACTTGAGCTTGGCGCAGCCGCCGAAGGCGTCCATGCCGATGGTCACGAGGCCGTCGCCGAGGGTGAAGTCGGCGAGGGCGGTGCAGTCGGCGAAGGCGCTGTCGCCGATGGTCTGGACGGTGCCTGGGATGGTCACGCTTTTGACCTTGGATTTGCCTTGGAAGGCGGCGGGGGCGATGCGCGCGACGGGGAGGCCTTCGAGCATGGCGGGGATGGCGAGCGCGGTGGCCTTCTCGTTGGCGAGCCCAGTGATGGCGACGGTGTCATCGTCGTCGACGACATAGGAGAAGTCGAGGGCGAGGGCCTTGACGGCGGCGCCGCAGAAGATCCCGCCTGCGTTCCAGCCGTTGCTGGCGTAGCCGTAGACGACGCACTTGGGCGGCAGTTCCGCCATGTCGGAGAGGTCGGGGGGCATGCCCAGGAAGGTCAGGGACTTGAGGCCTGCGCAGTTCTCGAAGGCGCTGATGGCCAGGTCTTCGAGGCTGGAGGGGAGGGTTGCGGCGGCGAGGCCCTTGCAGCCGCGGAATACGTCGTCGCCGAGTTCGAGGAGGCCTTCGGAGAGCCTGAGGGTCTTGAGGGCGGTGCAGTTGGCGAATGCCTCGTCGCCGATGGCGGTGACATTGCCAGGGACGGTGACGGTGGCGAGTTTGGTGCAGCCGTAGAAGGCGCAGGGGGGGATGGCGTCGATGCCGACGGGGAAGGTGACGGCGGTGATGGCGGTGCAGCCCTCCGCGCAGTTTTCGGCCAGTTCGGTGACGGAGGCGGGGATGGCGAGTGCGCCTGGGAAGCCGCCAGGGACGGCGAGGAGGCGGGTGCCGTCGGCGGAGAGGAGCAGTCCGTTGGCGGAGGAGTAGGCGGGGTTGCCTTGGGCGACGTGGATGGCCTTGAGGGCGGAACAGTTCGCGAAGGCGCCAGGGCCGATTTCGGTGACGGAGGCGGGGATGGTGACGGCGGCGAGCTTGGCGGCGTGGTCGAAGGCGCGTTCGCCGATGGTGGCGAGGCCTGCATTCAGGGTGACGGCCTTGAACTTCGCGCAGCCTGCCGCCGCGCCCTTGCGGATGGCAGTGACGGTGGCGGGGAGGACGAGGGGCTTGGCGTAGGCTCCAGGGACGGCGACGAGTTCGGTCTTGTCCTTGGTGTAGAGGATGCCGTCCACGGCGGTGAAGTGCCCGTTCTCGGCGGCGACGGTGAAGACGGCGAGGGCGGTGCAGTTGGCGAAGGCCTCCTCGCCGATTTCGGCGACGGCTGCGGGGATGGCGAGCGCCTTGAGCTTGGCGCAGCCCGTCAGCGCGCTGGGGGCGATGGCGGTTGTCGTGGCGGGGATGGCGAGGTTGGCGGCGGAACCAGGTACGGCGACGAGAGTCTCGTAGCCAGTGGTGTAGAGGGCGCCGTCCTTGCCGACGTAGTTTTCATTGGCGTCGGCGACGGTGATGGTCTTGAGGGCGGGGCACTGGGCGAAGGCGGCCTGGTCGATCTGGACGACGGAGGCGGGGATGTGGATGGCGGCGAGTTTGGCCATTCCCTGGAAGGCGCCTTCCCCGATGCGCTCCAGCGTCTCGGGAAGGGTGATGGAGGTGAGGACGGCGTTGCCCTTGAAGGCGTGGCGTCCGATGATGGAGACGGTGTAGCCGCCCAGGGTCGTGGGGATGGCGACGGTCTTGGCCTTGGCGTTGTCGTAGCCGACGATCATCGCGGTGTCGGCGCCGACGGGGACGTAGGAGAAGTCACCCGCGATGAGCACGTCGTCTTGGTCGTAGTCCATGGGGTCGTAGGCGGGGACGAGGCAGGTGAGGGTGGCGGCGGTATTGTCCCCAGAGGTGAGGGAGACGGCGACGGGGGTGGCGCCCTTGTCGATGGCGGTCATGGTGACGGTGGCGGCGGCGGAGCCTGCGGCGACAGTGAGGTCGAGCTGTCCGTTGGCAAAGCCGTTGACGGCGGCGTCGTTGAGGCCGTCGAGCGAGCAGATCCATTTGACGCCGTCGGGGAGCGCCTCGGAGCCCTCTGGGAGGTCCTCTGTGTAGTAGCGGTTGCCGATGCGGACTGCGACGGGGGCGGAGCCTGCGAAGTTGATGGCGAGGGCGGTGGCTTCGGCGTCGATGGCGAGGGTGGCGGTGGCGGATGGGGTGCCGTCGTCACCAGAGGCGATGATGGTCTGGTTGGAGGGGTCTTGGGCGATGGCGGCGGCCTCGGCGATGGGGGCGGTGGAGATCTGGAGGATGCTGCCTGCGGGGACTTTCAGGGAGTTCCCGAGGGCGCCGCCAGCGGTGCCTTCGGCATTGGCGACGAGATAGTGGAGCGGCTGGCCGCCTGCGGCGAAATAGAAGGTGAGGTCGGAGTTGACGGCGATGGCCCAGACCCCGCCGTCGCTGGAGCGGATGTCGGTGGAGAGGCGCGCCAGATCCCCCGTCACGGCGGCGGCGTCCGTCCCGATGTTCTCTGGGTTGACGAGATAGAAGTCCTTCACGCCGAACATGGAGGAGTTCGGCGGCATGGGGGTGATTTCCGCCGCGTCCGCGACGCCGAGGCAGAGGGATACGTTGTCGGGGGCGACGGGGGCGCCGACGCTGACCTGGCAGGTGAAGTTGGCGGCGTAGGCGACCAGGGCCGTGAGGAGCAGAAGGAGGGAGATGGTCTTTTTCATGGTCGGGTCCAAAGGGAAAGGGAAAAGAAACATACACACAATGTAATCCGTTGACGGGAGATTACCCGTGTCGGGGATGGTTTTTTCGGGGTGGCGCAGGGCGGCGGCCCCAGGAATGGCCCCGCATGGGACTCGGGGCATTCACCGCCCCAAAAATGGGGCGGCACAGCACGCTCAGCTCCCCGATGGGTCTGAAGTCTGGGGGCTGGGGTCTGGGGTCTGGGGTCCCCGATGGGTCTGGGGTCTGGGGTCTGGGGTCCCCGATGGGTCTGAAGTCTGGGGTCTGGGGTCCCCGATGGGTCTGGGGTCTGGGGTCTGGGGTCCCCGATGGGTCTGAAGTCTGGGGTCTGGGGTCTCCGATGGGTCTGAAGTCTGAAGTCTGGGGGCCCCGATGGGTCTTGGGTCTTGGGTCTGGGGTCTCCGATGGGTCTGAAGTCTGGGGTCTGGGGTCTTCGAAAGATGGTCTGGGCTCTGAGTGCCTTGCGCATACTATATGCGCCGATGTGTCGGGCATTTCCAAAGTGCAGGATAGTCGCCAAAGTCACAGAAAGTGCGGGGCGGCGGCGAGACTTGCGAGGCGGGTTGCAATTTGGTCAAACGAGGCTATCTTAACGGGTCATCCCGATTGTGTTTGGGGAGCGGCCTCCGCCATTGAGCATGTTCTGAGAAGAGAAGCGAATGAGCGCCATGAAGAAGAGCACAAAATCCAGCGTCGCGGGTTCCCGAGCGAAGCGAGCGAGCAAGAGTCCGTTTTCGGAGGAGTTTCTGAAAGAGGTGACCGAGCGGCTTCTGGCGGAGCGGGAGCGGATTTCCATGCGGTTGCAGTCGTCGCACAGCAATTTGCGGAACAACGCCAGCAATGAGAACATCGAGGAGACGGGGAGCAAGGACTTCATCCACGCGATTGACATATCGACGATGGGATCCGATGCGGAGAAGCTGAGGATGATCGACGAGGCGCTGGAGAACATCAAGCGGGGGAAATACGGGATTTGCGCGGATTGCGGGCAGCCGATCGGCGAGGGTCGCCTGGAGGCGCGTCCGTTTGCGCATTACTGCATCAAATGCAAAAGCATCCGAGAGGAGCGCGGTGAATTCGACGGGCGCAGCGGAAAGTAAGTCGGCGGGCGTGCGCGGCTTCTGGGCGCGTCTTTGTGGCGGGCCTGGGCTGCTGGCGCTGTCGGTGGTGTTGCTGGATCAGTTGACGAAGTGGCTGACGGTGTGGAAATGGCCGCGGCCATTCGGGGAGGGCGACGAGGTCTGGGTGATTCCTGGTTTCTTTCGGCTGGTGCACTGGCGGAATCTGGGGGCGGCGTGGAGCATCCTGGAGGGGCGGATGGGGTTGCTGACGGTGATTTCGGCGGTGGCGGCGGTGCTGCTGGCGGTGTTTTTCCATCGTTTGACGGAGGGGAAGGCGCGGTATGCGATACCGTGCGGTTGCCTGCTGGGGGGAGTGGTCGGCAATCTGATCGACCGGGCCTTCTACCGCGAGGGCGTGATTGACTTCCTGCGCTTCGAATTCGGATCGTATGGCTTTCCAGCGTTCAATGTCGCGGACAGCGCGATCACGTGTTCCGTCATATTCTGGGTGGTTTGCGCGTTTTATACGGAGATGCAGGAGCGCAAGGCGAAGGATTGAAGTCGGCATGCTTCCGGTGATAGTGCTTCTTGGGCCGACCTGCACTGGGAAGAGCGCGGCGGCGATGCGGCTGGCGGCAGAGTTGGGGGGGGAGATCGTCTCGTGCGATTCAATGCAGATCTACCGCGGGCTGGAGATCGGGACGGCGCAGCCCACTGCGGCGGAGCGCGCGGCGGTGCGCCATCATCTGGTGGGGGAACTGGAAATCCAGGAACGCTGGGACGCCAGCCGATTCGTGCCTGCGGCGCAGGCGCGGATCGCGGAGATCCGAGGCCGCGGAAAGACGCCGCTCGTGGTCGGCGGGACGGGGCTCTATGCGCGGGCGCTCTGCTACGGTCTGCCCCTGCTGCCAGGGGACGCCGCCCTGGCGGCGGAACTGCGCGCGGCGATTGGTACGCCCGAGGGCGTCGCGGCGCTGCGCGCGGAGCTGGAGGGGGCGTTCGGGGCGGAGGTGCCTGAGGACATCCGCCTGAATCCGCGCCATCTTGCGCGCGCGGTGGAGGTCTATCGGCTCACGGGGGAGGCGCCGTGGCGGCTGCAGCGTCGTCCAGACGCGCCGCTGGCGGGCTATCGCCAGTACTGCGTCCTGCCGGAGTTCGGGGGGCTGAAGGAGCGCATCCGCAGGCGCACGGCGGCGATGCTGTCGGCTGGGTGGGTGGCGGAGTGCGAGGCGGCGGTGGCGGCGGGGCTGCTGGAGGCGCCGACGGCATGGCAGGCGCTGGGATATCGGGACATCGCGGCGTTTCTGGCGGCGGGGCGCCCAGGCGGGGAAGGCGCGCTTCGGGAGACGCTGTCAAATCGGACAATCCAGTATGCGCGGCGGCAGTTGACGTGGTTTCGGCACCAGCATCCAGGGAGTGTTGCGCTGCCGTGCGCGACGGCGGACGAAGTGGCGCAGATGGTTCTGGAGGATTTGTCCAAGCAGGGAGGATGCGCATGAAGAACGGGAGTGCAGGGAGTCGGCTGATTGTCATCACGGGGGGGATCGGGGCGGGCAAGACCACGGTGATGCGGCAGTTTGCGCAGCTGGGGGCGGCGACGGCGGACGCCGACGACATCGCCCATGAACTGTATGCGCCAGGCAGCGCCCTTCTGGGGGAAATCGCGTCGCATTTCGGGAAGGATATGGTGGGCGGGGACGGGGCGTTGGACCGTGCTCGGCTGGCGGCGCGGGTCTTCGGGGACGACGCGGAGTTGGCGTGGCTGAACGCGCAGCTGCATCCGCGCGTCCAGTCGCGGCTTGCGGAATTGGCGGCGGCGGCGGCTCCAGCCCCGCTCCTGGCGGCGGTGCCGTTGTGGTATGAATGCGGCTGGGGGCGGGCGGAGGCGGTGGTCGCGGTGTGGTGCGATGCCGAGACGCAGCGTCAACGGCTGCTGGCGCGGGGCTGGTCGGAGGAGGAATGCCGACGGCGGCTGGCGCACCAGTTGACGATGGACGAAAAGGTGAATCGGGCGGACTTTGGCATCCTGACCTCGTGCCCGTGGGCGGTTTTGGAGGAACAATGCCGGCGGTTGTTGAAATTTTTCCTGGGAATTGCGCGTTTTTAGAAAACGGGTGTAAATTACCCCGCGATTCCCATCACACTCACTTAGGAGGAGGTTCTATTTATGGCCAATGAAACCATCAAATGCCCGAATTGCGAAGCAAAAGTGAAAGTCAGCGACGTGGAGAAGGAGGACGGACTCTGCCCCGAATGCGGGCAGTTGCTGGTGTCCTCCTCCCTGGCCAGCGAGTTCGACGACGGCCCGGATGAACTCGATATGGACGAACAGCAGGATCTCGACGGCGAGTACGCCAGCGAGGACGACGACGATCTCTTCGACGACGACGACGACACCGAGCCAGATATCCTCGACGAACTCAACTACAACGTCGACGATGAGGGCGGCGGTTCCCGCCGCAAGCGCCGCCGCCGCAACTCGTCCGTGGACGAACTCGACTTCGTCCTGGCCGAGGAGGACAATGACGCGGACGATGTGCTTGCCGCCGAACTTGCCGAGGATGACTTCAAGGAATCGTTCGGGGACAGCCAGGACGACGAGGAAGATGAGTTTGGAGGGGAGGAGTTCGAAGACTCGGAAGAGGCTCAGGAGGCGGGTGGAAAGCCCGCGAAGAAGATGTCCGCGAAGGCCGAGGAGAAGCCCGCGGAGAAAGCCCCTTCCAAGGCCGAAGAGAAGCCCGCGAAGAAGACGCCCGCGAAGGCCGAGGAGAAGCCCGCGAAGAAATCGCCCGCGAAGGCTGAAGAGAAGCCTGTGAAGGCCGACGAGCAACCCGCGAAGAAGGCGCCCGCCAAGGCCGAAGAGAAGCCCGCGGAGAAGAAGCCCGCGAAGGTCGAAGAGAAGCCTGTGGAGAAGAAGCCCGCGAAGAAAGCGCCCGCGAAGTCCGAGGAGAAGCCCGCGGAGAAGAAGCCCGCGAAGAAAGCGCCCGCGAAGTCCGAGGAGAAGCCCGCGGAGAAGAAGTCTTCTGGGAAGAAGGAGGATGGATTCTGGCTGGTTGACAACCCTGCCTCGGATTTGACGTCGGCAAAAAAGCCCGCCGACAAAAAGTCGTCCGTGAAATCTGCGCCGAAACCTGCGGCGAAGTCGGTCGCGAAGTCAGCGCCAGCGGCGAAACCAGCGCCTAAACCTGCCGCGAAGGCCGCGCCCGCGCCAGTGGCGAAACCTGCGGCGAAGGCCCCCGCGAAGCCTGTGGCGAAGGCCCCCGCGAAGCCTGTGGCGAAGGCCCCCGCGAAGCCTGTGGCGAAGGCCCCCGCGAAGCCTGTGGCGAAGGTCCCCGCGAAACCAGCGCCTAAACCTGCCGCGAAACCTGCGCCTAAACCTGCCGCGAAACCTGCGCCGAAACCTGCCGCGAAGCCTGCGCCGAAACCTGTGGCGAAGGCCCCCGCGAAGCCCGCGGCGAAGGCCCCTGCGAAGCCAGCGCCGAAGACTCCCGCGAAACCTGTGGCGAAGGCCCCTGCAAAGCCCGCGCCGAAGCCAGCGGCGAAGGCTCCCGTGAAACCTGTGGCGAAGGCCCCCGCGAAGCCTGCGCCGAAGACTCCCGCGAAGCCTGTGGCGAAGGCCCCTGCGAAGCCTGTGCCTTCGAAGGCGAAGGCAGGGAAGGGCAGATAAGTCCGTTCTGACTGGGGTGGGCCATAGAGAGGGGGCGTTTTGAGTGTAATGCTGTCCGCGTGTGCCAGGGGGGCGGACGGGTTTTCCGTATTTTGTTTTGAAGATGCCGAACGATCCTGAACCTGAATTGAATTTTGAGTCGTCGCCAATGCCTTCCGTCGCGTATGATGCCGACAGCATTGAGACCCTGGATCCATGCGAGCATGTCCGATCACGTCCTGGGATGTACATTGGCGCGACGGGGACTGGCGAGCATCATGAGGACGGCATCTACATCCTGCTGAAAGAGGTCATGGACAATGCCGTCGACGAATTCATGATGGGGCAGGGGCGTCGGATTCAGGTGACGCTTACCGACGAGGGGATGGTGACGGTGCGGGACTTCGGGCGCGGCATCCCGCTGGACAAGCTGAAGGACTGCGTGCTTCGCATCAACACGGGGAGGAACTTCCGCAAGAAGGGGACGGGCGACCATGCGGTTTTCAGCAGTTCGATCGGCATGAACGGCGTCGGGTTGAAGGCGGTCACCTTCCTGTCGGCGGAGTTCGAGGCGACGAGCTGGCGCGACGGGGAATACTGCACGGTGCTGTGCCGCGAGGGGAGGCTGGTTTCGGAGCGGCGCGGCAAGGAGGCGGAGCCGAACGGGACGCGCATCCGTTTCCAGCCGTCGTCGGAGATCTTCCCTGGATTTCGGTTCGAGAAGAAGTTCGTGCAGCGGCGGATGCAGCATTACGCCTGGCTGAACACGGGGCTGTCGATCGAGTGCAACGGCGAGAAGTACTACAGCCGCCGCGGTCTGCTGGATCTGCTGGAGGACAAGTTGGAATCCGAGGCGCTCTACGAAATCATCCATTATCGGGCGGCGACCCTGGAGTTCGCCTTCTGCCATACCAACTCCGGCACGGAGAACTACTACTCCTTCTGCAACACGCAGTACACGAATGACGGCGGCACGCACCTGGCGGCTTTCAAGGAGGGGGTTGTGAAGGGCATCAACGAACTGGCCCCCAAAGACAAGCAATTTGACGCGGATGACATCCGCGCGGGCATCCTGGGGGCGGTCGCGGTGCGCGTGGCGGAGCCTGTGTTCGAGTCGCAGACGAAGAACAAGCTGACGAGCCAGGAGATCCGCGGACCAGTGGTCGCGGAGGTCAAGGCGGCGGTGGTCGACTATCTCTACAAGCATCCTGAGACGAAGGAGAAGATCTTCGAGAAGATCTCGAAGAACGAATCGGTGCGCAAGCAGATCCAGAGCATTCGGAAGAACGCGAAGGAACTGGCGAGCAAGTCGCAGCTGAAGATCGAGAAACTGCGGGAGTGCAAATACCATTTCAACGAGACCGATTCCCACCGCAAGCCCGAGGAAAAGCAGATGTGCCAGGATTCGATGATCTTCCTGACCGAGGGCGATTCGGCCGCCTCCATCGTCATCAGCGCGCGCGACGCCAATACCCAGGCCGTCTTCGCCCTGCGCGGCGTGCCGCTGAACATCTATGGATGCACCAAGGAGTTCATCTATTCGAAAGGCAACGAGGAACTCTACGGCGTCACCCGCGCCCTGGGCACCGAGGACAGCCTTGAAAATCTGCGCTACGGGAAGGTGGTCATCGCCACCGATGCCGATCCCGACGGCTACCACATCCGCAATCTGCTGATCACTTTCTTCCTGAAGTTCTTCCCGCAACTGGTCACCTCCGAGCATCTCTTCATCCTGGAGACGCCGCTTTTCCGCATCCGCAACAAATCCAAGAATCTCTATGCCTTCAGCGAGGCCGAGCGCGACGCCGCCGCAAAGCAATTGGGCAACGGCAAGGACGTGGAGATCACCCGATTCAAGGGACTGGGTGAAATCGACCCGCAGGAGTTCAAGCAGTTCATCCACCGCGACAAGATCCGGTTGCTGCCAGTGACCGTCGAGCAACCGCGCAACCTGGATGCCATGCTGCGTTTCCTCATGGGCGGCAATACACCCCAGCGCAAGCAGTATATCATGGAAAACCTGATGGAGACGACGGACTGAGGAAACGCCCTGGCCAGACCCCCGCTGACCCCAGACCCATCATTCGGGGACCCCAGACTTCAGACCCCAGACCCATCATTCGGGGACCCCAGACTTCAGACCCCAGACCCATCGGGGACTTGAGACCCGAGACCCCAGACCCATCATTCGGGACCCCAGACCCCAGACTTCAGACCCATCGGGGACCCCAGATTCCAGACTTCAGACCCATCGGGGACCCCAGCCCCCAGACCCCAGACCCATCATTCGGGACCCCAGACCCCAGACTTCAGACCCATCGGGGTGTCGAGCGTTCTGTGCCGGCCCATTCTTGGGCCGGCGACTCTCCTTGCCCCAAAGGGGGCGCTGGAAATCCCGCATTTTACTGCCCATTTCCTTGACTTTGTTGCGTTTCTATGACTTCGCTTGCAGTTGTGGGAAATGGGCATACACTATATCCGTGGCCGCGTGGATTGCGGCCTGCCTTCCGTAGGCTGTCACGGTTTCGAGAGTCCCTGTCTTTACAAGGAGATTGCATTGTCATGGGCATTTCGCGGATCAAAGACGACATGGTGCATGCGAATCTGCATTTTCGGGGGGAGTTCACGCCTGAGCTGCGGGCGGAGTTTCGGCGCAAGCGCCTGGAACTGGGGATGTCGCAGGAGCAGTTGGCGAACCACTTTTCGATCAACTGGTCGACTGTGCGCAAATGGGAGTCGGGGCAGACGGCCACGTGCCATGACCGCTATATTTTCCGCATCAACGATTTCTTGACAGGCGAGATGGATCGGGAACTGTCGGCGCGGCAGGATATGCCAGGGGAGTTGCTGACCATCTGGAACCGAATGCCGCCTGGGATGCGCTCGTGCATCGAGCGCGCGGCCACGCTGTATGGGCTTTGCCAGCATTATCCCGGGCTGGGGGAGGTCCTGCTGGAGAACGTGAACGCCGATCTGGACCACGCGATCCACAAGTTGCTGAGGACCACGAAATTTGCACCGCCGTCCATTGTGGGGATGCCGTCATTGGCGCGGGCGAGAAAATAGCAGGCGCGCGCCTCTCACTGGGCGGAGGACTGGATTCGCGTCGCGCGGCGCCAGGCTTTCCAGGCGCGGGGGAGGTGCTGCTGGAAATTGCGAACGGTTTCTTTTCCCGCGAGCACGATGCCGAGGAAAAGCATTCCCCAGGAGAGTCCGTAGACCACGGCGGAGGCGGTGCCCCAGGCGGCGCGCTCGCTGGCGGAGGCGGCGCGGATGCTGAAATAGGCGCAGACGGCGGCGCCACCCCAGCCGACGGGGACGTTGATGGCGACGAGGATGAGGCCGATGGCGGCGCGCAGCGGCAGCCGACGGAAATGGAAGCCGCGCAGCGCATGCCGCAGCACCAGGCAGAACGATGGGCGTTTCATGTCAGGAGATGGAAAGGGCGGCGAGATAGCCCGCGAGCGCGGGGACGGCGGTCTCGACGCGGAGGACGGCGGGGCCGATGGTGGCGGGGATGGCGCCGTGTGCGAGCAGCGCCTCTTCCTCCTCGGGGGCGAAGCCGCCCTCGGGGCCGACCCAGATGCTCTGGATGGAGGCCGCGTCGGGGCGTGGGCGCGCGCCGTCCCTGGGGAGCGCGCCGAAAAGCATGGTGGCGGGAGGGGTGGCGTCGAGGAGGGCATCGAAGGGCTGCGGAGCCAGGACCTTCGGCGGCCATACGTTGATGGACTGCTTCATGGCGGCGAGGATGGTCTCCTGCCAATTGGAGGAGCATTCCTCCGGCCTGGCGACTCCGCGCAGGGAGAGGACGGGCTGCACGGCGGTGAAGCCGAGTTCCGTGGCGGCCCTGAGCACGAGGTCGAAGGCCTTGCCGCGCGGCGGCGCGACCACCAGCGTCAGCGGCCGCGGCGGCGGGCATTCCCGACATGACAGGATGCGGCAGCGGGCCTCGCGGGGATGGCGTGCGCCGTTCGGCGGCGGGAGCAGTTCGGCCTCGGCGACGAGGCCGTGTCCATTGAGGAGTTGCAGGCGGTCGCCTGGCGCGAGGCGGAGCACCCGCAGCGCGTGCGCGGCTTCGCCCGCAGGCAGGACGGCTTCCCCGAGGTCGGGGGCGAGTTCTGGGCAATGGAAACGGCGGATCTGCATGGTGGTTGGCGGTCGCCCCTGATTCTGCGCCGCGCGGTTCAGAACGGCACGTCGTCGATGGGCGGCTCGGCGGTGGTTTCGGACGTGGGCGGCGGCGCCGCAGGCGGGACGACTTCCGCAGGCTGCGTGGCCGAGGCGGGGGCGAATGCAGGCATGGGGGGGACGGGGGCGGCGGGAGGCAGCGGCGCGGTGTTGGCGGGGCGGGGCATGAAGTCCTTGACGGTAACTGGCCTGGAGGAATTCTGTTCCCCTGCGGCCTGGAGGCCAGGTGAATCGAGGAAGAGGACGCGTTCGGCGAAAACGCGCAGGGAGGTGCGCTCCTTTTCGTCGCGGCCGACCCAGGTTTCGAGTTTCAGGGAGCCCTCGACGTAGGCCTGCCGCCCTTTGGTCAGGTAGCGGGCGCAGCTTTCGCCGCTGCGGCCATTGACGGTGACGTCGACGAAGGTGACTTCCTCGTGGTCGACGCCGTCGGCGGTGCGGTAGCGTCGGTTGACGGCGAGGCCGAAGCGGCAGAAGGTCTGGCCGTTGTTGGAGTTGGCGACGAGTTGCGGGTCGCGCGTGAGATTTCCGATGAGAATGACTTTGTTGAGGGATGCCATGATGACGGGTTCTCCAGTTTATCAGGTGAAAGTGTCGATGCGGGCGGGAACGGCGTCTGGCGTCAAGGCGGTGCCCTGGACGGGCGGATGGGAAGTCGGAGGCAGGAGGGGCGCTCCTGCGAATGGTGGAAGGTGAAATGCGCCCGTGGCGCGGGGATGCGGCGGTCGGCGAGCGCGGGCAGGAAGCGCGGGCATTCGCCGCCCGAAATTTCAAGGCGGAGGCGGCTCCGCGCGGGCAGCCGCCAGGCCAGGGGGGAGAGGGGGATTTCCAGCGCGATCGGCCCGTCGTCCTTCCGCTCGTGCAGGCACAGCGGCCCGCACCTCGGCAGCGCGAGGCGCGCGGCGCCTCGGCTGATGACCCGTCCCGCGCTTTCGGGGGCGTCTGGCGGGACGGCGACAAGGCGGAACACCAGCAGCGCGTCGGGGCGGTTGCATTCGGTCCAGAGGCGCAGGGACGGTGCGCCGTCGAGGACGAGGGGCTGCGCGAGGGGGGCGAGGGGGAAGGCGAGGGTGTCGTCGCGCCATGCGAGGGGGAACCCGTTTTCATCGACGGGGCTGCTCGGGGCGAAGTCGAGGCCCGATGGGGCGGCGCAGCCTGGGGAGGCGTGGAGTTCGGAGGTGGCGGCGTCCTCGGCGACGGGGAATGGGGCGAGCATTCCTGCGTGCAGGTGCAGAATCCCCTCGGCGGCGGGGGCGTCGGCCTGGGCATGGCGTGGCGGCTCGTTTTCGAAACTGTGCATAAGATAGTTGCAATTGCGCGTCTTGTGGTGGAAAAGGATCTTTTTGGCGGCGGCCTGGCCGCCCCAGTGGCGCGCCAGCCAGCCCTGGAGGGCGGGGAGCGCCTCCGTGTAGGCGGCGGCGCCGTCGGGGGCGTGGTCGGAGATGGCGAACTCCTGGGGGGCGGTGATGGCGGCGGCGCCGTTTTCGGCGAGCAGGCGCATGCCGCCCAGGGAGGGCGCGTCCCAGTGGCCGAGGAGCAGCGTCGGCGCGTCAGGCAGCCGCCATGAGATGTCCCCGAAGAGGGTGCGGGCGAACTCGGGGACGGCGCCGTCGCGGCAGGCGTTTCGGAGGCGGAGCACCCAGGATTCGACGTGCGGGGAGGCGGCGAACGGCGAGAGTCCTGGCAGCCAGCGCTGGAAGGTGGCCAGGAGGGCTGGTGTGGCGGGAAGGTTCAGCCAGGCGGCCGCCTCCGCCAGCGTGGCGCCGTTCAGCACGCCGTTCGTGCACCAGCCCCAGCGTTCGGGGGCGACGGCGGGCACATCCCCGAGCGCGACGCCAGCCAGCGCTCCAGCGGGGGCGCGGCACGCCAGCGCCAGCGCCGCCTGGCTGTCGTAGCCCGCCCCCAGCAGAATGACGGGCCGCGCGCCGCGCCGCGATTGCAGCCACTCCAGCGTCCGAAGGCCGTCCTCCCCTTCGTTGCGGTAGGGCGCAAAGACCCCGCCCGAGGCGCCCCGCCCCCGCACCGACTGCACCAGCACTGGATGCCCCAGCGCCGCCAGCCTCGACGCCAGCCACTCCAGTTCCACTGGCGCATACAGGCTCCGCAGCAGGATCGGCGGCCGCGCGCCGCGCCCAGACGGGAGGAAGATCTCCCCGCGCAGGGGCACCCCAGGCTCCGCCTCCATCTCGAACAATTGTCGGCACGGTTTCGTCATGGGAGATAAGATAACAGTATTTCGACATAAAACAAATATTTTTCTTAAAAATAATTTGCAATTTTAAATCATTCAATTATGGTAAGGGGCGTGACGCAAAGAGGCGTCGGCCGCCATGTCGGTTCTGGCAGGGTGTGGAGGCCGTCGCCGCGTCGCCTGTGCTGAATGGGAATGCTGCCAGAGGAACCGAAAGGAGAGAAAGCAATGAAGTCGTGGAAAGCATGGCTGCTGGCGCTGCTGGTTGCGGCGGCTGGCGTGGGTGCGACGCGCATGGTCGCGGCGGAGAAGGAGGCCCCTGCGGCCCCGTCCGCTCCTGCGGCGGTGGATGTGCGTGCGCAGGTGAAGCAGCTGCGTGGGAAGTTGCTGTACAAGCGCAGCCAGATCCGCAAGTTGGAGCGTGCGGCGACGGCGTCGGACGCGAAGCTGAAGGCGCAGATTGCGGAACTGGAGGCGAAGCGCCAGGCGGCGTATGTGGCGGTCCAGCCGAAACTGGGCGGTCTGTATGCCGAGGAGCGCGAACTGCAGCAGCAGATTGACCAGCTGGTTCCCGCGAAGTAGAGCCGAATGCAAGCGTGGGGGCGGCGTTTTCCCGCGCCGCCCCCTTTTGCATGGGAGTGGTGAATCGTGGAATGAGGCCTTATATTAAGGCGCATTTCTTCCGGGCATGAGCCCGGGAGGGTTTTGAGCGGACCACCATCCCCACCACAACGGAGAGCAGTCATCCATGGAACTGAAAGACAGCCAGACCTTCAAGAACCTCGCGGCGGCGTTCGCGGGCGAATCCCAGGCACGCAACAAATACACCTACTTCGCGAGCGCGGCGCGCAAGGAAGGCTATGAGCAGATCGCGGCGATCTTCGAGGAGACCGCGAACAACGAGAAGGAGCACGCGAAGCTGTGGTTCAAACTGATGGGCGGCGTGGGCGACACCGCCGCGAACCTCCAGGCCGCCGCCGCAGGCGAGAACGAAGAATGGACCTCCATGTACAAGGAATTCGCCGAGACCGCCGACGCGGAGGGCTTCGCCGAGATCGCGCGCCAGTTCCGCGGCGTCGCCGCCATCGAGAAGCACCACGAGGAGCGCTATCTCGCCCTGCTGAAGACCATCCAGGAAGGCACCACCTTCATCAAGGTCAACCCGACGATGTGGATCTGCCGCAACTGCGGGCACATCCTCACCAGCCCGAAGGCCCCCGAACTCTGCCCCGTCTGCAAGCACCCGAAGGCCTACTTCGAACTCTTCAAGGGCGACGAATACTAGGCAATCATGAAGCGGGAGACGGGGGCGTCCCCTCTCCCGCGCACGCATTTCGCCCCGCCAGGCCGTCTATGGTCGGCGGGGCTTTTTGATATCGGGGCATTTTTCCCCTCGGCAGTCCGCCTGGGGGCAGGCGCTACGGCGCGGGCAGGATGGAGGAGCGCTCGACGAGTTCGCCAGGGATGAGGCGGGATTCGGGCGGGGTGCCTTCAAGGCAATATTGCATCAGCATTTCGCCGCCTTCGCAGCTGAGGCGGTCGAGCGGCTGGCGGATGGTGGTGAGGCCCATCGCGGCGGCGTCGGGCCAGGTGACGTCGTCGAAACTGATGACGGAGAGCTGCTCGGGGATGCGGATGCCGAGTTCGGCGGCGGCGCGGTAGAGGAAGTCCGCGCGGCGGTCGCGCATCGTGAAGAGCGCCGCGGGGCGGTCGGGACGCCGCAGGAACCCGAGGATGCGCTGGTAGGATTCGAGGGTGAACGTCGGTTCGATCGGAAGGATGTCCTCCTCCCGCAGATAGACCTCCTCCTCCGCGAGCGCTCCTCGGAAGCCCGCGAGCAGTTCGTGGTAGATGGGCAGGCCCAGCAGTCCCGCGATGCTGCCGATGCGCCGATGCCCCGCCTCCAGCAGCCGCCGTCCCGCCAGGCGTCCCACCTGCCGGAAGTCCATCCTGCAGCAGCACCCCCCGAAGAACTGCTCCTGGTTCACATGCACGACTGGACACGGAAGGATCTCCGCCAGCTGCGAATGCTGCGCGGCCGTCGTGACGCATTCCAGCATCAGCACGCCGTCAATCCGATGCTCCTGCACCATCGCCGAGACCCGCCCCGCATTCAGCCGCTGATCATGCTCCCCGAAGATGATCAGCGGCGTCACCGACCGCTTGTCGAAATACTCGGACGCATTCGCAATCAGCCCCAGCTGCTCGTACGGATGCGCCGACACTGGCGGCGACACCACCAGCACCTGCGTGAAACCTGATGCCTCATGCCGCGCCACGCACAGCCCCTTCCCTGGAACACGATACGCCAGACCCTCCCGACGCAACTTCCCCAGCGCCCCGCGGATCACGCATCGGCCCACCCCCAGCTCCTCTGCCAACTGACGCTCCGACGGCAAAAACTCCCCGCGCGCATACTCCCGCCGGTTGATCCGACGCCGCAACTCCTCCAATACCGATGTGTTCGCTGTACGGGACATGAATCTTGAATCCTGAATCTTGACGGCGAATCTGGAATCTTGAATCCGGTGGCTCTGAATCTTGAATCCGGGCGGCTCTCTGAATCTTGAATCTTGAATCCGGGCGGCTCTCTGAATCTTGAATCCTGAATCTTGACGGCGACTCTGGAATCTTGAATCCGGGCGGCTCTCTGAATCTTGAATCCTGAATCTTGACGGCGAATCTGGAATCTTGAATCCGGTGGCTCTGAATCTTGAATCCGGGCGGCTCTGAATCTTGAATCTTGAATCTTGACGGCGAATCTGGAATCTTGAATCCGGGCGGCTCTGAATCTGGAATCCTGAATCTTGACGGCGAATCTGGAATCTTGAATCCGGGCGGCTCTGAATCTGGAATCTGTGCCGCTGTGAATGCGGATAATATAGCCCGAAACACGATTTGAGTCGGAGTTTAAATCAACCATTGGATGATTTTTTAACCCAAAGCACGTCATAGGCTTGACTTGGTGATTATAACCGCCCATTGGGCTTATTCCTGTTTCCAATGCCTGCGAAAGGAAGCTTTCGCTTACTTTGACAGAAAAATCATTCTGGTGACTTGACAAAATCAACTAACGGGTTATAATAATCCCAATGGTCTAAATCAAGCCTGAATCTGCGCCGCAATCAGCGCCCATGAGGATGGGTCTGTGGTCGCGATGGGTCTGGGGTCCCCGATGGGCCTTGTGTCCCGCGGTGTCCGAATGAAAAGGAGCGTTTGTCTGATGCGTGTTGTCTGGCTGATGGTTTTGTTGCCGCTGTTTTTGGCGGGCGGCGAGTACGAGTCGCTGCGGGAGGCTGCGTTGTCGCGTCCACGTCGGATCATGGTGAATTCGGACGGGAGCGACGCGGTGCTGTTTCCGAAGGACCAGCCAGTGTCGGCGGCGACCTTTTACGGGAGCATGCTGGGGAAGCTGGCGGGGGCGGGGGTGGACACGGTGTGCTACTGCGTGAACAGTTTCATCGGGTGGAAGAGCGAGGTGGAGCGGCCGTTTTTGAAGGAGACGCCGAGCAAGACGACGAAGAACGGCATTCCAGAGTTGTTTGCGCAGGGGACGGACACGCTGAAGTTGTCGGTGGAGTTCTGCCGCAAGGAGGGGATGGAGTATTTTGCGTCGTTTCGGATGAACGACACGCATGACGCGGCGTGGAATCCGCAGCAGTCGCACGCGCTTTCCTACATGATGCGGAGCGACAAGCTGGAGCATCGGGATTGGCTGCTGGGGTGGTGGGACAAGAAGCCGCCGCACTGCCGTTGGAGCGGCTGGGACTACGGCGTGCCGCAGGTCCGCGCGCGGATGAAGGCGCTGATCCGTGAGGTGTGCGTGCGCACGCGTCCCGACGGCGTGGAGTATGACTTCATGCGGCACATGCAGTTGTTCAAGTCGGTGGCGTGGGGCGGGCGCGCGAGCGCGGCGGAGGTGGCGCTGATGACGGCGTGGATGCGGGATCTGCGGGCGATGACGGAGGCGCTGGGGCGCGCGCACAAGCGTCCGATCCTGGTGGCGGTGCGCGTGCCCGACGACCCCGACTACTGCCGTGCGGTCGGCATCGACCTGGAGGCGTGGATGAAGGAGGGGCTGGTCGACATCGTCATCGGCGGCGCCTACTTCCAGCTGCGGCCGTGGGCGGAGTCGGTCGCGCTCGCGCACAAGTACAAGGTGCGCTTCTACGCATCGCTGGGCGCTGAATCGCGCATCCAGCGTCGCAAGGGCGCGAAGTTCATCAAGGGCCGCAACGGCCTCCCCTACCACGCCGCGACCGCCGCCGCCGCCTGGCGGCAGGGCGTCGACGGCCTCTACTTCTTCAACAGCAACTACGCGCCTGCCGAGCGCTTCAGGCAGAATGTGGCCATGCGGCCAGAGCAGGTCGCCTTCGCGGACAAGGACTACTACGCGACGGAGCGCGGCAGCGGCGGCCCAGGCCCCGAGCACTATCTCGCGGGCGGCAGCCAGTTCATGAAGATGCCGCAGATCGACCCTGGCGCGTCGCCACGCCTCGTCGTGCAGGGGCGGCCCTACGCCTTCACGCTTTGCATCGGCGACGACTTCGCCGCCGCCAGGGCCGCCGGCAAGAAGCCCGCGGCGACTGTCCTGATGCGCGTGCCTGAGGCGGGCAAGGCCGCCTTTACCGTGCGCATCAACGGCCGCGACTGCGGCCAGCCCGCCGTCAAGGGCGACCTCCTGGCATACGCCGTGCCGACCGACGCCCTGAAGCGCGGCGACAACCGCGTCGAGCTCGCCGTCCAGCTGGCCGAGCCGAATGCGCTGGACACGCGCGTCATCCTCAATGGCGGTACGCTTCTGCAGGGGGCCAGCCAGCCGCCCTGGCGCCGCATCTTCGAGACGCCCGACCTTGCCCAGGCCGAATCCATCGTCAAGGAGGGCGACCAGGGCTACGGCTGGTACCGCCTCGCCGACTGCTGGAAGGGGGAGCGCCAGGCGGCGGGGCTGCTCTACCCGTTGAACCTGCCCGCAGACTGCCGCATCCAGGTCAACTTCGCGATGCAGCTGGAGAGCGCCGACACCCCTGGCGCCGTCGCGGTGCGCCTCGCCACTGGCGCCTACACCGAGGTCGTCGAGTTCCTGCCGCGGGAAATCCGCTTCCGCCACGCGAAATGCGCCGCGAAGTTCAACACGACCGACGCGCCGCACAGCTACCGCCTGCGCTACGACCCCGCCAAACGGCGCTTCATCCTGCAGGACGGCAAGACCGTCATCCTCACCGCGCCCGCCGTGATGCGCTCCGACAACCCCGAGGGGTGGATCCAGGGGGCCGTGCAGCCAGTCGAGGGGATGAACAACGCTTCCCTCTACCTCGGCTCCCTCTCAGGCCCCGGCCAGGGCGCCGCCAGGTGGCGCCGCGTGACGCTCTGCATCCCGGCCGCGCCCGTCTGCGACTTCGTGATGCAGGTGAGGCACTGAAGCGGGGGACGATGGAGTTTGTTCGGGACATTGGACTTTGGACATTGGACTTTAGACGGGACATTGGACTTTAGACGGCCCAAAAATGGGCCGCCACAGAACGCTGGGTCCTGGGTCCTGGGTCCTGGGTCCTGGGTCCTGGGTCGCGGGTCCTGGGTCGTGGGTCCTGGGTCCTGGGTCCTGGGTCCTGGGTCCAAAACAGTAGCCAACCATGAATCGAACCATGAAACGGAAACAGGAGACAACCATGAAACGAAAGCCATTTACCCTGATTGAACTGCTGGTCGTCATCGCGATCATCGCGATACTCGCGTCGATGCTGCTGCCTGCGTTGTCGAAGGCGCGGGAGAAGGCGCGCGCGGCCAGTTGCGTGAGCAATCTCAAGAACAACGGGCTGGCGGCGCTGATGTACGCCAACGACAACTACGACTGGCTGCCGCTGATGATCTTCACGCCCGTCTACAACTGGAACAACCCGTGCACATGGGCGGACGGCCTGATCGCGACGGGCTACATGCCGGAGAATCCGAAGGTCGTCTGCTGCCCGTCGGTGCAGAGCGTCGGCAAGAACGACAAGAACCAGTTCATGGAGATCTACGGCGTGCCCGCAGGCGGCGCCTTCTTCGCCTACTACAACAGCACGACTTCGAGCGGGATCCAGTTCCCGCCGTACCACACCGACGCCGCGAAGGGCAAATACCGCCTCGTGCAGATGCGCGAGGTGCCGCGCCCCAGCCTGGCCCCCTACATGGGCGACACCATCGATTCCGAGGGCAAGCAGTCCTATTCGTGGGGCGGCTACGCGACCGCCATCCAGGCCGCGGGCTCCGCCCATGTCCGCCACGCGGGCCTCATCAACATGAACTTCATGGACGGCCACGCGGGCGGCCTCAAGCCCGCTCAGTGGGCCAAGTCCGCCTACGACAGCGGCTGCTACCGCATCCGCAACGCCTACTTCTACTACGCCTTCGACCTGACGGCGCTGTCGGCGCCGACAGGCAAGTAGGAGGGACGGAGCATGGCGCAGGGCTGGCTCGACTTTTCGATCATCGCCGCCTACATGGCGGTGGTGCTGGGCGTGGGCTTCTACTTCAGCCGCGCCGAGCAGACCTCGGGCGACTACCTCCTGGGCGGACGCCGCCTGCCCGTCTTCGCGGTCGCGCTCTCGTGCGTGATGACGATGCTCTCCTCGATCTCCATCGTCATGGTGCCCGGGGAGATCTACAACCACGGCTACACCCTCTTCTTCCTGCCGCGCTGCCTCGCCTGGCTCGCCATCCCCGCCTACCTCCTCTTCGTCCGCTTCTACTTCAAACTCGGTTCCTTCACCCCCTACGAATACCTGGAGCGCCGCTACAGCCCCGCCATCCGCACCCTCGTCGCCGTCGGCGGCTTCTACAGCCGCACCCTCTACATCGGCATGGTGCTCTACTCCACCAGCAAGATCTTCGAGGGCGCCTACGGGTGGTCGCCATGGTTCACCATCCTGCTGGTCGGCGTCGTGGGCGTCGTCTACACCGTCTCGGGCGGCATGAAGGCGGTCGTCTGGACCGACGTCATCCAGTTCTTCTTCCTCGCGGGCGGGCTCGTCGCGATTGTCGTCGTGCTGTGCCGCAACATCGACGGCGGCGCGGTCGAGGCGGTCGCGGGCGCCATCCGCAGCGGTCACGGCATCCCGCAGTTCCGCGACCCTCAGTTCTACCGCATCACCCCGTATGCGCGGCTGCTCTTCTGGCTGCTCCTGTGGAACGCCGTCGTCGGACCTTTCACGCAGGCCTGCGGCAACCAGATCAGGATCCAGCGGCTCCTGAGCACGAAGGACTGGAAGGCGGGGCTGCGCTCCGAGTGCATCAGCGTCGCGCTCGACTATCTGCTGTCGCTGCCGATGCTCTTCATCGGCTTCGCCCTGGTCACCTACTACCGCCAGCACCCCGACCCCGTGCTCGCCAGACTCGGCGGGGACGCCGTCTTCTTCCGCTTCGTCGCCACCAAAATGCCCACGCCGATGCCAGGCGTCTTCATGGCCGCGATGCTCGCCGCGATCATGAGCACGCTGGACAGCGGCATCAACTCCATGGCGACGGTCTGGCTCAAGGAGTTCCATGCGCGCTACTTCAACCGCGGCCTCACCGAGGCGCAGCAGGTCAGGGTCTCCAAATGGGCGACGCTGATTGTCGGCGTCGTCTCGGTCTCGCTGGCGCTGGGCCTCTGCTACTCGGGCAAGTGGCTGCAGCAGTCGGTGACCGAGGTGCGCACGCTCTTCGGCTTCCTCGCCATCGGCACGCTTCCCGCGTTCCTCTTCGCGGTCCTTTCCCGCCGCGCCAACGCCGCCCTCATCTGGGGCTACACCTTCTTCTCCACTGGCGAGGCCATCGCCAAGAACATCTGGTACGCCCTCTCGCGCTCCTCCCTCCAGGCGTGGCAGAAAGACCCCGCCGTCGGCTTCGGCTGGGCGGGCCGCATCAGCGCCGCGTGGGTGCTCTGGCCGCTCCTCCTCGGCCTCGCCCTGGGCATCCCCTGGTGCGTGCCGCGCCTTCGCCGCTCCTTCCGCCAGGGAAGCATTGTCCTCGCCCTGGAAGCCCTCCTGCTGCTCGGCGCGGCCCTCGGCATGGCCGAATGGTGGGGCTTCAGCCGCTGGCTTGTCACCGACCAACCACTCGCCCGCAGCTTCGCCTTCAACCTGCCGCTCTCTCTCCTCGGCAGTTTCCTCATCCTCCGCTTCTGCCCCGTCCAGCCCGAGCACAAATGGCGCGGCCTCACCCTCGACACCGTCGACGAGGAACTGAAGACGGGTGCGTAAGGCGGGGATTGCGCGGGGTGGAGGGCTTATATTATGCCGTGGCCGCACGAGCGGCGAACCTTACCAACCCCAGGAGGAAAACCACCATGCCATCCCTGCAGGACATGCGCACCCGCGGCGTCGAGGCCGGGCTGATGCGCCTTGACAAACTCATTGAAAACCGCCAGCGCATCGACACCACGCCCCTTTCCATCCCGCTGAAGGAACTCTGCGAGCGCTACCAGAAGCTCTACACTGGCTGCGTCAACGACGTGCTGCGGGAGTTCTGCCTGCTGGACCAGAACCTCCCCTCCGACATCATGCCCCTGCGGGACGAGATGGTGCTGTGCGGCGAGGCCTTCACCGTCAAGAGCGCGCCGAACGTCATGATCGAGGGCGAGATGACCTTCCGTGCGCAGATGCTCGACGAACTCAAGCCCGACGGCATCGTCTGCTGGGACACCTCGGCCGACACCGAGGCGTCGCTGTGGGGCGGCGTCATGACCGCGACGGCGATGAGCAAGGGCATCCGCGGCGCCGTGATCGCGGGCGGCATCCGCGACACCAAGCAGATTCTGGAGCAGAACTTCCCGATCTTCTACCGCTACCGCACCAGCAACGGCTCGCTGGGGCGCTGCATGATCACGCACTACCAGGTTCCGATCAAGATCGGCAAGGTCACCGTGCGTCCTGGCGACATCCTCTTCGGCGACATCGACGGCGTGCTGTGCATTCCGCGCGCCCTGGCCGTCCCCGTCCTGGAGCGCGCCGAGGCGATCAAGAACAACGAGGTCGACATCTTCGACTGGGTGCACAGCGGCGACACCATCTCCGAAATCATCGCGAAGGGCGGGTATTTCTAACGCGGCCCGTTGGACGGCCGCCCGCTCACGTCCAGGCGCGGGTAGCCGTTTCCCGCAACGCTGTTCACCATGACAGGGGGGGGGGCCGACATCAGCATGGAAAAACCGTCTTTGTGCACTACATTAAAAACAGTTGCGGATGGACATAGGCGATTGTGGCGGAAGGCGGCTATAGGGGCAGCTAGTTTCCTGCATGGCCACTGTGTGCAGCGGTTTCTTTCCTGGTAAATGGCGGTGGCATTGATGAAGGATTTGACGACCAGCATATATTCATTTGAGGATTTGATCCAAGGGGATTTCCTCTATGTGGACAAGACGGAGTATGTCTGGCAGCTGATTCGGCCTGCCAAGGGAATGTATTTCCTGTCGCGGCCGCGGCGCTTTGGCAAGTCGCTGCTGGTGTCGACCCTGGAAGCCATCTTCCAGGGCAAGAAGAGGCTGTTCCAGGGGCTTGCGCTCTACGACAAGCCGTACAATTGGGAGGTTCATCCAGTCATTCACCTGGACCTGGGCGGCCGTGATTTCAGCACGGTGGCGAAAATGGAGGAGCGACTGAAGCTCATTCTCCGTGAACAGGCCGACCGCAATGGCGTTTCCCTGCAGGACGAGGCGCCAGACACGATGTTTCATGCGCTCATTAAGAAACTGCATGACAAGCAAGGGGACGTGGTCATCCTCATTGACGAATACGACAAGCCCATTTTAGGCAACATATCTCGGGCGGACTGCGCCGAATTCCTCGCGTCGCTCAAGGTGTTCTATTCCGTGATCAAGGAGAAGTCCGCAATGCTTCGTTTTGCGCTGGTGACTGGCGTGAGCAAGTTCTGCCATGTGTCGTTGTTCTCGGATCTGAACAACCTGACGGACATTACGCTGGATGCCGACTACGCTGGGATGCTGGGGTTCACGGAGGCGGAGGTGCGGAGGAGTTTCGCGGAGAGGATATCCGAGGCCGCCAGGGTGCATGGGACCTCCGAAGACGGTTTGATGCGGAAATTGCTCGAGTGGTATGACGGCTATCGTTTTTCGGAGGCCGACCTCCATGTCTGCAATCCAGTTTCGGTGTCCACTTTCTTCCAGCAGCAATACAGATTCTCCAACTACTGGGATTCCACGGGCACGCCGCGCTTCCTGCTGGAGCGGATGCAAACCCAGTCGTACGACCTTGAGGTGGCATTGAATGGGACATACGACGAGAGCGTCTTTGCCGCCTATGAACTGGAGAATCTGGACATCACGGGGCTGCTTTGGCAGACGGGCTACCTGACCATCAAGGAACTCGTGCCAGGATTGCGGAAGATGAAATACCGTCTTGGCTTCCCCGACTACGAAGTCGAGGATACATTCATGGCACGTCTGCTGGAGCATTACTGCGATGTTTCGCAGGGCACTGGCGAGGATACCATGGAGAGATTCCAGGAAGCCATCGCCAAGGATGACCTTGCGGGTTTTATGGCGCTCTTCCAGTCGTTCCTGGCTGGCATCCCATACGGCATCCACTTGAGACACGAGAAGTACTACCAGACCGTATTCTTCATCTTCTTCCGGCTGCTTGGACTGTTCATCCAGGCGGAATCCTGCACGAACCAGGGGCGCATCGACGCCTACGTACGCACGGCAAAGACGGTCTTCATCTTCGAGTTCAAGTTGGACAAGAGCGCCGACGAGGCCGTCGGGCAGATTCTCGACCGCCGTTACTACGAACGGTTCCAGGGCGGCGGTCTCCCCATCCGACTGATTGGAGTGAACTTCGATTCAAGCAAAGGGCGCATCGACGGATGGTCGGAGGGGGCGCTGGCCACTGCAACATAGAGCCTCGCCGTCCGATGCCCGAGCGGAAACGCTGGCTGGAGGAACGGGCTTCGAGAATCGGCAACGGCGGGGGATATTCAGGCCCCGCGTGAACATCGCGGCATTTCCCCGCCGCCCGATCCGACAATGGTGGATCGGGCGGCAACGGCCCGCCACAGGACAAGAGGCCTGGGTGTGTAGCCAGTTCGGTGCCGCTGTTCGGCGGGCGGGCTCAGGCCTGGGCGAATTCGCGGACGACCTGGAGATATTCGTCGGTGAAGGGCGTGCCGTTGAAGAGGCAGGCGCCCTGGACGCCGCGGTCGCGCAGCATCTTGAGGCGTGCGCGCACGTCGTCGGGCGGGACGACGCCCATGGAGCTGTAGACGCCGACGCCTGAGGTGTACTGGACGCGGGTGCCTGCGAGGAGGCGGAGGTGGGCGTCGAGGTTGTCGGCGAAGCGTTCGAGGACGGGGTGGTAGTTCATCGGGATGATTTCGTCGATGATGCCGTCGTCGGCCCACTGGGTCCAGTCCTGGCCTTCGAGGGTGGCGGGGCCGAGGCCCCAGACGGGCTTTGCGAAGATGTCCATGGAGTTGGCGTAGTTGGTGCGGGCGGCCATGGAGAGGTTGAGGCCCTTGCGTGCGGCGAGGGCGTGGAGGTCGGAGACGAGGGCGTGGAGATGCGCGGCGAGGCGTGCGGTCTCCTTGTAGATGTACCAGGGCTGTTTCAGGTCCGTCTCCGAGGGCATCTCGAAACCGAAGTAGCGCCTGCGTTCGGCGCGGCAGGCCTCGCAGCCGCAGGGATAGTCGAGGCAGCAGATGAAGTTGGCGCTGCGGAAGTAGTCGAGGTGGAGGCCGTGCAGGCGGTCGCCGTACTTTGCGGCGATGTCTTCGGCGATGGCGAGGACCTGTCGGCGGTATTCGGGGTGGTTGGGGCAGGGGAATCGCAGTTCGATGTCGAGGTTCCTGCGCATGGCCTGGAGCTGCTCGGGGGTGAGGACGCGCCGCGGCGGATGTTTCATCATGCGCTCGGGGTGGATCCAGGGCTCGACTTGCAGGCCTGCCTCGGCGGCGGCTTCGAGATAGCCGTCGTGATCTTCGAGGTAGGGCCAGTAGACGAGGACGCGCTTCACGCCTGCGTCGGCAAGGCGCTTCAGGTTCGCGCGCATTTCAGGGCGGGGGTTGGCCTTGTCGGTCACGTATTTCGCATGGTCCCAGATGCTGATCTGCATGGCGGTGGATCCTTTTGGATGGTGGTGAACGACCGGCCCGAGAACGGGCCGGCACAGAACTACGGCCAGCCCGAGAACGGGCTGGCACGGAACTACCGCCCCGCGAGGGCGCGGAAGATGCGCGCGAGCAGGGGGCGGGGGTCGAAGAAGCGGGTGTGGCGGCGGGCGATGCGGTAGGTCTCGGCGCGGGCGAGGGCGCGGCTGGAGTTCGCGGCGCCGCCCGCCTGCATGCTGACGGCGGGGCCGCCGAGGTGGCGCCAGCGCAGGCCCGCCTTCGCGCATCGCCAGATGAAGTCGTAGTCGGCGGAGATGCGGTAGCGGGTGTCGTAGAGGCCGAGCCGCTCGTAGACGCGTCGGTGGAAGAAGCAGCCGGGATGGGGCAGCGGCATGAGCCACGGGAGGCGCGAGAGCGGTCTCGGGCCGAGGAGGCCTGCGGCGGTGCCGTCGGGCTGGACAAGGCGTACGGGGAGGACGGCGGCGTCAAGGGCGTCGTCGTGGTCGAAGGCGTCGAGGACGGCGGCAAGGGTGCCAGGGTCGTACCAGTCGTCGGCGTTGAGGAGGGCGACGACGGCGGCCTTCGCCCTGGGGATGGCGAGGTTCCAGGCGGCGGGGATCCCCGCCTCGCCAGGCGCGGGCGGCGGCTGCGGGAGGACGGCGAAGGCGATGCCCGCGGCTTCGAGGCGGGGGCGGAGGCCGTCGAGCACGTCGAGCGTGCCGTCGGTGGAGCCGCCGTCGACGACGAGGTATTCGCGGGGCGGGCGGGACTGCGCGAGGATGGATTCCACGGTGCGCGCGATGGTCGCGGCGGCGTTGCGGCAGATGGTGATGACGGTGCAGTCGGTCATTGCGGCGGCGGCGCCTTGGCGAGGGCGAGTTCGCGGGTCAGTTCGGTGATCTGCCGCTCCAGGCGGCGGAACTTGGCGAGGACGACGATGCCGCCCGCGTAGACGAGGAGGACGAGCAGATAGAGGATGAGGTCGGTGCCGCGGCCGACGCCGACGGCCTTGGCGGCGCGCGTGGCGAGGTCGGGGTTGACGACGAGGACGGCGCCGACGAGGAACTGGGCGATGAAGAAGAGGCGGGTGGCGAGGCGGCTCCTGACGAGCAGCAGGCAGAGGACGAGCAGCGCGAGCAGTCCCAGCAGCAGGATGACTTTGATGGCCATTTAGAACTCCTCGGGGTGGCCCAGTTGGGCGAGGCGGTGGGTCGGGATGACGGCGATGCCGCATTTGAGCGGATGGCCGTCGCGGATGGACTGGAGGATGGCGCGGCGCAGCGAGGTGTCGGCGGGGTAGTCGGCGAGGGGGTCGCCGTCGTCGCGTCCGAAGGCGAAGAAGAGTCCGTCCTTGCCGCCGTCGACAGGGGCGGGGACCTGGAAGGCGGCTTCCTGGAACCTGGCGAGGTTGGAGTCTGGGAGGAGGCGGCGCCATTCGGGGTTGAGGATCCACGAGCGGCAGAAGAGGACGGGGACGGTGCGGTGGAAGTGGCGACGGAAGAACTCAGGCGCCTCCAGGAGGGAGTCGCGCACGGCCTCCGGGGTCATGGCGCCGCCGCCTGGGATGTGGATGGTGGGGCAGAGGTCCCACTGCGCGGCGATGGGGTGCCAGTCGGTGAGCGGGAGTTCGGCGGGGCCGAGGACGCGCCCGTCGTGGCGCAGGCGCAGCCCGCGGAGGACGCCGTGGTCGTCGGTGAGGACGGTGGTGAAGTCGGCGCTGCGGGCGGTGTCGGGGAGGCGGTTCCAGGCGGCGTCGAACTTCCAGCCGTGGGGGGCGAGGACGGCGATGCGTCCGGTGAGGTTGTGGACATAGACGGCGGGCGCCCAGGCGGGATAGGGCCCCATGAGGAACTCGAAGCGGTTGACGCGCCAGACGCGGCCCTCGACGGAGTGGCGCAGCCATCCTGCGGAGGAGAGGATGAAGCCAGGGCGGCCGCCGTGGGAGGCGCGGTAGTAGCCGAGGTTGGGGCCGATCCACTGGATCTGCCGCACGGCGGCTTCGCGCGGGAGGCCGTGGCGCTCGAAGGCGAGAAAGACCAGCGGGACGGCGCTCAGGGGGATGAGCAGGTTGAAGAGGCCGCTGTCCCCGCCGAGGAGGGCTTCAGGCAGGTCGAGGGCGGGCAGGGCGGGCCCTGGGTAGATCTCGGGGCCGGCGGAGGTGCGGTAGTGCATGTGCCACGCCAGATGCAATAGTTCCGGGGTCTCGGCGACGCGGTCCGCGACACGGCACAGGGCCTCGGCGAGTTCCTGCAGGCCGTCGATGAGCGAGGCGATCTCGCGGAGTTGCTCCGCGCGCAGAAACGCGGGGCGCGCGGCGGGCAGGCGCGCCTCGGAGCGCTCCCACCCTGGGGCGAGTCTGGCGGCCTGCGCGGCGCTCATGCCGCACAAGGCGGATACTTGCTGGAAATCCATCATGGTGAAAGTGGGGCGGCGGCAGAAGATCCAGGGGACTATGTAGTCCTTGAAGCCCTTTGCAATGCGCCGGGTGCCTATGGCTTGACTTTTGCCATTCGGCGCAGCATGGCGCCGGTGGCGGCGATGGTGGTGGCGAGGAAGAGGACGGCGGCGAGGAGGAAGCAGGCGCCAGGCCGTTCCCTGCTGGCGACGAGGCCCGCGATCCACGGCGCGGCGATGCTGGCGATGCCGACGATGGTCTCGTTGATGGAGGCGTTGAAGGTGGCGCGGGCGCGGTCGACGATGGCGTGGAAGGTGAAGAAGTTGTACCAGGCGCCCGAGCCGATGCCAGTGAGGATGGCGGCGAGATAGAGTTCGGCGGCGGTGCCGCCCTTCCAGAAGAGGAGCAGCCCCGCGCTCTCGGCGAGGCCGAAGGCGACGAGGGCGGCAGGGCGGTACATCCACCGCCGCGAGAAATAGAGCAGGGCGGCGGTGGCGGCCTGCATGACGCTGACCGTGGTCATGATGTAGGCGGCCTGCGTGGTGGTGAGGCCGATGGCGGCGGCCTTGTAGGGCTCGAAGGGGCGCACGACGGCGATGGCGAAGGTGACGACGGCGCCGATCGGCCACGCGATTCGGATGAACGTCGGCAGCCCCGCGTATTCGTCGTCGGTGGCGGCGGCGGCGCGCCCGAGCAGCCCGTGGCGCCTGCAGTGGCGGTCGAGGAAGAGCACGCCGACGGCGGTGTAGACGGAGAGGGCGGCGCATAGGACGAAGCCGATCCGCCAGTCATGGATGGTTCCGAAGATGAACGGGCCTGCGGCGACGCCGCTGGACCATGCGACCGTGTAGAGCGCGGTGGTCTGCCCGACGCTCTGCGTCGCGGGCGCCACGATGTCCATGTAGGCCTGGAACGGCGCGCAGTAGATGCCTGCGGAGACGGCGATGAGCGCGGTCCACAGGTAGATGAGGGGGAGCGAGGGGCAGACGATGAAGCCGATGCAGGCGGCGGTCATCAGCAGCGCGCCGAAGGAGACGAGGCGCGCGGGCTGGAAGTGGCGGGCCACTCGGCCGATGGCGAACGAGGCGATGCTGTAGCCCAGGGCCCAGGTCATCGTGGTGGCGGAGACGGCGAGGGCGCTGGCGCCGCTGCGGCTCATGCGGTCGGCGGCGATGAAGATGGCGCCGCCGTTGCAGAGGTTCATGATGACGGGGAAGAGATAGACGAAGAGGCGGAAAAGCATGGCGGTTTGGCAAAAAGGTGGAGAGTGACTTTTCTAAATATGGCCGTCCTGGCGCGGATTGCAAGCCGTGCGCGCGGTATTACGTTATGCGAATGTAACAATCCGACCTTTGTCGGAGATTTATGGATGGAGCCGCGCCCACGGCGGGATGCGGTCTTCCCTATCCATCCTAACCCTCGCAAGACCATGACGAAAAGCATCAGTTCAAACGATCTCGGGCGCATCAACCCCAACTTCCAGGTCAACGATTTCCGGCAGATGGTGAACTACCAGTCGGGCACCAACAAGGGCTATGTGCGCTTCACCCGCACCTCGACTGGCGGGCTGAAACTGGAGAAGATCAACAACAAGATCGACGTGCCCCTTTCCTGGCGCTCCAATGTCGGCGCCGAGAACAACCGAATCATGCGCCAGAAGTTCGTCAACGCCATGAACGGCGACCTCAAGTATGTCGGCGAGACCCAGCGGAACCGAATTCGGGACATGGTACTGGTGCCCCGAAACGACGCGGGCAAGGTGCAGGAGGGCAAGGCTCTGTCGCGCCGTGAGATCAAAGCGGCCCTGGAGGCCTTCGACCGCGCCTTCAACACCCCTGGCGGGCGCCGTTCCATCCTGAACAACTTCTTCAAGGCGGCGATGGCGGAGTGCGGCTTCAAGGGCACCGAGGAGGAGTTCAAGCGCGACTACCTGAAACTGGATACGCACGGGCTGGGCACCGAGGCGCTGCGGAAATACTGCGAGGACAAGGAAGGCGCGAAGGGCCCAGCCCATGAGCGCATGGTGAAGAGCGAGGTGGAGTTCCGCGCCCTCATCGGCCAGCTGGAGGGGATGCTCGACCAGGCAAAACTGCGCCTCGGCGTGGAGAAGAGCCTCAAGGATCTGGCGCGGGTGTGCCTCCAGAAGGGAGACTGCTTCGGGCTGAACTTCACGGACCAGGACAACGGCAAGATCGTCAGCGACCTGCGCGCCTGCCTCACGCAGCTCATGGCCGCGCGCGGCATCCAGGACGTGGATTTCACGGTCAACGGCTCGCTCAACAAGGCGCTGGACATCTTCATCACCAAGGTGGTGCCCTTCTACATCCAGGAGGGCGTCGCGAACGCGCGCGACTTCGCGGGCGGGGATCCCGCCGCGCTGGAGGAGGCGCTGGCCGCCAACTTCGACTTCGACACGCTGGAGGACCTGGCCGCGGAGTTCCTGACTGGCGCGGCGGAGGCGGCGAAGAAGCCGAACCAGCCGCTGAACGCGCAGGAGCAGGGCGCGTTCATGCAGCGTCTGGCGGAGGTGAAGGAGATGGAGGAGCGCGTCAACATCTACACGATGGCGGGGATGGAGATCATGCAGCGCGCGGGGCTCAAGAGGGCCGAGGCGGAGCAGTATGGGAAGCAGGTCGCGGGCATGGCCGACCTCTTCCGCGCGGAGGCCGCCGTCGACAACTACGCCGCCCGCTTCGTGCTCAAGCACTTTACGCGGGGGACGGAGAATG
>JAEEXV010000306.1 GCA_016287975.1 Lentisphaeria bacterium | reverse complement strand
TCTTCGACGTCGCCGCCTTCTTCCTGAACGGACGGCGCATCGGCCTTGTCGGACGCTTCCCCGAGGGGGAAGAACCCGCCTTCACAGAGGCCGCCCAGCGGGCACGCTTTATCGTGGACCCGAAAGACTGGGCCAAAGACGGACACAACGAAATGCTTGCCGTCGTCTTCCGCGTGCGGGGAATCGGCGGCCTGCCGGGCGTGCCGGGCCTCCTGCTGGAAAGCCCTCTGGGCGACAAGGCGGCGCCCTCCATTGCCGCCATCACGAACTTGTTCACGCTGCACCTCCAGTCCGGACGGACGGCTCAAGCCGCCCGCATACTCAAAAAAGCGAAGGCCGGAAACGGCGCGGACAGGGCATGGCAGCTGTCCCATCATGCGCATCTCGCCTTCCTGCAATGGCATGACGGGGGACGGAAAGACATCAGGCTGCTGGACGACGTGCTCGCGCCGATAGCCGAAATCCTTTCAAAACTGCCTGCGGAAGCCCCGAAGCAGTCCGCCATGCAGGCGTTCTGCCGCATTCTCCGCATGGCGGAGGAAGACGACAACATCATGAAACTCGTCCGCCGCCGTTTCCCGCGCTTCCTCCCCGACGGCCCTTCATTCCAGCCGGACAGGCTCACGCAGGGCGACTGGGCGCGAGCCTACGGAACCGCCGTCTGGGCGTTCGGAGCCATGGGGCAGAAACAGGACCTGTGCAATCGTCCGATATCCCCGCTCGGATACAGGCTGTCCGTTCCCGGCGGACGGGACGCCCCCCGCCTATGGCTGCCGCAACGCCAGTTCAACCTACCCGACCGCCATGCCCTGTCCCTGCCGGACGGAAATGAATTCCTCCGTTCCATGGCCTCCGTCGCACCGCTCCCCATGCTTCATGAACGGCAAGGGGGGCTGCCGATGGACAAAGGGCGGGCCGCCTCCTGGTGGGACGACCACGGCGAGATGCACCCCTTCGACGACCGCGGCCCCGATCTTGTCCTCGAACTCCCCTACATGGCTTCAGTCACAGGGCCCATGCGCCCGCAGGCCTCTGTTTTCCAGCCGGCTTCCATTTATTTCACCATCACCCTGCACCATCAGGACTTCGACTGGCGGGAGACGCTCCATCCCCGACAGCAGTCCGTCATCATGACCGGCATGGACGGCTCCCTGCTGGACGCCGTCTGGCTCGGCAAGACGGACAAGGGCGTCTATCAGACCTTCCACGCCAGACGTGACAGGCCGGTCCGCTTCCGCTCGATCAAGCACCGTAGCGCCTGCGTGGCGCTGTCCGGCTTCCTCGCGGACGTCCCGCCGCCGCTTCCGCCGCGCCCGGACACGCTGCCCGACCGCGACCTGCATCCCCTGGCCCTTGTCGCCTCCCTGCCCGATACATTGCAAAACGCCGCATTCAGACTTCTCGCCGCCACGCCCGGCCCGCAACGGACAGCCGCCGCCCGCGCATACATCTCGCTTGAGGGCGACGGCGGGAATACGGCGTCCCCCGTCGCCCGCGCCGTGATTCTCGCGTTCGCGGCGGACGCCGCGTTCGACTTCGACGCCCGCCTCCCCCTGTTCGCGCGTCTCCTCGACGCCATGCGTCCGGAGGACATGCGGATGCTAATTCACCATCTCTCCGCCGCCCGCTGCCACCACCGGTGGACATTCATCACGGGTGTGCGGCTTCTGGAAGCCATTGAGGAACTTCCCCCGCCGCAGGCGGCTAGGCTCCTGCGGGTCTTCGACACGCTTGGCCCCGACTACCGCCTCCGCCCGCTTCGCGAAGCGGCCCGTGAACTCGCCATCCGCAAGTATCCCCCTGAACAGCAACCATCCCTGCCTGACCCAAATTCCCACCGCAATGTCCCGACCATGCCACAACCACCCGAAGACCAGCCTAAAAGGAGGACGAAACCATGAAAAGACATGACACGCCAACCGCCAGCGGCCGGCTGCCGGCCGCCCTGCTGCTCCTGCTCCTCGCCCTTTCCGGGCCGCCGCTCAGAAGCTACACCGTCGTGACCAACCCGCTGGCCGTCACCCTGGACGTCTGGACCGGCATGGGCGACACATGGTGCGCAACCCATGCAAAGCCCATCCCCGCCAAGCCCCAGGCAGGTCATGAAGAACCGGACATCCCCCCTCCAATAGTCTTCGACGCCCTGAGCGTCGCCGTCGGCTGGGACTTCCGGCTGTACATTTCCGGCGGCGAAACCGTGGTCTTCGACGACGATGATGAATATTACTGGGGCTATTGCGGCTACGGCTACGAATGGCTGGACTGCCTGTCCGGGCGCTGCACCCATGCGCAGAGGACCGGCCTTGACGCGGACAAATGCCGCTGGTACCATTCCTTTTATCAATGGTATTACCTGAACGGCGCCTTCGACGACGTCATGCCCCCGGACTACGGCACCACGATGGTGGCGAACTCGTCCGGTCCGTACAAACTGCTTCCGGGGGACTACTCCGTCACCCTGGGCTTCCACAACGCGTTCTGCGTCCACCGCCGGGGCGAATGGGGCCTCGGTCGATGCCATGAGGTTATAAAACCTTGCCATCAGGCCACGCAGCCGGTCAACGTCGTGCGCATGGGCTCCGTCAGCGGCCCGGACGGCTTCTCCACCGACAAGGTGGACAGCGGGGAAAACGGCTATGTCCGCGATTTTTCCGAGGAGGACTGGCTCTCCCTCCCGCTGGGGGCCCCGGACAGCACGGCCGTCTTCACGGCCGCCCCGTACCCCGCGGCAGCCTGGCCTCGAAACACCCCGTCCTGGCTGACGATGGCGCCGGTCCTGTCGCCCGTCGATCCCGACGACCGCGCCCAAATCACGGTGCGGACGGACACGGCCTTCGCCGGAGGCCTCCGCGCCGAGTGCGGCACCTCCTTCATCTCCATGCAGCTCAATGTCGTGGAGGTCGCCGCAATCGGGCTCCGATGGGACATGGAGCTGGACAATGAGGGGTACTGCGTCCCGGAATGGGAGGACTGCCAGTACTGGCAGAACATGGATGATCTGCGGGACGACGACTACGCCGTCATCGAGCTGAGGGACGCCCCCGCCGCCGTCTATGTGCGCGCATACTCCAATCCTCCCCTTCCCGTCCGCAAGCTCCCCCCCGAATGGGTTCTGACAGGCCAGCAGGGAAACGACCCTTTGTATCGCCTGCTGGACATCTCCACGCCCGCCTCCACCGTCTATGAGGCCACCTGCGGCGTCTCCTCCAAGCGGCTCACGGTCCATGTCTGCGGCGTGGAGGCGGACGGCGTCACCTCCATGGTGCGGGAGACGGACGCGCAGACGGGCGAGGTCTCATCCGAATACCTCCTGCTGGCCGTGCCGGACCCGGCGAACGACGCGATGGACGGAACGGACCGCCGCGCCACCGTCGCCCTCCGTCCGCTGAACCTCCTGGCCCTGGAGGGCCTGCCGCTCCATTCATGGCATCTCATGGGGGGCGGGAACACAGGCGGCGACGGGCTCAACCACGGCCGGCTCTACGCCACCTGCTCGTCGGGCCTGAGGTTCATCCCCCCCGGCGAGACGGCGGAGGCGGCGCAGGCCATATACGACGGGGCGGCGCAGCCCTGCCGGCTGCTGGACAACCTGCCGCTCGGCGCGGAGACCACCGTCCAGGTGGAGGCGTTCAACGCCTACACCTATCAGCGCGTCGGGCATGAAAGCATCACGCTTCACTACGAGTCGGACGTAATCAGTTTCACCGACACGCTCGCCGTGAAGGTGCTGGACCTGACGACGGACGACATCCGCTATTTGCTGGTCAACGACGACAACGACGACATGCTCGCATATCCGCCGGACGCGACGGACGAGCAGAAGCTGAAGCCGCACGACTGCGAGAAGGATCTCGCGCAGAACGGCACCGTCGAAGGCGAGGACGACCTGCGGCACATCAGCTTCCCGTTCCCCGTGTCTTTTGCGGGGCCTTCGGCCCTGTCACTGACAGTCGTCGGAAATGTCAAACTCTGGAAATACAGCGACAAGTGCGAGGAGCTTGTCCAGCGGGAGTGGGGCGCCGACGGTCTCGCCCCAATTTACGGCGGGCTTGACGTCTGGGTGGAGGGCCTCTCCCCGAGCACCTCCATCGGCGACGTGAAGCTCACGGCGACGTGGAACGTCGCGGGGATGCCGATTTCCCAGACGGTCTCCCTCACTGTCCTGGAGATGCGAATGGCCGTGGACGGGGGGAAGAACAGAGGAACAGATGCAGAGGATCACATTATCTTTGATGATTTTGGCAATAATGATTCTAATGTGCTTTGGGACTTTGGCAACTACCTCTGCATGTTCTGGTACAACAATGATAGGGATACAAGATACTGTGAATACGAATTCGAGCATGTCATCAACTTCCAATGGCATGAGGACGATAAGGACGACATTTATGAAAAGGACGATGTCGGCAATATCGTCATGGAGAACGGAATCCCCGTCAAGAAAAAGGCTTTCGGAGCCGACCAGGCGAACTGCGACGACAACCACATAGGCGCACGAGTTACGTTCTGGGAGAACGCTCCTGCAGATGAGGACAACTGGTGTATCCGTGATCTGGAGGATTTCAACAGATTGCAGTTGAAGTTGGATTCTCTGTTCGCCTCGTTGGAAAACGTTAAATTCACATTATCGGGAGCCCCTATTAATCT
>JAEEXV010000305.1 GCA_016287975.1 Lentisphaeria bacterium | reverse complement strand
GGGAGACTGGCTTCGTCAACGCCAACTACCTGGCCAAGGTCTTCCGCAAGAAGTTCGGCTGCACCCCCACCGAGTTCCGAAACGGCATGGAACTGGGCGGCGGCAATGCCCCGAAAATCCCATGACGCCGCCTGGCGCCGCCATCACTCCGACTTCCGCACCTGGCCGTTGTCAAGCGGGTCGACCTGGCGCTGGCGCAGGTCGCGGAAGAGCTGCCGCAGCCCGAGCACGCCGCCGATGCCGAACCAGAAGACGGAGACGAGGCTCAGCACAAGCGGGATGGCGACGACGGTGACATAGAAGTAGTGCCCCCACCAAGCCAGCGGCCAGGGCCAAAGCGCGTTCCAGGCGATGACGCCCAGGAAGGCGACCGCGAACCCCCAGACGAAACTGTAGAGGAAGAGCATCCAGGTGATCACCTTGTCGCCGAGGGTGTAGTCGGCGGTGATGCCCAGTGGCGCCAGCCACCAGCGCCTGCGCGGCGGCGCCTGCACTGGCGCGCCGTCTGCCTCGACGCGGTATTTCCCGCGATGGAGCATCCGATCCAAATCGAAAGGCGCCTTCATGGTCAGCCACGAGACCACGCAGTAGAGCAGCAGCGTGAAGAGCGAGATCAGGAAGAACATCTCGTAGCTGTTGACAGGGCATTTGACTGGATCCATCGTCCACGACACATACGGGTGGAACGGCGCCGAAACCGCGCGCAGGAAGCGGTCCAGCGGCGCCGCGAAGCCGTGACGCGCCAGCCACGGATAGACGCCGTCCGCCCAGTTGCGCTGGGTGAAGATGCCCGCGAGCGAAAGCCCCATCCCCGCGACGAGGGAACTGAAGGCGCCCGCGGTGGTTCCGAAGCGGCTGTAGAGGCCGAAGAGCATGACTGGCGCGCACCCGCCCAGCCACAGCGAGGTCGCGATCATCACAAAGAGCTGGATGTAGTCGAGCTGCGCCAGAAACACCGAACCGAAGAGATAGATGACGCCGATGGCGATGGAGACTCCCCGCAGCAGCCACAGATGACCTCGCAGCCCTGGCGGGCGCTTCAGGAAGGGCAGCACCACATCCTGCGCGAAGGTCACCGCCGCGCTGAAGATGCGCGTGTTGTCGGTCGAGACCATCGCCAGCACCATCAGCAGCAGAAATAGCCCCAGCATCCCGCGCGCGGGCAGGATCCGCCGCATCGAGACGGCGAACATCCCCTGGTGGTAGAGGGTGCGGTATTGCTGGAATGCCGCGTTGCCCTCTGCCTCGCCCTTCAGTTCCACCAGTTTCCGATGCGCGGCCTCCAGCGTCGGCGTGTCCAGGTTGCGCTCCGTCGAAAGCGGTGCGTCCTCCCCGATGCGATGCACCTGCGGCGGCACTGCGGCTATCGCCGCCTCGAACGCCGCCCGCTCATCGGGCGCATCCAGCATCTCCTCCGCAATGCGACGCGAGAGCTCCTGGCGGACGCCATGCGCCTCGCCCGCGAAGTCGCGGTGGTTCAGGAGCGCGATCAGGGTCAGCGCCACCAGCACATGCAGAATGGAGGTGATCTGCTCGCGCCAGGTGCCCAGCACCCCCGCCATCTTCTGCTCGTGCGGATTCTTCGCGGCGGAGTAGAGCCCCGCCCCGTACCAACTGGCGCGGTGCACAATCCGATTGAAGATCAGGATGACCGCCGAGAAAAGGTTGAAGTCCCGCAGGCGTTCGATGTCGTAGGGATTGAGGAAACTCTCGCCCTGCACGCGGTCCAGCATCACGGGGACGATTTCGCCGCTCCAGCTGAACTTGCGCAGGATGAAGACGATGAACATGGCGATGAGGGGAAAGCACAGCAGCCCCTGGAAGGCGTCCGTGATCACCATGCTGAGGGTGCCGCCCATGCAGATGATGGAGATGGCGATGGCCAGGCACGCCACGATGATGAAGACGAAGGTGGAGCATTCCAGCCCCAGGATGCGCACGCGCTGCGGCAGCCCCAGGAAGTAGATGAAGAAGCGCGCCGCCACCGCAGGCATGATCGCATTGGTCAGGAGTTCGCTGCCGCTGCGCAGCACCGCCGCGAAGATGCGCAGCGGACGGTTGTAGCGCATCTCCAGGAACTGCCCCATCGACATCGCGCGCGTCTCCCGAAAGCGGTACAGGCAGAAGCCAGTCAGCGACATCACCATCCCCACAGGCAGCGACAGGTTCAGCCAGAACGACAGCGCGAAACCGCACTTGTACTGGCTCTCGGCATAGCCGACCAGCCCGATGATCGCCACCGCGTTCGCCACGTCGCTCGCGCAGACCACATACCGCCCGCAGGCACGCCCCGCCGACAGGAAGTCCGCCACGCTGCGGACGTGGCGCCGCACATGCCATCCCAGCGCGACCACCAGCGCCACTGGCACCAACACGATGAACCAGTCAAGCCACGTCATTCAAAATGCCCATGACAGAAAGGGGATTTCCAAAGCCGCATAGCGGCGGCGCGACAACTGCAGGGGGAAGGGGCCGATCCCCCTTGCAGTGCAGCCGCATCACTTCTCCCACATCCACATGATGCGCGGGCCGTACTGCGTGCTGGTGGGCCGTCCTGGCAGATGCTTGCCGTAGGCTTCCGCGTGGAGATCCAGATAGAGCAGGTTCAGGCCGCCCGAATGGCGGTAGCGCGCACCGAATCCAGACGGGTCGTTCTCGATGTCGTTGCCCAGCCCAGCCGAGAAGGCGTCCCCGAAGAAGAAGTACTTGGATCCAGTTTTTATCCTGCTGGTCGCAAAGAACTTGAACTTCGAGCCGCCGTCGGCGGTGTCGCTCCACGCGGCGGAGGCCAGGTAGCAGTTCATCCCGTAGTCCATGCCCCAGAACTTGTCCTCCTTCGCCGAGGGGCATCCCAGGGCGCCCCCCTTCTTCTTGTTCGCGCCGTATTCGGTGGCGGGCGATTTCCAGCCCTTCCAGGTGCTGGTGCTGACGCCCACGATGCGCAGATAGTCCACCATCACGTCATACCAGTACTTGCGGTTGGCGTTGTCGGGGCACATGCTGTAGTAGGAAGGGTACATCCCGGAGTAGTCGTCGCCGTACATCATGAACATCAGCCCGACGCTCTTGAGGTTGTTGACGCACGCAATCGACTTGGCCTTCTCCCGCGCCCGCGACAGCGCAGGCAGCAGCATGCTCGCCAAGATCGCGATGATCGCGATCACGACCAGCAGTTCGATCAAAGTAAAGAAACGCTTCATCTGTCCATTCCTCCTTGTCATTTGTCAATCCCCGCAATTCGCCGCAAGGGAATCACCCGCACATACACCCCGTCACCGCGCCCGCGGTGGCGGAACTCGACCCGATTCTCGCCAGGCTTCAACTTCAACGCGCTGCCAGGCACTGCAATCTCCCGCGACGCCCCCATGCCGCCTGGCCAGACCCTGCCCTTTCCTGAGCCATCCGTCGTCAGCGACTCCCCCGCCTCCAGTTTTCCAGGGAAGGCGATGCGCTCGCCGTTCACCAGAAGTTCCATCCCCGAAAGTTCTGGCGCCACCACCCCTGGCAGCGCCTTGACGCCGCCCAGCATGCAGGTGACACGCGCCTTCGCGGGAATCTCCTTCAGCGCCAATGCCAGGCCCCGCACCTGCGCGCGGTCAAGCCCGCCCGCGTCGTCCAGCGGGAAGATTGCCAGGCGCCAGCCCGTATAGTCAAGCCGCACGGACTTCGTGCTTCGCCCGCCCTCCGCGCCGAACAGCGTGACTTCAAGCAGCGCCCCCTTGCCGTCGCCGCGCGCCCACAGCGCGAGGCTGTGGCAAGGGCGCAAGTCAAGCGGCTGCGGGAACTCCTTGCCGAGCAGCGCCCAGCCAGTCGCGCCGCCGTCGTTGGCGGCCTGGAAGACGCCGCTGAACTCCCCGAAGTAGACTGGATAGCGCGCCTGCCCGAGGCTGTGCCGCAAGTCGGCGCTCGCCGCCCCGCAGGCCGACAGGGTCCGCGCCGCAGGCGCCAACAGCCGCACGAAGGGCTTTTCCGCGCCGCCCGTGGCATAGTCCGCCGGACGGCTGAAGTCCTCCAGGATGACGGCGTCTGGATTGTCGTAGACTGGGTAGCGCAGCAGTTCCAGCGCGAAGGGCTGCGGCTCAGGCCACGGATTCGTGACGGTCCAGGCGTCCGACTTTCCAACGACGTAGTGGTCGGGGCAGAAGTGCGCCTCGCAGAGCCGCCACCCCTGCCCAGGGGCGCCATAGAGGCGGAAATCCTTGTCGCGGGCCAGCAGCAGATCGGCGGTCTCCTTCGGGAAGACGCGGTGGAAGCGGCAATGCTCGTAGCGCCGCAGCATTTCGAGGATTTCACGCCCCTGCGGGTGCGCCTCCAGCGATGCGCGCGACCCCTGGATGGAGATGGAGCCGTCGCAGCCCAGGCACTTGGCGGCGATGTATTCGATGGCGTTGGTGCGGATGGCGGGATCCAGCCCATACCAGCCGACGTCGGCGTAGGCGAAGTGACTGGCATAGAGTAGAATGCGCATCTTCTTCGCCAGCAGTTTCTTGATGTCGCCGAAGCCATTGGCGGAGGCCCCGCGCGCGACGAGATGCCACTGCAGGTTGAACCCCAGCCCCACGCTCGTCTGGTAGAGCACGTCGTGGTCGAACTTGCGGTAGAAGGCGTAGTGGCAGCGGTCAACGTAGCGGCGCAGGTCGAAGCCCATCGGCCGCGCCTGCGCCTCGCAGTCGCTGGCGTCAAAGTAAACGAGGTCCAGATTGCACGCATTGACGACGCGCGCGAAATGCTCGGCCACCTCCTCCAACAGGGGGCTGTCTGGCGCCAGCATGAAATAGCCCAGTTTCGTGAGGAGCCCCTGCACTGGCGCGCCCGCCGCATGCGGCGCGGCACGGGTCCCGTATGCCCCGCGCTCGCACCCAATGAAACGGAAGGGCGTGCCCTCCTCGAAGCGCCCGTAGCGGATGATCTCGTCGCCAATCCGCAGGTGGTTCTCAGGGAAGCCCGCTGGCGTCCACGCCTCGGGGCGGCGCGTCAGGGAGATGGTGGTCGCCGTCTCGTCCACGGCCTCGGCCAGCGGCGGACACGCGACGGCGGACAGCCGTCGGTCGGGGACGGGGGTGACATACGCATCCTCTGGCGAGATCGAGGGCCCGAAGAGGTGCACGCCCGCCTTGAGGCCCGCTCCGTGGATCTTCGCCACGGCCTCCTGGAAGCCAGGGAAGCCGCCAGGGAAGCATCGTTCGTTGATGCGGTAGTGGCCATGGCTCGCCAGCCACACGTCTTTCGCGAAGACGATGGTCTGGAAACCGCCGATCTTCGCGTATTCAATCAGCGTCTCCACGTCACCTGGACGCATCTCCATGACCATCAGATAGGAACGCCGAATCGGATCCGATTCGCGCAGCCATTTGCCATCCAGTTTCGGCGAAGGCAGCCCAGCGTCCTTCTCGACCTCCTGCGCCACCGCGAAGAAGCGCCCGCGCGGCACCCCGATGAGCGCGACGCGCCCTCCCGCGAAGCCGTGCCTGCGCTCGAAGTCCGCCGCCACGACGGCCGCGCCCTCCCCCGCCTGCCGCACCGTGCAGAAGGGCCGCTCGTCCAGCGCAAAGGCGTTCGCGACGAACGCATCGTCGAAGTTCGCCGCCGTGATGGTGCTCTTCGCGGACAATTTCTTCAACGGGAACTCGATGCTCAGCGCCTCCGTCTCCTCTGGCAGCACCCCCGCGACCTCAACCGTGAAATAGCGGCGGCGCGCCTGCACCAAGAGCGACACCTTGACACCTGGCTCGGGGAACTCCAGCGCCAGAAACGCGCCCTCCCGCGTCGCCTTCACCGCCTGCATCCGCTTCCCCTTCACCGTCACCGCGCAGACAGGCGCGCCCCCGCCAGCGAGCGCGTAGTCCTGGCCGATGGCCTTGCAGACGAAACGCTTCAGCCGCGCATCTGGCCCGATCTCCAACGCCGTCTCCTCGTTCTCCAGCGCCAGGCCAGCGGAAGTCGCCTCCGACAGCGCCGCCTCGTCCACCAGCTGGATCTCGTCCAGTTCCACCATCTCCCCCCATGGCACCATGACCGCGACGTAGGCGTTGCGGAAGCCCTTCGGCGGCTCATAGACGCCAGACAGTTCGCGCCACTCCCCCGACGGCTTCGCCTCCAGCACCGTCACCGCGCGCATGCTCCTGTCCTGCTTGTATTCGTAAAGGCCGATGGCCGCCGCGCCACCGCGCACCCGCGCCGCGAGGCGGTAGCGCCCGCCCTCCTTCAGCCCCGTCGCGGCGATGTACAAATGCGCGCCGCGATGGCGCTTCTCATCGACATTCGCCTTGACCCGCAGAAAACGGCGCCCCGTCGGCGCCGTGCCGTCCTCGACCATCTCCAGTGCCCCAGGATAGGCGGGGTTCAGGTTCCAGCCCAGCGGCCCCAGGTGGTTCTCGCCCAGTCTCCAGACGCCGAACCCGATGTCCTTGGCGACATTGCCCAGCGTACGGAAACTCTGCTCGAAACCGCCGTTGCCGATCAAGTTCGGCGGCGCCGCGACCGCCGCTCCTACGAGCAGCAGCGCCACTACTGCCAACAAAGCCAAACGGCGCAACTGGAACGGTCGGAAGGACCGCGCCTCCTCGGAATCCCAGTCGCGCAAGTGGAAAAGCTCATGCCGCCGTTTCATTTCCGTCCCTCCATCGCCAGGGCAGCCTTCATGTTCGCCCAGCTTTCGCGCAGCCCCTCAGGCATCGGCACCTGGCCAGAATACTCCAGGTCAAAGTAGTGCGTCTCACCCGC
>JAEEXV010000304.1 GCA_016287975.1 Lentisphaeria bacterium | reverse complement strand
CGAGCCGACGATCGCGGTGAAGCCGAAGCCGCTCGCGCCGCGGCTGCGCGCCGCGTATTCGCCCGCCGCCGCGACCGCGATCTCGCTCGCGCCTGGCTGGATCGCGGCCTTCATCGCGTCGTAGGCGCAGTCGGCGAGCTGGAAGGCCGCGCGGATCTGGCGGCGCTCCCACTCGTCCTTGACGTAGCGCAGACGAAGATACTCGGCGGTGACATCGACGAGTTCGACGCCCGCGAAACCCGCCGCGAAGGAGTTGTAGCAGCCCAGCGGCATCCGATCCGCCCCCACCATGCCGATGCGGCGGATCGACCCGACCGTCTGCCTGAGCTCCGCGAAGAGCGCAGGGAAGTCCAGGATCGTCGAGGCGGGATACTCCTCGTCCGGCACCATGAACGGCGGGAAGTTGCGCGTCTCCGTGATCGCGCTGTCCTGCTTCGCGAAGGGCTCGCTCTCAGGACCGCCCAGCAGCATCGGCGCGCCGACGCGCGGAATCAGCACCGATCCCGACTCGAACTGCGGGCACCACCCCGTCAAATACCACCCGTTCCCGATGTTGAACTCGTCGTAGTACACCACCAAGGCGTCCAGTTGATGGCGTTCCATGATCCCGCGCGCCGACTCCACGTGCGACGCGCTCACTTCCTTCGGCATGTAGCCCATGTCTGCTCTCCTGGATTTGTTTTTGGGAAATCGCCATTTCGGCGAAAATTAACGCTTTTCTGTTAAAATATCCCGATAATCCCCAATTGCAAGTATGAAATTGAAATGTTAAATTATATTCTGGTTAACAGCGCTAAAAGCGCGTGATTAACATTTTTAACATAGGATGCCATGAGTGATGGGAGACAATCGCATCGGGATTGGGCTGCGTGAGGTGGCGGAGGCGTGCGGGGTGAGCCTGATGACGGTGAGCCGCGCGTTTCGGGAGGACAGTGCGATCCGCGAGGAGACGCGGGGTCGGATCCTGCGGAAGGCGGAGGAGTTGGGGTATCTGCATTCGTCGCGGCGGGGGCGCCCTCGGGCGAGGCGGGAGGTCTCGGCGGACCAGATCCAGCTGGTGTTCGGGAACCTCGACGGGAACATGCGGTATTTCCACACGCGGCTGCTGACGGCGCTGGAGCAGCAGCTGGCGGAGGCGGGCTGCGAGTGCATCATCCGCACCTGCAACGGGAACTACGACATCTTCGTGCGGCTGATCGAGCGGGTGCGCAACGACCGCAGCAAGGCGACGATCATCCTGGGGAGCTTCCTGCCAGGGCAGCTGGAGCAACTGCTGACGGCCTCCCCAGGCGCGCTGCTGCTGGACAACACGGCGTCGCCCTCCTTCGGGGGGCAGTACAGTTCCTTCTCCTTCGACAACCGCCGCGCGGCGGTCCTGGCGACGACGCATCTGCTGCAATGCGGCCGCCGACGCATCCTGCTCGTGTGCGGCCCTGCGGAGCACTTCTTCAGCCAGGAACTGGCCGCTGGATACCGCGACGCGCTGGCGGCCTTGGGCGTCCCCTACGAGCCACGGCGCGTGCTGCACGCGGACTTCTCGGCGCAGGGCGCGGCGGTGGTGCTGCGCCAGGCGATGGAAGAGGGCGTTCGCTTCGACGCGGTCTTCACCAACGACGAGATGGCGACGGGCGTCTACCGCGTGCTTCACGAGGCGGGGATGGCGATCCCAGGCGACGTGGCGGTGTGCGGCTGCGACAACCTCCCCCTGGGCGAGCAACTCTACCCCGCGCTCTCCACCATCGCGCTCGACAGCCAGGAACTGGCGTCCTGCGCGGTGCGGCACATCTGCTCGGGGCGCAGCGCCTCCTTCTTCCCCGCCGTGCGCCTGCCTCCGACTCTCCTCGCCAAGGCCAGCACCAGGGGAAAAGATGGGTGAACCATGGGGCGGCGCAGGATGCAGAAAGCGGATTATCTTATTCAAGTGCCATATTAACGGAGGAAAGCGCCATGACTTTACAGCCCATCGCCATCGATTCAGGAAATTTCCCGGAACTCCGTGAGAACAAGTGCGTCTATGTGGACAAGACCGCCTATTTCCATCGGCTCATCACCAATCCTGGCGCCCGCCGTTTCTTCCTGGCGCGCCCGCGCCGCTTCGGCAAATCCCTGATGATTTCGACGCTGGAGGCGCTCTTCAAGGGGCGCCGCGAACTCTTCGAGGGGCTGGCGATTGCGAAAACCGACTGGAAATGGGAAAAGTGGCCCGTGCTCTACTTCAACTTCGGCTTCGCGGCGACGGATCACGCGGAGGGCTTTCAAGCGGACTTCCCGGTCACTGTCCGTCGGGCGCTGGAGGCGGCAGGGGCGGTGTATGACGGGGGAATGTCGCCCGCGAGCAACTTTGGCTGCGCCATCGACACGCTCTCGGCCGCGAACCAGGACAAGGGCGTGGTGATTCTGATTGACGAGTACGATGATCCTGTGGCGCAGCTGCTGCACAAGCCGGAGGAGGCGGAGGAGGTGCGCGGAACGCTCGCCTCCTTCTACCGCCAGATGAAGGACCGCACGGACAGGATCCGCTTCCTGATGATCACGGGCGTCTCGAAGTTCACGAAGATGTCGGTCTTCTCGGCGCTCTCGAACCTGGTCGACCTCTCCTTCGAGGACGACTATGCGACGATGCTCGGCTTCACCGAGGAGGAACTGGATGTCTATTTCAGCGGGCACATGCAGGCCCACGCGGCGAAGATGGGGCTCTCCGATGCGGCCTACCGCGCGGAACTCAAGCGCTGGTTCAACGGCTACCGCTTCGGGAAATACTCCACGGAGACCGTCTACAACCCCGTCTCCATCGGCATGAACATGTCGGCGCGGGAGCCTGCCCTGAAGACCTCGTGGTCCTCGACCGGCAAGGCCTCGATGCTGATGAACTTCCTGAAGCGGGAGGAAGTGCTCGCCCTGGACATGGAAAGTATAACGGGGGTGGGTGAGCAGGACTTCGACGTGACCGACATCCGACATCTGCGCGCCGTCCCGATGCTCTACCAGACTGGCTATCTTACCATCGCGAACTACGACCCGCTCACGCAGTCCTACGACCTTCGCGTGCCGGACGAGGAGGTGCGCCAGGACCTCGCCACGGTGACCGCCGCCACCCTGGGCGACAGGGACACCGCATGGGTGTCGTCGCTGGGCAAGAAACTGCTGCTGCGGCGCTGGGAGGAGTTCTTTGCGGGCCTCAAGGCGCTCTACGCGGGGCTCCCCTACGGCGCGACCGAGGGGAATGTCCAGGAGTATTCCTTCGAGCGGACGCTGGTCGTGCTGCTGAAGTCGCAGGCGATGCAGGTCGTCGCGGAGGAGCGGCAGGCGGATGGCCAGGCCGACGTCGTCGCGGTCCACCCCTGCGGCGTCTACATCTTCGAGCTCAAGGTGGACGAATCCGCCGACGCGGCGCTCGCGCAGATCCGCGAAAGGCGTTATGACGCGCCCTACCGCGCCGAATCCCGCCCCGTCTG
>JAEEXV010000303.1 GCA_016287975.1 Lentisphaeria bacterium | reverse complement strand
GGGCTTTGCCAGCGGGCAAGCCCGCTGGCACACGCGGGGCGCTCAGCGGTGCCTGCGCGGGGCTGGAGCGCGGGGGATCGGGGCTTTGCCAGCGGGCAAGCCCGCTGGCACACGCTGGGCGCTCTTCGGCGCTGGGGCAAGGCGTGGATAGGTGCTCAGGAGACGACGGGGAAGAGGCGTTCGCCGCTGGTGGCGGTGAAGAAGGAGCCCGTGAATAGGATGGGGGTGTCGGCGGGGAGGTCGGCGGCGGAGTCGATGCGGTGGACGGAGGCGCGGACGGCGAGGCCCGCTTCCCTGGTGGCGGCTTCGAGTTGGGGGCGCGCGGAGGCGCGCGGGGTGTCGGGGTCGGTGAGGATGAAGTCGGCGTCGAGGCCGCGGAGTGCCTGGCAGATGCCAGTGATATCTTTGCCCGCGACGGAGCCCAGCACGCAGAGGAAGCGCTGGTTCGGGAAGTGCCGGCGGAGGTCTGCGACGAGGCGCTGCATGGAGTCGGCGTTGTGGGCGGCGTCGATGATGACGGGGGGATTCCGCCGCAGGAGTTCGAAGCGGGCGCGCAGGAGCGGCGCGCGGAAGGCGTCGCGGCGGGGGGTGAGGCCGAGCACTTCGAGGACGCGACGGGCGGTCTGGAAGTTTTCGCGCAGAAAGGCTGGTGTTTCGGGGGGAAGCCAGCCCTGGTCGCCGTCGGGAAGGGGGCGGTAGAGGGGGGCGTCAAGGCGTCGGGCGGCGTCGATGATGGCGGCTTCGCCGTCGGGGAAGGGCTGCCTGGAGAGGATGACGGGGGTGCGGAAGCGGAGGATGCCTGCCTTCTGTGCGGCGATTTTCTGGATGGTGTTGCCGAGGAGGGCGGTGTGGTCGAAGCTCAGGGGGGTGATGACGGCGGCGAGTTTTTGGTCGATGTAGTTGGTGGCGTCGAGGGTGCCGCCGATGCCGGTTTCAAGGATCGCGTAGTCGACGCCGTGCACGTCGAAGAGCTGCAGCGCGAGGAGGGTGAAGATCTCGAAGAGGGACGGGTGCAGGTCGCGGGCGCGGAGTCCGTCGACGAGGGCGGCGCCGAGGCGGATGAGTTCGTCGTAGGAGGCCAGTTCGCCGTTGATCTGGAAGCGTTCGCGGACGGTGTCCAGGTGCGGGCTGGTGAAGATGCCGCAGGATTTTCCAGCGGCGTTGAGGAGCGCGCCGAGATAGTAGCAAGTCGAGCCCTTGCCCTTGGTGCCCGCGATGTGCAGGATTTTCAGACGGCGCTCTGGATTGCCTGCGATTTCGGCGAGCGGCGCCATGCGCTCAATCGTGTAGTTGGCGATGTCGTGCTGCTTGCCGGCATCGCTCTCCAGGTTGAAATAGTCCTGGAAGAGGGCGAAGAACTGCGCCTCGCGGGCGGGATCGAGATCGCGCATCATCGGAAAATGGCTTGGGGCTGAATGGAGGGTGAAGACGGGGCGCAGAACCGCGCCGATACTGAATATAATACGCCGCGAGAAGACGGGGCGGGCCGTGGGCGATCGGGGCTTTGCCAGCGGGCATTTGCCCGCTGGCACACGCTGGGCGGATGGCGGGGCCTGCGCGGGGCTGGATTGCGGGCGATCGGGGCTTTGCCAGCGGGCAAGCCCGCTCGCACACGCCGAGCGGATGGCGGGGGCTGCGCGATGCTGGGGCGCGGGCGATCGGGGCTTTGCCAGCGAGCAAGCTCGCAGACACACGCTGGGCGGATGGCGGGGCCTGCGCGGGGATGGAATCGCGGGCGGTTTGTGGGAGGTGGGGGCTGAACTCAGCGGGTGATCTTGACGTGCGCGGTGTTGACGAAGGCGGTGAACTTCTTCATGGAGTTTTTGGTCATGAAGTCGTCGAGTTCGTTCAGGGTGATGGTGGCGGCGTGTCCGTCGAGGAAGGAGAAGTTGGTGCGGGAGGCGTGGTCGATGCGCACCATGCCGTCCTGGAGGAACGCGGCGTCCTTGTTGGCGTATGCGGCGGTGCCGATGTAGAAGGAGTCACCGAGGAGGGGGAATGTGGCAGGGGTGGCGACCTGTCGGGTGTTGTAGCAGCGGTAGGAGTTCGCGGGGGAGGTGGCTGGGACGTTGTAGTTCGGGGGGACGACCCACGGGGTTCCCGCGAGCCAGGCGCACATCCAGGCGCCAGGGGTGCCGTATGCGTACATGTATCGTGGGTCGGAGCTGTTGATCCAGACGATTTCGGCCTTGGAGGCGATGTTCGGGCAGCGGATGGCGGCGGAGCCATCGGGGAGGTATCCATTATACATGATGGTGCCAGTCCAGTAGAATCGGAATCGGCGGTTGGCGATCACGGAGAGGTCGGCGACCTGCCCTTTTTCGCTGTATGCGAAGGCGATGCCCTCATTGTCATTGCAGTACATGAGATGGGCGAGAGTGCATTGCTTGAGGTTTGAGATGCAGGCGGCGGAGCGGGCCTTGGCGCGGGCCTTTCCGAGGGCGGGGAGCAGCATGCTGGCGAGGATCGCGATGATGGCGATGACGACGAGGAGTTCGATGAGCGTGAAGGAAGGATGGCGTTTCATGGGTGTGGCGGGGGTTATTTGAATTCCAGGGTGTAGAGTCTGGTGTTGCGCATGGTGGCGCGCAACTGGAACGGAGTGGCGGGGAGATGGTCGAAGAGCGGGCAGGAGCGGCCGCCCTGCTGCAGGCGCTTGGTGGCGAGGATGGCGCCGTCGGGGTCGAGCAGCTGGATTTCGAAGTGTCCGCCAGGGGCGATTTCGAGATTGGCCGCCAGGGTGCCCGAGGCACGGAGGCGTCGGGTGGTGAAGGTGCCTGGTTCCTGGTCGGCGGCCAGGGCGAACCAGCCGTCCTCGCGGAACTTGGTGATGCCTGGGGTGATGCCCATGGTCTTGATGGCGGCGGCGAGTTTTCCGAGGGAGCCGTAGTGGCTGAAGTACGGCCATTTCTCCAGGTCGCGGCCTTGGAAGTGCCGGGCGAGGGCGTCGGCGTCGAGGGTGTCGATGGACTGCTGGCGGTAGGTGAAGTCGCCGGAGAAGTGCGGGCCTTCGGAGCCCCATCCGACCAGATGATAGGTCCATCCGTCCAGGGTTGCGAACTGGTTGTGGTAGGTGGTGTGCCCGAAGTTCCACTCGCCCGGGGCGCCGAGGGGCACCCACGGGCGGCGGTCGGGGCTGCGGTGCCAGCGGCGCCCGTCCCAGCTGTAGTTGAGTTCGACATTCCAGTTCTGGTGGAGGGCGCTGTAGTTGTAGGTGTAGGCGATCATCAGGCCGTTGCCGCCAGGGATTTGGTAGATGGAACTGCCGTAGTGCTGGGCGGTCGGGGGATCCTGTTCGTCGGGGAGGGCGGCGTAGTGCCGCTTCCAGTGGATTCCGTCCTGGGTGGAGAAGATGGTCAGGATGCGGCAGATGGGGCCGAGGTTGTCGTATTTCGCCTGGAACGGCGGGTAGCGGCGCAGGAGATGCCCGCGCATGAAGAAGAGGGTCTTGCCGTCGGGGGAGAGCCACTGCCCCGCGTGGTTGTCGTTGCTGTCGGTGAGGGCCTCGAACTCGCCTGAACTGATGTTGTCCTGCAGCAGCGGCTGGCGTCCGACGATGCGGTAGGATCCGTCGGGGCGTTTCCAGAGGACCCAGGTGGACTGTGGCGGCACCTGGAGGACTCCCCAGTCGAGTTTGCGGTAGCCTGCGTACTGCACCCTGATCTGGTCGAGGGGGATGGGCCCGTCCTTGTCGGGATCGTAGAAGGCGATCCTGTCCTTTGGAATGGCGTCGGCGCCGCCGGTGTATGCGTTTGCGTGGGCGCGCGCCAGGGGCGTGGTCGCGGGCTTCGCCTCGGGCGGCGGCGGGCCTTCGTGGAGTTCCCAGTGGTCGAGATCCTGGAGGGAGGCGATGGCATGGCGTTCGCGGGCGGCCTTGGCGTCCCAGTTGCGCGGCATGGTGCGGTATCGCACGACGATCCTGCCGTCGGGCAGGAATGCGAGGCTGGAGCCGAGTTGGATGAGATGTCCAGGATCGAGGAAGGCGCGCCCTACGCGGTGGGTCTCGGCGCGTCCCGTCTCGAAGCGGAGCCAGTAGGAATCCTGCAGATATCGTCCGTCGGGGAAGAAGAGTTTTTGTCCAGTTACCTCGGCGGGGTCGGCGGGTGGCGGCGGTTCGTCGACATGGTTGATGCGGAGGAGGCGTCCGATTTCGCCCTTGACGGGCTGGTTTGCGCCGGCGGCGCGGATGCCGCAGCGGTATTCGCCGTCGGGCCAGCCGTGGATGTCGACGGGGACGACATTCGTGCCTGGATGGAGGCGGACGCGGCGCGGGGGCGCGGGGGCGCGCCCGTCGAAGCGTTCGCGGAAACTGAGTTCGACTTCCAGGGAGGGAATGGAGGCGTCGAGGATGGCGTAGAGTTGCGCCCGAGGCTGGTCGCGGTAGACGGGGAGCCTGAACTCGGCCTCGAGTTTGTTGGCGAGGAGATTGGTGGTGGATGCGCTGACGGCGTCGGCATGGAGCGCCACTTCGCGGACGAGCACGCCGCGCCAGGGGGCGGGGCCGCTGGCGCGGCGCCCCGTGTCGGTGGATTCGGTGATGGTGATGCGCAGGGCGCGCACGGCCAGCGGGGGGAAGTCGGCCTGGAGGAAGGCGCCTTCAGGCGTGTCGCCGTCCGCGGCGGCGGGGTCGGCGACCTCGCGCCATTGTCCGCTGGCGAGGGAGAGCACTTCGACTTTGGCGTGCGTCGCGGCGCATTCGCCGCTGGGGTTGCCGCGATAGGCGGCGACTCCGCTGTAGAGGCGCGCGGTGCTGACGGTCTGGGGCGTGGGCAGTTCGATCTCCAGCGTCGCGGGCAGCCGCAGCATTTGCGCGTTGCGCCTGTCCAGGAGGCCGTCGTTCAGGAACGGGGCGGGGCGTGCGGCGCCGTTTTCGCGCACGGATGCGACGGCGTCGTTGGCCGCGAGGGCGACGTTTTCGCGGTTGGCCACGGAGCGTCCAGGTTCGGTGGTGAGCGCGAGCCTGTCCAGCCAGGTCACATTGGGGGTGGTCTTGCCGCTGGGGTAGTTGGCGACGACGACGGCGTCGACAGGCAGGTCGTGGTCCTTGGGGATGTCGCGGATGCCTTGCCACTGTCCGTTCGGCTGTCGCACCTCGATACGGTAGGTCGCCTGACCAGGGACGAGGCGGAGGCGGAGTTCCTGCCATTGATCCTGCGCATAGCGGGCGGCGCCGAAGCCCTTGCGGCTGTTGTGCACGGCGAGGACGGTGCCGCGGGCCTGGATGCGGAAGGCCGCGACGGTCTGGTCGGCGCGTTGATTGCGCAGGGCGAAGGCGATGACGCTGGTGTCGGCCGGTCCTGTGCGGAAGCAAAGGGAGAAGAGCTGTTCACGGCCAGGGGGCACTTCGCCCTTGAGGGCGAAGGTGCATTGCGCGCGGCCGAGGCGGGTGACCTGCATGGTCTGTCGTCCGTCCTTCTCGGCCAGCGCGAACTCGCGGTTGTTGATGCCGCTGACGCTGACGCCAGGAGGCGCGGCGGCGCCGTCGAAGCAAGCCTGGAACGAGATTGGTTCGGCGGCGAGGAGGAGGCTGCAGAGCGCGAGGAGGGCGGGCAACAGGATTCGTGAGTGGCAACGGTGCATGGGATGCTCTTATGGTGCTGGGGGTGTGGTGCCGAAGTCCGTCGGGGGAAGCCAGCGGAAGGAGCGGCCTTCGCGCGCGCCCTTCCGCCAGCCCAGGTGGGCAAGCAGTTTGTAGAGGTAATTAGGGCGGATGGGGCGTTTCAGCGCCTTTTCCGCGGCGACGCGCAGGTCGGAGAAGGCGACGCCGCCGTCGGCCACCGCCAGCGGCGCGAAGAGCGCGCGGGCGGCCTCTGGGGAGAGCAGGGCATGGCCGCGCCCGCGGGTGGCTTCGGGGACGGTGCCGTCGTTCCATCGGAAATGGCGGATCAGCCTGTCCACCGAACTGGCGGAGACGCCGAAGAGCTCCGCCAGGGCGTCGCCCGTGAAATGGTGGTTGGCTTCCAGCAGAACGACCAGCCCCGCGACTGCGGGGGAACTGAAGTCCAGGCTGCGGACATACTGGCGGGCCTGCTCCATCTGCTTCGGCGTCCAGCGCGCGGTGCGGTGCCGTCGGGCGTGGGCGGGGGGGACGGCGGCAAGGAAGTCCTGCACGCGCTGTTCGCCCATCCACTGGTTGAGCCGAGCGAGGCCGAGGTGGATGTTCAGCATGATGCGCAGCATTTCGGCGTTGCCCTGCCTGAGCGCCTTCACGATCTGCTGGTGATGCTGGTGGGTGGTGGCGAAGTATTCCCGATGCTCGGCAAAGCGGGCGGCGGCGGCGGCGGTGACGGGGAAGAGCACCATGCTCACGTAGGAAAACAGGTGGATCAGCAGATTGTCGCCTGAGAGCCCCACGAGCGCGGTGTGGAAGGCGGCGTCCAGCTTCGCATAGCGCGGGAAGTCCCTGCCGTCCGCCATCGCCTTCAGCCTGGCCAGCATCTCGTCGAGTCTCCGCAAGTCATCTGGAGTGATGCGGTCGAGGGCGAGCCTGGCGGCTTCCTGCTCGATGAAGAAGCGCAGATAGTGTGCGATGCCCTCGTCCGCCTGGTCGTAGTCGACGTAGGAATAGCCGCGCTGCGGGCAGCGCCGCAGCAGCCCCTCGCCTTCCAGGTGCAGCAGCACGTCGCGCACCTGGCCCCGCGTGGCGTCCAGGCGCCGTGCCAGGTCCCGTTCGCTGAGCATGGTGTCGCCCTGGTGCTGGACGACGAAGTCGCGGATTCGCCGTTCGGTTGAATTCATGCGGTGGAGTTTCCTTTTCCGGCGGTTGCTGGTTGACCAAATGAGTTTCAGAAATAGTATATGCCCGCTTTTCGGCAAAATCAAGCATTCATCGTGGAAAAATGCATTTTTACGCTGGAAAAATGCAAAATAGCAAGAGGGAGAGGGGGTGCGGGGAGGTTTTCCGCGGGGATATTTGAGTTTCCAATTGATGCTATTTGGATAGATTTGTCTGGCTTGGGGCGCGTGTTTCGAGGATGACGAGGAGGATGTAGAGGAGGCTGCAGACTGGTGGGACGGCGAGGGTGCCGACGAGGCCGAATCGGTCGCCGAGTGCGCCCATCAGGAGGGGGAAGCAGGCGGATCCAGGCATGCCCATGAGGGAGAAGTAGATGTAGAGCATGGTTGGGTCGTGTCGGGGCATGCGGCTGACGCCGTAGATCTGCATGACTGGCCAGAAGGGTGCGACGCAGATGCCGGCGAGGATGAGGAGCAGGTAGCAGGCGGGCAGCAGGAGGTGCTGGGGGAGGAGGCCAGGTCGGAGCAGGGCGAGGAGGAGGGTGACGGGGATGGCGGCGGCGGCGGCGCCCAGGAGGATCCAGCGGAGGCGCCTCGGGGTGGCGAAGACGCCTGCGGCTGTGCGTCCTGCGAACATTCCGACGGCGATGGCGCCAGTTCCGAGGCCGCCGAGCCATGGCCCCGTGTGGAACTGGAGCTGGATATAGGAGGCGGCCCAGAAGGTGAGGCCGAGTTCCGCGCCCGCGCCGATGAGCATCGCGCAGCCGCAGCGCCAGAAATGCGGGTCGCGGGCGATGGCGGCGGTGTTGCGCCAGAAGTGCTTGGAGGCCTCGCCGCCGATGGCGTCGATGGCGGTTCCAGGGGCGGCGCGCCCCAGGAACCACAGCGAGTTGAGCATGGTGACGGCGCCGAATGCGGCGAGGATGACGCGCCAGTGGACGCCGAGGGCGAGGAGCCCGCCGCCGAAGACGACGCAGAGGAAGGTGCCGACCGACCAGAAGCCGTGGGAGATGCTGACATAGCGTTCGGGGGCGTCGGGGTGGAGGTCCTGCACGAAGGGGGTGGCGAGGCCCTCGCAGAGGCCGTGGCCGATGCCTGCGACGAGCATGCACGGGAAGAGCATCCAGTAGCGCGGCATGAAGGCGCAGGCGAGAGTGCCGCCGCCCATGAAGAGCAGGCTCCAGCCCATGGAGACGCGCTTGCCGAGGCGCGCGGCGACGAGGCCGCATCCTGCGAGGACGACGGTCATGGTCATGTTTCCTGCGAAGTTCAGGGCGCCGCCGGAGGCCATGCCGCCCGCATCCAGCGGGAAGTCCAGGTCGCGGGCGACGGAGACCAGCAGCACTGGCAGGATCAGGGCGCAGCCCGCATAGACGGTAAAGGCGCAATACGCCGCGTAGTCATAGCGGCCGAAATGGAGACGGGAGGTGGGCATGGCGAAGAAGACGCGGGCCGAAGCGGCCCGCCACAGAACGCGGAGGCGCGGGGGGCGAAAAGATCGCGCGGGCGGCGCGTGCTGTGCCGCCGCATTCTTGCGGCGGAATGGAACGCGGGGGACGCGGGCCGAGAACGGCCCGCCACAGAACACAGGGACGGGCGGCTACAGTTTTCCGGTTTCGGCGAAGTCGGGGATGCGGAAGGTGTCGCCGGGGGCGATTTCGCCGATCCAGAGATCCTGGTTGGAGGGGATGGCGGCCTTGCCGTCGACGGAGAGCAGGCCCTTGGCAAGGCGCTTGACGCGGCCAAGCGGGGTCTTGGCGTCGGCGGCGAAGAGGGTCATGCCGTTTTGGACAATGGGGAGGGCGGGGATGGGGAGGCCGGCGCGGCGTTTGGCGCTGAAGGCGGGGAAGCGGAAGCGCCCGCGGATGGCGTTCTGGTCGAGGAGGGTGACGGTTCTGCGGTCGGCGCTGACTTTGCCGACGCGGTAGGCGCCGTTCCAGCCGCCGCGGACGCCGGGCAGGACGGTGAAGAGGCGTCCGGACTGGGCGAAGGCGTCGGGGAGGGGGCGGTCGAGGGTGATGGTCTCGCCGATGAGGTCGAGGGCGGCGATCTTCCCGGTGAAGGCGGGGCGGGCCTCGACGATGGCCTTGCCCTGGCGTGCGATGGCGCCGCCGTCGCGCACGCAGGCGTAGCGGACGGCGCCGCCGGCCTTGAGGAGCAGCGCGCCGGCGCCGCCGGTGAACTGGAAGCCGTCGGCTTCGAGGGCGGGTGCATCGGGGCGGAGGTTGTCGAAGAGGTAGTGGACTTCGCCGTTGTCGAAATCGAGGCGGACGAGGGTCTGCTCGGGGGTGTCGGCGAGGAGACGCACCTTGGCGATGGCGGGGCCCTTGGCCTGGTCGGAGCCGCTTTCGAAGACGGTCGCGAAGTGGGATTCGAGGCCGGGGGCGCCGGCGCGGCGGTGGACGAGGAAGGGAATCGGGCGCGGCAGGGAGGACTGGGTGCGCTGCGGCTCGCCGTCGCAGAGGATGAGTTCGCCCTTGCCGGTCAGGTGGACCTTCACGAAGACGCCGGTGGTCTTGGGATTCGCGATGCTCTTGGGGGAGGAGGGGATGAGGACGGCGGCCCCGCCGGCGAGGCGCCCGCGCCGGACATTCCACAGGAACTGGAAGCCGCTGCCGCTGTAGGAGCCGAAGGAGCGACTCTTGGCGAGTTCAGGAGCGTCGTAGAAGACGCCATTGGCTACCTTGGGGCCGGCGAGGGTACCGCCCTTCTGCGCGGCGAGGGGGATGGAGGCGGTTACGCCCTTCCCGGTGCCGTGGAGGATGTAGTCGTGCTGCTTGCCGCCCTTGATGCGGAAGCAGTCCAGGACGATGGCGCGGCCGGGTGCGGGGCAGTAGAAGAGGAGGGAGCGGCGGTAGCGGGAGAGGCCGTCGTAGACGGCGGGGGCCTCGGCGGCGATGAATTTGACCTGGGGCTCGGGCTGGTAGGCGAGGAGGACGCCGGGGGCGCTCTTCTGGCGCTTGGCGTCGACGAGGACGGTGTTGTGCGAGATGGTGTGGTCGAAGAAGCCGAAACGGCGCGGGTCGTCGGAGGAGGCGGATTCGGGGTAGCCGAGGTCGGGGAGAAGCGGGGTGAACTCGTTGAAGAGTTCGAAGTGCAGTCCGTCGCAATGCTTGTGTCCGACGTAGGCGCCCCAGCTCAGGGTGACGGCGGCGGGGCGCTTGAGGTCGCCGTTCTGGAGGTTGCCGATGCCGTAGGCGGAGAGGAGGCCGCTGCGGTATCCGAAGGCGGGGTCGGCGTAGGGCTGGGCCTTGGGGAGGAGTTCCTTCTTCTCCTGCGCAATGAAGAAGCCGGGGTGGACGTTGTATTGCAGCAGGAAGATGTTGGCGGCGGCGGCGCTGGGGAGATGGCGCAGGGCGAAGGAGATGGTCTCGTGGCTGCCGAGGGCGAATCCACGCTCGTAGAGGTTGCCGGAATCGCCGGAGGCGGGGAAGAAACGGCCGCAGAGAACGAGTTGGGCGTGGGCGCGGAGGATTCGGGCGATGAAGGGATGCCGTTCGGCATACTTGACGCCGTTGTTCTGTAGGGCCTCGCAGATGGTGGCGACATTGTTCATCCAGAGGCGGTTGTAGCCGGGGGACTCCATCGGGGTGCCATCGCCGTAGAAGTTGCAGTGGAGGGCGTAGTCAAGCGGGGTGAAATTAGTGTTGTTGCTGGGGCGGTAGTCGGTGATCCAGCGGAGCATGGCGGGGTCGTTGCCGAAGAGGCGTGCGACGGCGATGAGGGCGACCTGGTGCATGCCGAAGTTGCCGCTGTTGCGGCCGTTCTCGCTCATGATGTCGTTGGCGGCGGTGCGGAAGAGGCGGGTCTCGATGTTCGCCTTCATCGCGGCGTTGTTCTTGCCGGTGGCGGCGGCGAGTTCGGCGTCGGGCCGGTCGAGGAAGGGGCGGACCTTCCAGTAGGCGTCGGCAAGGGAGGTGATGACCCCCGTCTCCCAGATGGCGTTCTGCATGCGACCCGTATAGGAAGGAACCACCTCGGCGGCATAGCGGGACTGCTTGTTGTAGTCGAAGTCGGGGTAGAAGTCGGCGATGCGGTCGAGGACGACGAGGACGCGGCGGGCGTATGCCGGATCCTTCTTGGCCGCGTAGCGCTCGGCCATCTTCGGGATCTCCTCGATGACGAGGTCGCGGGTGAACCAGTGGTTGTAGTAGGCCACGAACCAGTAGTTGCCGCGGACGCCGGGCTTGGCGTAGCCGCGGCCGTCGTCGACATATTTCCCCTTGAGGAGAGACTTGTTCTTGAAGCCGCTCTTCCAGTATGCGACGAAATCATTGCTGGGGAAGATGTTCTTGCATTCCGGGCATTGGAGTTTGAAGGGCTTGGCGGGGTCGATGATCCAGGCGTAGCTACCGTGCTTCATGATGCCGGTGCCGCAGACGGGGCAGCCGTTGCGGCTCACGTCGAAGGCGCGCGGAATCACCGGCGGGTAGACCATGGCGCGGAACTCGGCCAGCGAATACGAGAGGGGCTGCTTCATGACGACTTTGGGACGGGCCAGGAGGGCGAGCGGGAGCAGGCAGAAAAACAGGAGGTGTGTGCGCATGGAGGGGGCGGGAGAGGGGGCTTGTTCTGTGGCGGCGGGTTTGCTCGCCCCGCGTGCCGGCGAGCTTGCTCGCCGGAATGGGTGCGGGGAGTATGTGCTGGCGGGCTTGCGCGCCAGGGGGCCTACAGGCTTCCGGTTTCGGCGAAGTCGGTGAAGTGGAAGGTGTCGCCGGGGGCGATTTCGCCGATCCAGAGATCCTGGTTGGAGGGGATGGCGGCCTTGCCGTCGACGGCGACGCGATCTTTGTCGGGGCGCTTGACGCGGCCGAGCGGCGTCTTGGCGTCGGCGGCGAAGATGGTCATGCCGTCTTTGACAAGGGGGAGGCCGGGGACGGGGACGCCGCTGCGGCGTTTCGGGCTAAAGACGGGGAAGCGGAAGTGTCCGCGGATGGCGCTCTGGTCGAGGAGGGTGACGGTTCTGCGGTCGGCGCCCACGGCACCGACGCGGTAGGCGCCATGCCAGCCGCCGGGGACGCCGGGCAGGACGGTGAAGAAACGCCCGGGGGTGGCGGCATCGGGGAGGGGGCGGTCGAGGGTGATGGTCTCGCAGGTGAGATCGAGGGCGGCGATCTTCGCGGTGAAGGCGGGGCGGGCCTCGACGATGGCCTTGCCGTCGCGGGCGATGGCGCCTCCGTCGCGCACGCAGGCGTATCGGACGGCGCCGCCCGCCTTGAGGAGCAGCGCGCCTTCGCCGCCGGAGAACTGGAAGCCGTCGGCTTTGAGGGCGGGTGCGTCGGGGCGGAGGTTGTCGAAGAGGTAGTGGACCTCGCCGTTGTCGAAGTCGAGGCGGACGAGGGTCTGCTCGGGGGTGTCGGCGAGGAGACGCACCTTGGCGATGGCGGGGCCCTTGGCCTGGTCGGAGCCGCTTTCGAAGACGGTCGCGAAGTGGGATTCGAGGCCGGGGGCGCCGATGTGGCGGTGGACGAGGAAGGGGATGGGGCGCGGCAGGTGGGCACTGGTGCGCTGGGGCTCCCCCTCGCAGAGGATGAGTTCGCCCTTGCCGGTCAGGTGTACTTTCATGAAAACGCCGGTGGTGTTGGGATTCGCGATGCTCTTGGGGGAGGAGGGGATGAGGACGGCGGCGCCGCCGGTGAGGCGCCCACGCCGGACGTTCCCCAGGAACTGGAAGCCGCTGCCGCGGTAACCGGAGTAGTAGCGGCGCTTGGTGAGTTCGGGGGCATCATAGAAGACGCCGTTGGCCACGTTGGTGCCGGCGAGGGTGCCGCCCTTCTGTGCGGCAAGGGGGATGGAGGCGGTGGCGCCCTTCCCGGTGCCGTGCAGGATGTAGTCGTGCTGTTTGCCGCCCTTGACGCGGAAGCAGTCCAGGACGATGGCGCGGCCGGGTGCGGGGCAGTAGAAGAGGAGTGAGCGGCGGTAGCGGGAGAGTCCGTCGTAGACGGCGGGGGCCTCGGCGGCGATGAACTTGACTTGGGTCTCGGGCTGGTAGACGCGCAGGATCCCGGGGGCGCTCTTCTGGCGGCTGGCGTTGACGAGGACGGTGTTGTGCGAGTTGGTATGGCTGAAGAAGCCGAAGCGGCGCGGGTCGTTGGCGGAGGCGGTTTCGGGATAGCCCAGGTCGGGCATGAGCGGGGTGAATTCATTGAAGAACTCGAAATGCAGGGCGTCGGCGTGCTTGTGGCCGACGTAGGCGCCCCAACTTAAGGTGATGGCGGCCGGGCGGTCCAGGTTTTCGTTCTGGAGGGAGCCGATGCCGTAGCCGGTGAGGAGGCCGCTGCGGTAGCCGAAGTCCGGGGTGGCGCAGGCGCGGGCCTTGGGGAGCAGTTCCTTTTTCGTCGTCGCGTCGAAGGCGCGCGGAGAGGTCTTGTCCAGGAACAGGAAGAGGTTGGCGGCGGTGGGAGTGGGAAGATGGCGCAAGGCGAAGGCGATGGTCTCGGGACTGCCGAACGGGTAGAAGCGTTCAAAGAGGTTCCCGAAGTCGCCGGAGGAGGGGACGAAGCGCCCGCAGAGGAGGAGCTGGGCATGGGCGCGAAGGATGCGGGCGATGGCAGGATGCTGCGCGGCGTAGGGGATGCCGATGTCCTGGAGGGCTTTGCAGATCGTGGCGACGTTGTTGAGCCAATGGCTGTTGTAGCCGGGGGACTCCATGGCGGCGCCGTCGCCGTAGAAGTTGCAGTGGAGGGCGTAGTCGAGGGGCGTGGAGCTGTGGATCCTGCAGGGGCGGTAGTCGGTGATCCAGCGGATCATGTCGGGGTCGTTGGCGAAGAGCCGTGCGATGGCGATGAGGGCGACCTGGTGCATGCCGAAGTTGCCGCGGTTGCGGCCGTTCTCGCTCATGATGTCCTCGGCGGCGGTGCGGAAGAGGCGGTTTTCGATGTTCGCCTTCATCGCATCGTTGTCTTTGCCGGTGGCGGCGGCGAGCTCGGCGTCGGGGGTGTCGAGGAAGGGGCGGACCTCCCAGTAGACGCGGGCAAGACAGGTGACGAGGCCCGTCTCCCAGATGTGGTTCTCCATGCGCCCCGTGTAGCTGGAATCGACCTCGGCGGCGTAGTCGGACTGCGTGTTGTAGTCGAAGTCGGGGTAGAAGTCGGCGATGCGGTCGAGGACGACGAGGGCGCGGCGGGCGTACGCGGCATCTTTGTTGGCGGCGTAGCGCGCGGCCATGCGGGGGAGTTCCTCGTGGATGAGGTCGCGGGTGAACCAATGGTTGTAGCAGGCGACGAACCAGTAGTTGCCCTTGACGCCGGGCTTGGCGTAGCCGCGGCCGTCATCGACGTATGTCCCCTTGAGAAGGGACTTGTCCTTGAAGCCGCTCTTCCAGTAGGCGGCGAAGTCGTTGTCGGGGAAGACGGTCTTGCATTCCGGGCACTGGACCTTGAAGGGCCTGGCGGAATCGATGATCCAGGCGTAGCCGCCGTGCTTCATGATGGCATCGCCGCAGACGGGGCAGCCGCGGATACTCACGTTGCCGGCGCGCGGGATTTCCGGCGGGTAGACCATGGCGCGGAAGTCCGCCAGCGAATATTCAAGCGGTGCCTTGAAGGGGACTTTGGGGCGGGCCAGGAGGACGAGCGGAAGCAGCAGGAACAGCAGGAGGCGGGTGCGCATGGTTGGTTAACGTTGGAGGATGGGGGTTTCGCGGATGCCGGCGAGTTTCCAGTCGCCGCTCTTTTCGTCGAGGACATACTGGAACTCCAGGTGATAGAGCTGGTCGGGGCGGAAGTTGACGCCCGCCTTGGACTTGGCTTCGACTTTCACCTCGCATTCGGCGACGGCATGGGTGTCGTCCTTCGGGGTGACGGTGATGTCGTATGGAGTGATGGAGAGGGATTCGAGGAAGGTGCGGCCGCGCCAGGCGAGGCTGGCGAGGTCTTCGGCGGAGATGCCCTCCTGCTTGAAGATCTTGTCGACCTGGATGTCGAGTTTGGGGGCGAGGTAGGAGCCGAGCAGGGTGAACTTGGCGGCGGAGGCGATGTTTCCCTCGCCCGCCTCCTTGGAGGCAGTATGGGCGAGACCCTCCACGGCCTTGCGGAGGATGTATTCGACGGAGTGGGTGTAGTGCCAGTACCAGGCGCCTGCGGCGACGAGCAGGAGGATGGCGACGGCGGCGACGGCGGTGCGCTTGTTCATGGCTGCTCCAGGTGTCGGATGACGGAGATGATGTCGCCCGCCCCGATGACGGCGACGAGCTGCGGGGCGGCGGCTGCTGCGAGGAGGGCGCGGATTTCGGCGGCGAGGGCGGCGCCGTCGCAGGGGGCGGTGCGGGCGGAGCCTGGTCGGCGGGCGTTGACGGCGTCGGCGAGGCGCCGCGGATCGGCGTCGGCGATGGCGTCCTCCCACGCGAGGAAGGGGGTGACGACGACGGTGTGCGCGGCATGCCGCGCGAGGAGTTCGGCGAAGCGCCCGCCATAGCGGAGGAGGCGCTCGGGGCGGTGGGGCTGGAAATAGACGGTGAGCTCGTGGCCGGGATACTGTTCGCGCAGGGTGGCGAGGGTCGCGGCGAGTTCGGTGGGATGGTGGGCGTAGTCGTCGACGACGACATGGCGCCCGTCCCGCGAGACGCGGTGCAAGGTGAGGCGGCGCTGGACGCCTGGGAAGGTCGCGAGGGCGGCGACGGCGCGGTCACGGGCGACGCCGAGGTGTTCTGCGGCGGCGACGGCGATGGCGGCGTTGGCGCGGTTGTGGCGTCCTGGGACGGGGAGCGCGGAGAGGTCGGCGGCGTCGGCGGCCTCCGTCGGGAGCGCCTGCAGCCGCGTCGCGTCGCGGAGGATGCGCCTGAGGTCGGGCGTGTCCCAGGTCAGGGTGGCGAGGGAGTGTCGGGCGAGGGTGGCGAAGGAGCCTTCCAGGGCGTCTGTGCCGCCGATGGCCCAGGAGTGGTCGTCGTCGACATTGAGGATGACGGCGAGGTCGGGGAGGAGCAGTTCCTGGGTGCGGTCGCTTTCGTCGGCCTCGGTGACGAGGATGTCCCAGCTGGCGGCGGCGGCGGTTCGTTCCCAGCCGTTGACGGCGCCGCCGACCATGAAGCCAGGGGTGCGCCCGCAGGCGCGGAGGATATGGGCGAGCATCGCGGTGGTCGTGGTCTTGCCGTGGGAGCCCGCGACGGCGACGACGCGCTGGAAGCGCGGCGCGACGCGGGCGAGGAACTCGCCTCTGCGGCACTGCGGGATGCCTCGCCGCGCGGCCTCCTGGCGCTCGGGGTTGTCGGAAGGCACGGCGGAGGAGTAGACCAATAGTTCGGTGGCGGCGGGCAGCGGCGCATCCTGTCCGACATGCACCTCCGCGCCGAGTTCGCCCAGCCGCCGCAGCAGCGCGGAGTCGACAAGGTCGCTGCCTGAGACGCGGGCGCCCGCGTCCAGGGCGATCTGGGCGAGGCCCGCCATGCCGACCCCGCCGCAGCCGCAGAAGTGGATGTGGTTCCAGGGGAGGGCGGAGGCGGCGGCGCGCGGCGACTTCGCGTCGCACGCGGGCCACGGCGAATAGACGAGCAGCGGCGGCGTGCCAGCGGGAAACTGGAGGGAGAAGGCGTCGCCGAGGGCCTCGTTCAAGGTGCCGTTCCACCAGCGCTCCAGGCGGAGTTTATGGAGGGGGTAGGCGAGGCCGCGCGCGGTGATGGGCTGCGAGGCGTCGGCGGAGAAGATGGAGACCTGCTGGCCAGGGCGGCAGGGGATGGTGGCGCTCTCGGGGACTGCGGTGAAGGCGCCGTAGTCGGTCCAGAGGCGCACGCGCGGCGTCTCGCGGGCGAAGTCGAAGAGGAGCGAGAGGTTGCCGAGGGTGTGGTCGTCCCGCTTGCCAGTCGCGCCCAGGATCAGGATGTCGTCGACCCAGCCGCGTCCGACGGTGACGCGGAAGGCCTTCGAGAGGTCGTTGGTCTCCTGTTCGGGGATGCAGACGATGCGCTCCGGCCAGGCGCGGCGCACGCTCTCGGGCAGGCTGTCCAGATCGCCGACGACCAGATCCGGCACGCGCAGCTTGGAGGCCAGCAGCGCCTCCGCCGCGCCGTCGCAGCAGACGACGTGCTCGGCGGCGGCCAGCGCCTCCCGCAGGCGCGACGCGCGCGGGAAATCACCATTGGCCAGAATGACAGTGGACATGGGGTGGATGCAACGATGGATCCTGGGTCATCCAAGGCCCCGCCTTGCTTGGAAATCCCTTTGATCCCTTTGATCCCTTGAATCCCTTTGATCCCTTCCTCACCAGTTCATCAATTGCGCGACATGTGGGACGATGGGGCGGAGGAGTTCCTTGATCGCGTCGGAGTACTGGCGGATTTCCCACTGGGCGTGGGGGCTGCTGCGCAGGGCGATGAACTTGAGGAGGTTGCCGAGGTCGACGGTGGCCCAGAAGGTGGTCATGAGATTCTGGGGGAGGACGCCTCTGGCCTGCTCGCGGCAGACGCCCTGGGCGAGGAGCTGCTCGTAGACCTGGAGGGCGGCGCGGTTGGCGGCGTCGATGGCCTGGCGCGCGGCGGCCTGGTCGAGGGTAGGCGGGGCCTCGACGGAGGCCTGGCGGTCGTTGTCGGCCTGCGCATGGATTTCAGGCGGGACGTAGAACTCGAGATCCTCCTCGGTATAGCGTCGGGAGATTTCGTTGTAGGACCAGGTGCGGTGGCGGTGCCACTGGGAGCGCACGAATAGCGGGCAGTGGACGAGGAAGGTGAAGGTCATGTGCTCGAGCGGCGAGGTGTGCTGGTTGTCCAGCAGATACTTGAGCAGCTTGACGTCGCGCTCGTCCATTTCGCTGCGCATCTTGCCGAAGGAGACGCGGGCGGCGTTGACGATGGTGGCCTCGTCCCCCATGCGGTTGACGAGGCCGATCCAGCCCTGTCCTCCGAGCACCATGACATGCTGCGGGGGTGGCACGTTGACATTCTGCAGTCCTGGCATCTGGGGTGTCCTCCGTGGGTTATTTGTCCTTGAGATGGGGTTCCATGTAGTCGATGCAGCCGTTCATGGTGGCGAGGCGGCCATAGTCGGCCTCGGGGACCTCGATCTTGTAGCGCTTGCGCAGTTCCATGACGACATCGAGGAAGTCCATGGATTCGAGGGTGCCCTTGAGGCTGTCGTCAAGGCCGAAGCCCTTCCAGTCGACGTCGGGGTTGATGTCGGTGAGGATGTCGATGACAGCCTCGTGGATTTCTTCGCGGGTCATGCTTGCTCCTGGAGTTTGGTGATGATGGTGACGCAGTTGATGCCGAGCATCCCGAAGGAGTTGTTCAGGATGGCGTCCACCTGCGGGATCTCGGACGGCGTGTTGAGGGCCAGGTTCGGGAGGGCGCAGGCGGGGTCGAGGTGCTCGACGTGGATGGTGGGGTGGACGACATGGTCCTGGAAGGCAGGGAGGTTCCCCGCGAGTTCCAGGGCGGCGGCGGCGCCCATGCAGTGCCCGATGAAACTCTTGGTGTTGTTGAACCAGGTGTTCGGGCAGTGGTCGCCGAAGACGGCGCGGAGGGCGGTGCACTCCTTTTCGTCGCCTGCGCGGGTGCCAGTGGCGTGGGTGCTGACGATGGAGATCTCCTCGGGGGCGAGCCCCGCGCGCTTCAGGGCCCCGGCGATGCACTGGGCCTGGCGCTCGGAGTTGGGGAGGACGGCGTCGGTGGCGTCGGAGTTGTAGCACCATCCTGCGAGTTCGCCGTAGATGCGGGCGTTGCGGGCGCGGGCGTGGTCGAGGCGCTCGAGGGTGAAGACCGCGCCGCCCTCGGAGATGACGATGCCGTTGCGGTCGAGGTCGAACGGCCGCGAGGCGAAGGCGGGGTCCGCATGGCGCGCGAGGGCGTTCTGGGCGGCGAAGGCGGCGAAGATCCCGAAGGTGGCGGGGCTTTCGGAGACGCCGCCCGCGAAGGCGAAGTCGACTTCGTCGAGGAGGAGCTGCTGGGCGCCCTGCACGAGGCCGAGGTTGCCTGCGGCGCAGGCGCCGCCGATGGTGAAATGCGGGCCCGTGATGCCGAAGCGCACGGTCACCTCGCCTGCGGGGTTGTTGGCGACGGTGCGGGGGTTGTGGTGGTGCGACCAGTAGCGTGTGTCGTAGCCATATTGGCTGATTTCGTGGATTTCGTTTTCGGTTTCGGCGTTTCCGTGTTCGGTGATGCCGAGGAAGACGCCAGTGCGCGCGGGGTCGAGGTCGCTCCAGGCGAGCCCGCTGTCCGCGAGGGCCTCGCCAGTGCAGTAGATGGCGATGGAGCCCGCGCGGGTGCCGTTGCGGAGGTCGCGGCGCTTCTGGTATTTCAGGGCGTCGAAGTCGCAGAGGCCTGCGGGGGCGGGGCCGAAATAGCGCATGTCCACGGTGCGCACGCCAGACCGTTCGTTGAGGAGGCCTTGCCGGAAGTCGGCGAGGCCGTTGCCGTTGGGGGCGGTCAGGCCGACACCAGTGATGACGATGCGTTCATGGGGGGGCTTGGGGAGGCGGCTGTTCATAGGGGGAATGAAAATGGTTTTTCCTGTAATATAACCGCCTCGCCGTGGGAAAGGGGCGGGCGGCGACAAAAAACCATCGGCGGGGCCTCGTGGAAAATCGCCGCGCGGGTTGTTGGTCTTGGAAGACGTGCTACATTGACAAGCGGACATGGCAGGGGGCTGTCGCGCGGCCGCGCCGCAACGAGCATTCCAGGCCCCGCCCACACTTCCACGAAGGAGATCCCCATGGTTTTCGGACTTTTGAAGGACATCAAGAACGGCGAATACCGCACGATCGCCACTCCAGGCGAGATCGCCACGATTGTCGCGGACGGGCACCAGGCGCTGGTGCAGAGGGGGGCGGGCGAGCGCTGCGGCTTTTCCGACGCGGCATACGAAAAGGCGGGCGCGGAGCTGGTCGGCACCATGGAGGAGATCTACGCGCGCGCCGGATTCGTCACCAAGGTGAAGGAGTTCGAGCCGTGCGAGTACGGCCTCATCCGCGAAAACCAGATCGTCTTCACCTGCATCCATCCCGCCGCGCACCCCGCCGAGGTGGACGCATTGCTGAAGAGCAAATGCATCGCCTTCACGGCGGAGGACTGCCACCGCTACGGCTCGCCCAACTGCGAGGCGGCGGGCAAGCAGGGCGCGCTTTTCGGGCTGGAGTCGATGCTCACCACCAACGGCGGCAAGGGCAAGTTCGTCGGCGGCCTCGCGGGCGCGCCTGGCATGAACGTAGTCATCCTCGGCGGCGGCATCGTCGGCAAGAGCGCCCTGCAGGTGCTCCACGCCCTGGGCGCGCACT
>JAEEXV010000302.1 GCA_016287975.1 Lentisphaeria bacterium | reverse complement strand
GATCGTCGGACGCCAGGTCGATGTGTTCAAGGAGTTTCGCCTTCCCGTGCCGCTGAGACTGCTCCCAAAGGAGCGCAGGAAGGAGTTCGCCGAGGCTGTTGGAATCAAGGGTTAGTGCTATAATCTCTTGCAAAACTCACATTCCAGGGGTTCCGCTCGCCGCTTCGCGGCTCGCTCCCCCCCTGGCTATGCTCCGGCGCCCCCTTGCGGGGGCTTCCCTGGGCAGGAATGCCGCACTCCTCCACGGCGGCCGCGCATTGCCAGATTTCATGAAGTCGCCTTGCTTCCCGAAATGGCGGTTTTACCGACCCTCTTGGTGAACATAGCACATGGGGAAAAAAGCATCTTCACGCAGATTGGCGCATGAGGCCACCTGCGGACAGGCGATGCCCCGTCAACCCAGACGGATGGCCTTCACGATGCCATGCGGCTGCAACGGCATCTTCTGGCCGTAGGAAAGCGGGAAGCGGTCTGCGTAGGAGGGGTTGTCCGCCGTCACAATCGCGATGCGGTTCCGCCCCGCCTTCAGCAGCCCCCGCACGTCGAAGACGCACGGCGTCCCGAAGTCCGTGCCGACCTCCTCGCCGTTGACGAGGAGCGTCGTGCAGTCGCCTGTCGCGGGCACCTGCAGCACTTCGCAATCGCGGTCGCAGTCCATCTCCGCCTCGTAGAAATACTCCGCGCAGGCGCGGGTCTCCTGTCGCAGGATGCGCTGGAGGGCCTCCGCCGTGCCTTTGCCGACGAGGCGCTTCTCCGTCTCGCCCGCGCCTCGGGCGTGGAGCGTGTATTCCAGCGGCATCTCCGCCAGGGGCGGCAAATCATAGCGGAAGGCGGGGGCGTCGGCTGGCTCCACGCCGAAGCAGAGCACCAGCAACTGCTGCGGGCGCAGCTTCAGGCGCACGCCCGCCGCAGTCTCCTCTGGTCGGAAACAACGGTTCGTCCACGGATCGTAGAGCGCCACCGCGCCCGCGACGGGCTTTCCGACAACCGTCTCCACTTCGTGCATCCCCTCGTTGAGGAAAAGGACGCGCTCCGTGCCGTCCGCCATCCGCAGGCAGTAGAAGCGCAGGTCGGGAGCCGCCGCCATCGGCAGATGCGGCGCGCAGATTCCCTTGACGCAGGAGGCCAGTTCCGCCGACGGAACCAGCCGAAACCGCGCGTCCGCCAGCCGCAGGTCCGCCCCCTTCTCCGTCCGCTTCGGCCGCTGGTCCGTCATCACCACTGGCAGCCCCGCGTCCGCGAACCGCTCCAGCAGATTGAGCAGTTCCGCGGGAATCACCGCCGTCCCAGGCAGCACCAGGCAGCTGAACGAGACGCCGCTCTCCCAGAGCCGCCCGTCCCGCACTTCCGCGTTGTGAAGCATGTCGAGCGAGAGGAAGTCGAAGTCGAGGTTGCCGCGCGTGAGCGCCATCGCGACCTCCGAGATGTCCTGCGTCCCCGCGTCCATCCAGTCGCACTCCGCATTGTAGAAGACCGCCGCATCCGCGAGATGCGTGCCGCCCGTCATGAGTTCGGCGGTGCGCTGGATGTGCGCCACCAGCCGCGCGAAGCCACGGTATTGCGGATTGAAGCCCGCCCCGTCGAACGACGGCGGCAGGAAGGTCATGCAGTAGCCAGGAGGCAAGGTCGAGAAGTCCGAATCGTCGCGCTTCGCGGCCGCCTGGAAGCAGGTCGGCACCACCATCGAAAAGGCGTGCGGCACGAAATAGTTGACGCCGTTCGCGAGGCTGTGGTTGAAGAGCGCGCGCATGACCGCGAGGCCCGCCGTCCACCCATAGCCGCCCATGACCTCGGCCATCAGGCGCCCCTTCATGCGCGGATTGTGGTTCGCGAGCGAGGAGCCCATCCGCCCCAGGGCATACTGGTAGAAGGCGGAGGGGCCGTAGGTGTCCTTGCCGAAGCCGCGGGTGTGGACGAGGGTCGTGATGCCAGGCGTCATCTCGTTCAGGACGAAGTCGATGCCCGCCATGTCCTGCCCGTCCATCGTCCGCATGAAATGGCCGCAGCCGAAGCCCATGTGGAGATGCGCGGTCTCGTCCTCGACATAATGCCCGATGTATTCGACGCCGTGCGCGCGGCACCAGTCGCCGATGGGCATCGTGAAGTTGTCGCGCCACAGCCGCGTGATGACATTCATGTAGGCGAGCTGGTAGCGCTCGCTCTCCCCCTCGACGGCGTCCCACAGCGCGGGCAGGTTCAGCCGCACAGCCTCAAGGTCCTCGCCCAGTTCCGCCGCCAGCCGCCCTGGCATGTCCTCCCACCACGCCACCAGCTGCTTCAGATTGCCCAGGCGGTTGTTCTTGAAGTGCTCGTCGTACTCGCCGTTGCAGTTGCCGAAGCCAGGCTCGTCGGAGAAGAAGCCGCGGAAGACCTTGCCGAAATGGCGCCCGCAGCGCGCATACATCTTCTCGTGCACCTCGTCGATCAAATGGCGGCATGATTCCTTCGACAGCATCGTGATGTAGTTGCTCCAGAAGCCCTGGCGCTCAGGCGCGGCCTGCACGACGAAGAAGACGCGCCACAGCCCCTCGCCCAGCTCGATCGGCAGCAGCCCGTCCGCCCAGCCCGTGAGTTCCACGGGCCCGCGGAGGCACACGCCGCGCTCCTCGTCCCGCCGATACGCGATTGCCTCGACCACGGCCTCCCCCTCGGCCAGATTCGGCAGATAGAGCGCGCCATACTGCGGCCCGACGACATCGACCGCCTCGACCCGCAGGTTCTTCGGGCGGAAGCGCGCGTTCTCAGGCTGTTTCAGGGTGTCGTTCGCGCTGCCGGTGGCGACGTGCGAATCGTCGAGCATCCACACCTCCATGCCCAGTTCCTCCGCCTTCGCGAAGACCCGTTCCAGCATCGTCCACCAGCGTTCCGTGTTGAACCAGTTGCCGCCGCGGTTCTCCAGCGTCACCCCGCGGATGCCGCTTGAACGAATGGACTCCAGCGCCCTGCACACCGTCTCGGGAGATTCCCCCGCATACCACAAGAACGGCATCAGATGATTGCCCGTCCGATTCTCCAGCACTGCCTGAATGTCACTCATTCCATTTGTCTCCAGATGATTCTTCCGATGTCCACGACTGTCCCCACGGGCGGGCGCCTATTCCGCCGCCTGCACCCGCGCCTTGTATGCATCCGCGCCCATCTTCAGCCGCAGCCTGCCGCCGCGGAGCTCCACGGGCGCGGTGCGCACCGCCCTGCCCTGGTGGTCCAGATAGACCGCCGTCTTCCCTGGCGCCACGGGCAGCGCCGACAAGTCGACTTCGATCTCCTCGTCGAGCGCCTCGGGCAGCCCGATGACCTCAACCACGCCCTTTTCCCAGCGAACCGCATACGCGCCTCGGCAGCGCATGAAGCCGAAGTCGTGCGGCTTGCCGCCGCCGCTGGCGAAGAGCCACTGGTCGCCTCGGAGCGAGTCGATGCGGCGGCCGTCGACGAGTTCGCTGCCGCCCTCGGCCATGCCCGAGCCGTACAGATAGTAGCCGTAGGGCGGCAAGAGGTGCTTCCGCCCCGCGGCCGTGATCTCCCATGTCTCCGTCGGGTTTGCGTTCGCCCAGATCTCAAAGCCGTTCGCGTAGCGCGTGTAGACCTGGCCGTGCTTCACCGCATCCGCCTTGAGCACCTCCGTCGCGGTCAGCATCCTGCCACCGAGGTGGTAGCGGATCTCCGCGACCCGCGTGTCGGCATAGTGCTTCTGCGCCTGCACCATCGCGTAGTAGCTCTTGAGGTGCGCGTAGGTCAGCGTCCGAAGCGGCGCGCCGTCCCCCACCACCATGCAGTAGATGTGCGCGATGTTGCCGTTGCCCAGGGTCATCGTCAACAGCCGGTCGACCGCGCCTGGGCGGCGGTCGTTGACCAGGCTCAGATGCGCGCCGCAGTCATTGCCCAGCGGGTGGATCTCCCGCAGCTGGAATTCAGGGAAGAGCGGGTCGTCCACCGAGCCTGGCTGAGCGTAGCTGTCCACGAAGCCCGCCAGCGGCCACTGCATGATGCCCTCCGAAAGCGTCACCTGGAAATCACGCTTCTCCTGGAGCATCGACTCCGCGAAGACGCGCAGCACGGGGTTGAAGGAGCCCGCCTCGGGCACGCGCGCGTCGAAGTCGGTGTATTCCCACGGCGCGCGGCAGGTGAACTGGTCGGGATAGGCCAGGTTCGCCGAGAACTTCTTCCTGAGGATGGCGTTGAGCCGCCGCTGGCATCCGAGGATGTAGGCGTACTTGAACATCCGCGCCTCGTTGGAGCCGTAGCGCGGGTCGCCGTTGGAATCCAGCGCCAGCTTGCTGTCGCCCGCCTCGTCGGGGTTGCAGACGTCGAGCAGCGTGTAGTTGGAGTAGAAGCCCATGCGGTAGCCCAGTTCCGTGATGCAGCGCCTGAGATAGACCTCCGCCGCCGCGTCGCCCCCCAGATCGGGGCAGACGCGGGTCATCATCGAACAGTAGCCGCCGCGCCGCTTCGGGGAATACTGCCGCGCGATCGACTGGTGGTCGCGCACGAAGAGGTTGCGCAGGCCGTAGTCGTAGAGCAGTTTCTGCCGCGCGAAGCAGCGGTCGAAGTAGTCCGGCATCGGCATCCGCCCGTACCAGGCGTTGCTCATCCAGATCGCGTCCCGCGTGATGGCGTTGGTCGGGTTCGGCGGATTCGGAATGTGCGGCAGCGCCTTCGCCACCTCGTCCGACGCCGTGACGTGGAACAGCTCGGAAACGGGATTGCGCCGTCCATCCGTCTTGCGCCCGTATTCGACGCCGCCGTTCAGCATCGCGACGCCATTCCGCAGCCGCGAGCCGCCGACCAGTTTCGAGCCGCGGCTCGCGTAGATGTCCACGAACTCCGAAAGCACCATACCCTCGCTGTAGAGGATGGCTGGATCCGTGTGGTCCCTCCCACGCGTCACCCAGTACGGAACCGTCGAGACGACGGGGGCCGCGCAGCCTTCGACCTCGCCGAAGACCACCTCCCGCACCGCGCCGCCCTCGCTCGAAAGCGCGACCGTCAGCGTATGCCCCTGCCCCTTCAGGGTGATGGCCGTCCGCTCCAGCGCCACGCCGCCATAACTCCACTGCCAGCGGCTTGTGACGCCGCCCTCCGACGCCTCGCACGACAGCAGCCGCGCCGAAAGTCTCGGGTCGTCAGGCTGGATGTCGGCGCCCTCTGGCGTCGCGAAGCGGAACCCGCCGCCGCGCATAGGCCGTATCGCCTTGCCGCCCTGGAAGGCGACGGTGAGGTCGCCGAGCGTCCCGCTCCCAGGCAGATAGCGCCACGCCACCGCGGGCTTCTCCGCCTGGAACAAATACGCGCGCCCCTCCCGCCGCAGCGCCATCGCGGGTTCGGCGGTCGAGGCCGCGGGGCGCGCGATGCCCGTCGCCGCCCCCTGGATGCCGACCTGCTCCCACGTCGGGATCTCGACGCCAGGCGGCAGCGTCTTCGGCATCTGGAAGACCGCCAGGTTGTCGAGGTAGAGTACATTCGGCTTGCTGCCCGAGAAGTCGTAGAAGACCAGTTCCTCGAAGCGCGCGGGCAATTTGACCGCGCGCGGCAGCTTCTTCATCGCGAGGCTCCAGCCGCTCCAGTAGATGAACGGATGCTCCGCTGAGACCATCGGCACCTCCAGCCGCTCGCCGTCCGCCCCGCGGAAGACCGCCTTCGCCTTCGGGCGGTTCACCCCCTGCGCCCAGTTCTGCGCCGAAATCCACAACTCCACATAGTCGAACGGCTCCGTGATCGCTATCGGCTTCGGCGGCCGCAGCGCCACGCTGCGCCGCGACGGGTCGTAGATGCTCCCCAGCGCCACCGTCAACTTGCCCGTGTAGTCCCCCCACAGCCGATCGTCCTGGCTGCGCACGAACTCCGCCGAGGTGATGTTCTTGTATGCGTGCACTGTCCAGCCGCCCAGGTCCTCGAAGTCGAAGAGCGGACGGTGCTGCGGCGCGCGCCCCGCCGTCTCCTGGAACGGCGGCAGATGGCGCGGGTCGGGCGAGGGATCCTTGTTCGAGGCCGCCGTCACGACCTCCCTGCCCGCCTCGGGATCCGCCTCTGGCAGGAGCCCCGCCGCATAGATGCGCAATTCATCGACCGCCCCCTGGAAATAGAGGCCGTTCCGATCCGCCGCGCGGCCGACCACCGCGCGGCCGCCCAGCGGCTTCAAGGCGCCCTTCGTCGCCACCGCCGCGCCGACCGCCCTGCCGTTCACGAAGAGCTGCAGGCGCGCGCCGTCCCAGCCGAAGGCCACATGCTGCCAGACATTGGGCTTGAGCACCTGCGCCGCCTCCGCCGAGAACTTCCCCTGGTCGGTCACCACCTTCGCATGCAGGCCGTTGTTGTAGTAGGTGCCCAGGCACCACCCCGCATGCGCGCCCGAATTGTGGCTGACGATGTAGCCCTGCTCCTCCAGTTTGCGGGGCATCGTCTTCTCAGGCTTGATCCAGCATCCCACCGTCAGCCCCTTCGGCGCCCGCAGCTGCGGATAGTCGGGCAGCACCGCGCACGCGTCCGTTCCGTTGAAATGCAGCGCCTGCTCCTTCTTCTCGTATCCCACGTTGTCCGCATAGAACTTGTTGCCCGCCCCGATCGGCAGCGACAACTCCAGACCGCTCAACGGCCCTGGGCGGCGCCGCGCCGCAAACGCCGCCCCCAGTTCCGCAAGCTCCTTCGGCGACAGCGCCCGCGAATACACGAACAGCGACTTCACCTCCCCCTCGATCGACAGTTTGCTCCAGCCGCCCGAATGCCCCACCAGCAGCGGCTCGCCGCCGCTCGCCGACGCCTCTGGAAGCGCCCTCCCCCCGACCTTCACGCCGTCCCGATAGATGGACACCTGGCTTCCCGCCACCGTCCACGCCCAGAAGTGCCAGCCGCTGTCGCAGCCGCCCGCGGGAATCGTGAAGTCCCGCTTCGCGGTCCGCACATAGACGCGCGCCTGCCCGTCGTTGAAACTGATGCCGAACGCACCCTTCTTCAGGATCAGATAGCCGCCTCCGCCGACTACCCGCGCATAGACGCCGACCGTGTAGTCGCCCCGTCGCTCGCAACCAGGCACGTCCGCGACCGAAAGCCGTCCCTTCCCGTCCAGCGCATAGCCGTCCTGCGGCACCCATCCCTCGACAAACGCCGCGCCCTGCGGCGCCACGCTCTTGCGGCTCACCCCGTCCTGCAGGCCGCCGCCGTTGAAGTCGTAGTGCGCCACCAGCGACGTGTCGTTGAAGGTGTAGTTCGTGTACCAGTCCATTCCCGCGCAAAGCACGGTCGGCATGAGAAACGCAAGGAAGGCAGACAGTTGTTTCATAAAACGCATCCAGTCCCCCCCCGCCGAATTCACGCGGTCCAGTCAGCCCATCGCCATCCGATAGATGGCGGCCATGTCCGCCTCGCGGAGCACCTTGGCGGCGCCGCCCGCGCCGCCGACGGTGACCGCGCACTTCTTCGCCATCAACGCGATCTCCGCCTCCGTCGGCTTCACCCCCAGTTCCGCCAGCGAGGTCGGCATCTTGATTTCGCGGAAGAACCGCTCCATGGCGACAATGCCCGCCAGCGCGATCTCCTCGTCCGTGCCCGACGGCGCCACCTGCATCACATTCACGGCGAACTTGCGGAAGCGCGGCAGGCAGTCGCGGTAGACATAGCGCGCCCAGCTGCCCCAGATCGCGGCCAGCCCCGCGCCGTGCGCGACGTCGTAGAGCCCGCTCAGCTCATGCTCCATCTTGTGGGTCATCCAGTCGCCGCGGACCTGGTTGCCGCACCCCGTCAGGCCATTGTGCGAGAGGCTCCCCGCCCACATCACCTCCGCCCGCGCCTCGTAGTCCGAAGGATCCTTCGCCAGAACCCGCGCGCTCGCCAGCACCGTGCGCATCAGCCCCTCCGCGATCGCGTCGGTCAACTCCAGCGTCGCGGTCGAGGTGAAATAGCGCTCCATCGTGTGCATCAGGATGTCCGCGCAGCCGCACGCCGTCTGGTAGTCCGGCAACGTCAGCGTCAACTCTGGATTCAGGATCGCGAAGCGCGGACGGCACAGGTCGCACGACACCCCCCGCTTGACCATCCCTTCCTCGTTTGTAATCACCGAGGAATCGCTCATCTCGCTGCCCGTCGCCGCCAGCGTCAGCACCACCCCGATCGGCAGGCACGCCGCGGGCTTGCGCTTGAAGTCGTAGAAGTCCCAGACCTCGCCTGGATTCGCGGCGCCGTAGCCGATCGCCTTGGTCGAATCCAGCGCGCTGCCGCCACCCACCGCCAGCAGAAAGTCCACCCCCTCGCGGCGCGCCAGCTCGATCCCCTGGTGCACCAGCCCCAGCCGCGGATTCGGCACCACGCCCCCCAGTTCCACCCACGCGACCCCCGCCGCGTCCAGCGACGACTTCACGCGGTCCAGCAGGCCGCTCCGCTTCACGCTGCCCCCGCCATAGTGGATCAGCGCCTTCTTCGCCCCCTGCGCCGCCACCAGTTCGCCGACCCGCTTCTCCTCGCCACGCCCAAAGTACACGTGCGTCGGGGTGAAGTACTCAAAGTTCGATGACATCGATTCATTCCTCCTTTTGCTATGGTTGAGCCTCCGCGGGCATTGCGACGCTAATATAATATTACATTACGCCATTTCCCATTCACCACGGAGTCCTTCCCATGACCGCCAACCCATTCGGCCTCTCCATCGCCTTCGTCCGCAACCAGGCCCTCCTCTACGCCGCCGCCCTCGGAACCCTGCAGCAATGCGCGACCGCCACGACGCCGCATCTGCCCGTGCTCGTGCTCAAAGGCGGCTACCAGGAACCCCAGTTCGCCGACCTCGTCTTCGCCCTCGGCCCACGCCTCTACGCCGTGCTCTTCGACCCGCTCGGCGCCGACGGACAGTCGGCCATCCCCGAAGAGGCCCGCCAGGCACTGCGCGACGCCGCCCGCGAATACAACGCCATCGCCTGCCGAATGCCGCTCCGCCGCGTGGCGGGGCAGTCGCCCGAAGCCCCCGCCCACTACGAGCCGACAATCCCAGGCTGGGGGCTCCTCGAACTCGACGGCGAGGCCTCAATCAAGCCCTTCTTCAGGCCAGACGAGCCGCCGACGCCGCCCTCCGAATGGGAGGCCAATGTCTACGCCGTCGGCAACGCGCTGCAGTGGCTGGCCGACCACCGCTGCGGCGAAGTGCGCTCGGTCTGCCTCCAGCCAGGCGCCGTCCCGCAACTCTGGTTCCACGACCTCACCGGAGGCGACAGCTGGATGATCGTGAGCCAGGACGACGCGGAACTGGATTCACAGGCGCTGCTCCAGGCGCATCCGAACCTCGCGGGCCACGACGGCTACCTGTGCCGCGTCCCGATGCCGCCCTTCCCCGAAACCCGCCGCGGCATCCTCCCCGCCCTCGACCTCGCCCCGCCGCGCAAAATCCACGCTGGGTCGGACGGGTCGCTCGACGGCGAACACGCCACCGCCCTGGGCGACCCGCCGCCGCAGGCGCCCGAGGACGCCCCCGAGCAGGAGGTCTCAGGCAAGGGCTGCCTGCTCTATATCGTCGGCGGCATCCTCGCCGCCCTCGCTGGCTGGCTCGCATAAAAAGCGCCATGATCATCACCTATCTCATCGCCTTCGGGATCGTCATCGGCGCGCTCGACCATCTCGCGGGAAACCGCCTCAAACTCGGCGAACGCTTCACCTCCGCCCTCGAAATCTTCCCGACGCTCTTCATCATCATGGGCGGAATGCTGGCGATCGTCCCCACCATCGCCTGGGCAATGCACCCCCTGGGACGCCTCGTCGCCCGCATCGGCATCGACGCGGGGATGCTTCCAGGCGTCCTCCTCGCCAACGACCAGGGCGCCTTCCACCTCGCCCACCAGCTCACCAGCGACCCGCGCCTCGGCGACTTCAACGGCATCCTCATCGGCTCCCTGCTCGGTGCCCACCTCACTGGCTCCCTGCCCCTCGTCGTCACCCTGACCGACCGACGCGACCACCCGATCCTCTTCCGGGGCATCCTCTGCGGCATCCTCACCATCCCCGCCGGCGCCTTCGTCGGCGGCCTCGCCGCAGGATACCCCCTGCGCTTCGTCTTCGTCAACATGCTGCCGCTGCTCATCGCGACCGCCATCCTCGCGTTCCTCTTCCGCACCTGCACGCAGGCCGTCATCCGCGCCACCATCGGCTGCGGAAAAGTCTTCACCAAGGTCGCCACCATCGCCATCGTCGCCGAAATGGTCGCCGCCCTCACGGGACACAGCAGGCGCTGCGCCGCCTGGCTCATGCCCATGGAGGAGATCGCCCCGCTCCTCTTCATGGTCATCCTGATCCTCCCTGGCGCCTACGTCGTCGCCGAACTCGCCGTCCGCGCCACGCGGCGCCCCTTCGCCGCCCTCGCGCCGCGCCTCGGCCTCGACGCCACCTCCATGGCGGGCATGACCATCACCCTCGCCAACCCCCTCCCCGTCTTCCCGATGCTCGCCAAAATGAACCCGCTCGGGAAAATCCTCGCCTGCGCCGTCCTCCCAGGAGGCGCCTACGCCATCGCCGACCACCTCGCCTTCTGCCAGGCCGTCGCCCCGCGCCTCATCGCCCCCATGATCGCGGGCAAGGTCGCCGCCGCCCTCGCCGCCGCCACCCTCGCCTGGATGCTATATCACAAAAACGCGACCCGACTTGCCAGCGAGGAACAGAGCCCCGCTGCAAAAGCGTAGCCACGGCACGGTCGCCGTGGCTACGCATCATGCCCCCGCACGACAGGCGGGCATCGGCTATATCTTCGAGAGGTCGCCGTTGATGGTGATGCCGCCGTCGGCGACGATGATCGCGCCGTTGAGGTAGCTGGCCTCCTCGGAGGCGAGGAAGAGCGCGACCTTCGCGATCTCCTCGGGCGTGCCGTAGCGGCGCAGCGGCGTGCGCAGCTTCAGGAAGCGCTCTTCGTCGAAGGTCGAGTCCTCGGGGTTGCTCTGGCGCATCATCGGGGTCATGATGGCGGCTGGCGCGATGCAGTTCACGCGCACATTGTAGCGCCCGTATTCGGCGGCCATCGACTTGGTCAGCTGCACAATGGCGCCCTTGGTGGCGGTGTAGGCGTCGCAGTCGGGGATGCCGATGACGCCCGCGCTGGAGGCGGTGTTGACGACCGCGCCGCCCTGCTTCATTAGCAGCGGGATCGCGTATTTGCAGAAGAGGAAGACGCTCCGCAGGTTGATCGCGATCACCTTTTCCCAGACCGCCTCGTCGATGTCGGTGATGCGCCCGTCGCGCCCGTTCCAGTAGACGCCCGCGTTGTTGTAGAGGATGTCGAGTTTGCCGTCCGCGGCGGCGACGACCGCCTGCACGTCGGCGCTGTTGGAGACGTCGCACTTCACGAAGGTCGCGCCAGTCTCCGCCGCCGCCTTGCGGCCCGCCTCCTCGTTGATGTCGGCGAAGATCACCTCCGCACCCGCCGCGCGGAAGGCCTTCACCCCCGCCAGGCCGATGCCGCCCGCGCCCCCCGTCACAATCGCCTTCTTGCCTTGCAGTGAAATCATCCTTCTACCTCCCTTTGACCATCGCCTTGACAGCCGCCTCGACACCCGCCTGGCCCAGGCCGTACTCGTTCCGCAGCCACTCCTGGCTGCCCACCTTCGTGACATAGAGGTCTGGAAGCGCCAGCCGACGGAACGGCACGCCCCCGCATCCCTCGTCCATCAGCACCTCCGCGACCGCGCCGCCGAGGCCGCCCGAGAGGTTGTGCTCCTCCAGCGTCACGATCCCGCCCGTCTCCTTCGCGGCGCGCACGATGGCGGCCTTGTCGATGGGCTTGATGGAGTAGAGACTGACCAGGCGGCAGCGGATGCCCTCCCGCGCCAGCGCGTCCACCGCCAGCAGCGCGTCGTAGCCGATCGGCCCCGCGAAGAAGACCGTCGCGTCCGTCCCCTCGCGCACCTGCTGCGAGCCGCCGATGCGGAACTCGACTGGCCCCGTGTGGATGTCGGGCTCGCCCTTGTAGCCGCAGCGGAAGTAGACTGGCCCCTCGTAGGCCATCATCGCGTGCGTCGCCGCCCGCGCCTCCGCCTTGTCGCACGGCGCCAGCACCACCATGTTCGGCAGCGCCCGCATGATCGCGATGTCCTCCGTCGAATGGTGCGACACCCCCAGTTCGCCATACGACACCCCGCCCCCGATGATCACGATCTTCACGTTCGCGTCGTGGTAGCACACGTCGTTGCGCACCTGCTCCAGGCACCGCAGCGTCGGGAAGTTCGCGATCGAGTAGGTGATCGCGATGTTCCCCTCCATCGCCACGCCGCACGCCACCCCCGTCATCGACTGCTCCGCGACGCCGCAGTTGATGAAGCGATCCGGGAAGCGCCGCGCAAACGGCTCGATCTCGCCGTAGCCGATGTCCGCCAGGATCATGTACACCCGCGGATCCGACTCCGCGATCTTCAGCAGCTCTTCGTTGAATGCCTTTCTCATCGCGCTTCCTCCACTTCCTTGACCGCCTGCGCCAGCAACTCCGCCGTGAGGCCGCCGTAATGCCACTTGTAGTCGTTCTCCATGAAACTCACGCCCTTCCCCTTCACCGTGCGGAAGATCACCGCCGACGGCTTCCCCGCCTCCAGCGGCAGACGCGTGAGCGCCGCCTCCACCGCCTCGGGGTCATGCCCGTCCGCCTCGATCGCCTTCCAGCCGAACATCTCCAGTTTCGGAACCAGCGGCTCCAGGTCGATGATGTCCTTCGACGACCCCAGCGCCTGCAGGCGGTTGTAGTCCACCAGCATCACCAGGTTGTCCCAGTGGTGCTGCCCCGCCAGCATGATCGCCTCCCACGTGCTCCCCTCGTCCAGGTCGCCGTCGCTCGACATGCAGAAGATCCGCTGCTTCGAGCCCCGCTGGCGCGCCGCCATCGCCATCCCGCACGCCACCGGAAGCCCGTGCCCCAGCGACCCGCTCGAAAACTCCACCCCAGGCACATGGTGCGAGATGTGCCCGCTCAACTTCCCGTTGTCGCAGTAGTACTCGCCCAGCCACGACAAGGGAAAATACCCCAGCTCCGCCAGGCACGCCAGCAGCGCCGCGCCCCCGTGCCCCTTGCTCAGCAGAAAACGGTCCCGCTCAGGATCCTTCATCCGCTCTGGGCACACATTCAATATCCGCGTATACAGCACTGGATAGATGTCCGCCGTCGACAGCATGCTCCCGATATGACCGCTCTGCCCCTTGAACACCATCTGCAGACAATGCAGCCGAATCTTCTTCGACAACTCACGGCAACGCGCCAGCTCTTCTCCGTTCATCGATTCTCTCCTTTGCTCGCTCCCAATGAAAAAACCAACTTAATTTCTTTCGGAAATTAACTCAATATACTCCCTTTCCCGCAAATTGCAACCCGCCCCATCCCCATGCACCAGCTATCCCTTCAATCCCTTCAATCCCTTTCAATCCCTTCAATCCCTTCGATCCCTTCGATCCCTTCGATCCCTTCAATCCCTTCAAACCCTTCAATCCCTTTCCCCAGGCGTGCTACATTAAAGCCATGTTCAAGAACCATCCAGTCTTGCGTTTAAGCGACCTGAAGGCCCGCCATGCGATGCTGGTCCTCTCCGAATTGCGTCGCCGCGAGCCGCTGTCGCGGGTGGAGCTGTCGCAGTTGGTGGGCTGCGACGGCACGACCATCACGCGCGCGGTGAAGAGCCTCATGTCGCGCGGCCTGGTGGTGGGCGCGGGCAAGGCGGAGAGCGCGAACGGCCGTCCGAGAGAGCGGCTGGTCCTGAATCCGTCGGGCGGCGTCTTCATCGGCGTCGCGCTGTCGCCGTCTGGCATCACAGGCGCGCTGACCGACCTCAAGGGGCGCATCATCCAGCGCGACCAGGCGCTTTTCCCGCCCCGTCCGACCCGCGCGCTCTTCCTGGAGACGCTGGAGCGCGTGACGCGCGGGCTGCTGGACGCGGCGGGCGCGAAGTTCCTTGGAATGGGCATCTCCACCTTCGGCACCAGCCTCGACGGCGGCCTCCGCCTCCAGGTCACCGCCAACTTCCCCGAACTGCGCCAGCTCGACCTGCAGGAGTTCTTCCGCACCCGCTTCGGCCTCGCCCCCGAGTTCGCGGACATGATGCTCTGTCGCATGCAGTACGAACTCAACCGCGACCCCGCCCTCTCGCGGGGCTGCACCATGCTCGTCAGCGCTGGACGCGGCATCGGCATGGCCCTCGCCCTCGACGGCAAGGTCGTCCTGAGCCGCGGACGCCACGGCGGCGAACTCGGACACAACATCTGCGAACCCGACGGCCTCCCCTGCCAATGCGGGCGCCGAGGCTGCCTGGAGACCCGCTGCTCCACTGGCGTGCTCCTCCGCCAGGCCCGCGAGGCCACTGGCGACGACGCCCTCTCCTTCGACCAATTCGCCGCCGACTACCGGAGGAAGCGCGCCTACGCCCGCTCCATCGTCGCCCCCGCCCTGCGGCACCTCTCCATCGCCCTCGCCAACCAGGTCAACAACCTCTCCCCCGACCAGGTCGTCCTCGACGGCGAACTCCCACTGCTCGGCGACGCCTTCTGCCGCGACCTTGAAGCCGCCGTGCGCGCCCTCCTCTTCCAGGCCGCCGACGCCAGTGTCGCCTTCCATTTCCGCACCAGACGCGAGGACAGCGACCTCCTCGGCGCCGCCTTCCTCGCCATCGACGCTCGCTTCAACGACCCCGATTTCTTCGCGGAAAAATGGCCGACGCCGCTTGCAATTCCGCAAAACGCGGTTACAGTATGCGCACTTTCCAAAAATGACCGAGTGATCCCATCGTCTAACGGTTAGGACAACAGGTTCTCATCCTGTAAATATGGGTTCGATTCCCGTTGGGATTGCCATTTGCAAGCCGCTTGAAGCACAATTTCAAGCGGCTTTTTTGTTTCGCGCGACGCGCTGTTCCCCATACGGGGCGGCAGCCGCGTCCGCAGAGCCGCGGGCTCTGCGTTTTTTTAAGCATGGGCCCGTCCCGTGCGCATATCATTCCGCACGGATTCCCGGGAGATTCGCCAGTGCGCGCGGCCTCCACAGCCTCCCGCCAGACTGCCGCCAGGGGGCACGCCCCCTGGACCCCCTCGGCGCCGCAGACGCCAGTCGGGCAGCGGCCTTGCGCGCTCCCGCGCGACCCCGCCTCACGGCGGGGACGGCCGACTGCCGCCTGGCGGCGGCGCCGACTTGGCTGGTTATGGCTCAAAGAAAGGCAGGATGCCTATTGAACTCGCACGAGGGCGACGCGGAAGCCGAGGGAGTTGAGGCAGAGCGACGGCGTGAGCCTGACACGGTACGCGGCGCGGCAATCGCGCGCATTGACGCACCAGCCGCCGCCCCGGAGCACCCGGTCCCCACCCGACTTCGGCCCCACGGGGTCGGTGGCATCACCGCCGTAGTCGCCGTACCAGTCACTGCACCACTCCCAGACATTGCCGTGCATGTCGTAGAGCCCCCATGCGTTCGGGCGGTATTTCCCGACTGGACAAGTTGCCATCAAAAAAGGCCCCTTGGTCGAGGTGCCGTAAGGATAGTTGCCGTCGCAGTTCGCCTCCGTCCCGTTCAGGGAGGTGCCGAAGTGGAACGCAGTCGTCGTACCCGCACGGCACGCATACTCCCACTGCGCCTCCGTCGGCAAATCAAAGCGCCAGCCAGACGGTGCCAGCCCCGCGTCGTTCAACTTCCTGCAGAACGCCATCGCGTCATCCCAACTCACCTGCTCCACTGGATAGTTCCCGCCTTTCTTGAACTCGGACGGATTATTCCCCATCACCGCCTGCCACTGCGCCTGCGTAACCTCGTATTTCCCCAGCCAGAAGTCTTTCGTGAGCGCCACGCGGTGCGTTTTCTCGTCACTCTCCCGCCCTGGCTCGCCGGAGGGGCTCCCCATCGTGAACGACCCCGCGGGGATCCTCACCATCTCCAGTTTCACACCCCCCGGCAGCGACACGGAACGGGTGCCGTCGGCGCGAACGCCGTCCGGCTTCGCCCCCGACAGGAATTTCTCCTCAATGAGCCTGATCTTCTCCGCTTCGGGGCGGCCGCTCTTGTGGATCTTCTGCAGTTCCTCACGCGCCGCCTGGCTGGCGATGCCGCCCGACGGGTATTGCGCGTCGATGACGCGCTCCGCCTCCGCCAGCGTGTCGAAATACGACGCCCCATCTTCATCGGAGCGCTTTCCTGATTTGCCATCGGAGCAGGAGACGAAGAATGCGCCCGCCGCCAGCAGCAGGCAGACCGCCAGCGCACGAAGCGCCAGACGCCATCCAGGGAAAAGACTCATCTTGGACATTGAACCCGACATTGCATTCCTCCCTTCATTCTTGGATGATGGCGGACTTGGCCAGTCCAGCCCACCCAGCACGGTCTCAAACTTCACACACGGCCATTCCCCCAATATACCACGTCCATTTCGTACTACCCCGATCCATCGCGAATCTTGCACCCCATCCGCAGATCGCGCCGCCACGGCGGGACGCGCCACGTCCTGTTTCACGCGGATGGCCTGCAAGGCCGATTTTCCAGTCCTCTGAGCCCCGTCGCGGCGGAGAGTATAATAAAGAATCGCGCTGTTCCCCTTGAAGGTAGGCTATTGCCGAATCAACGCCCCGAAAATGGCAGCCACGGCGGGACGCCGTGGCTACGCCCGCTTCGCCAAGCGCGCTTTTCCTCCAGGCGGGTCGGCAATGAGCTCTCGTGAAGCAGACAATCAGGCATGACGACTTGGCGAAATGGCAATGGAACCGCCCCTCATGGGGAACAGCGCGTAAAGAAGAATGGGATGAGTTCATGGCGGATTCATCACGCTGGGTTTCAGGGGATTGATACGGTCCGCTCGGCGGGCCCGCGCCTTCTCCAGTCTGAATACCGCCCCGTTTACAGGGGATTGAGACTCCTCATACCGCAACTCAAGCGGCTCAGTGCACGGCCGTTCCCATGGCTCCCCTGTGTGCGTTTTCACTCACTATTATCATCGGCGGCCGCCCAAATCCTTGGCGCGTGGATATATTTATGGATCTTGATGCAGAGGAGAGGAACACGGACATGGCGACCATGAAGAGCAGTGCGGTCATCGATTTCAGCAGAAATGTCGGCCGAATGAAGCCGCTTCACGGGGTGAACAACAGCCCGATGGCCTGGGATGGGCAGGTGCGCGGCTTCGCGGAGGCGGGGATTCCCTTCTGCCGCCTCCACGATGCGGGCGGGCCCTTCGGCGGGACGCATTACGTCGATGTGAACAATGTCTTCCCGAACTTCGGGGCGGATCCCGCTTCCCCCGAATCCTATGACTTCGCCTTTACGGACGCCTACATCCAGGCGATTGCGGCGTCGGGCGCGGAGGTCTTCTACCGCCTGGGCTGCACGATCGAGAACAACTTCCGTATCAAGGCATACAACATCTATCCGCCGAAGGACTACGCGAAGTGGGCGGAGATCTGCGCGGGCATCGTGCGCCATTATACGCAGGGATGGGGCAACGGCTTCCACTACGGCTTCCGCTACTGGGAGATCTGGAACGAGCCTGAGAATCCGCCGATGTGGCAGGGGACGAAAGAGCAGTATTTTGAGCTGTATCGGGTGGCCTCCACGCGCCTGAAGGCGGAGTTCCCGAAAATCAAGGTCGGAGGCTATGCCTCCTGCGGCTTCTATGCGGTGAGCCGTCCAGACCCGTCGGCGTTCCACCAGTCGTTCGTCACCTGGTTCCATGACTTCCTGGACTACTTGAAGAATCCCGCGACCGCCGCACCGTTGGATTTCTTCTCCTGGCATCTCTACACCAGCAAGCCCGACGAAATCCGATGCCACAGCGACTATGTGGCGCATACGCTGCGGGAAAAGGGCTTTGACCAGACGGAAAGCATCTTCAATGAATGGAACTACTCCGACGACGACCCGCGCCCCGAAGTGCGCTGGGGCCGGATGAAAAACCACTACGGCGCGAGTTTCGTGGCGGCGGCCTTCGCCATTCTGCAGAACTCCGACACCGACAAGGCCATGTACTACGACGCCTACCCCCAGCGCGCCTACTGCGGCCTCTACGAATTCCCCAGCATGCTCACGACGCCCACCTATGATGTGTTCAAGGCATACAACGCACTCTATCGGCTGGGAGGGCAATGCCACGCCGGGGCGACGGAACTGGCGCTCAAAATTGTGGCGGCCTCCGACGGCCAGGACGGGGCGGCACTCGTCGCCAACCACAATCCAGAAGCCTGCACGCTGCAGCTGGACATCCATGGAGGCAGGCCACTGGCCTTCTGCCGCGTCACGGACGCAGCCCGCCGCAGCGAACTGGTGGACTTCGACGGATGGAAACTGGAACTGCCGCCTTATTCCCTGGCCGTCCTCTCTTCGTTTGACGTGATGGCATCAGTCGGCAAGCCCTCCGAGCCCGCCGAACGCAAGGTAATCCACGGCGGCCTTGACAGCGGGAATTGACGGCGGATTGCGCCGACCGCCCCTATGCCGCCACGCTCCGCAAGGACGCCGCCTACGCGGCCGTAGCCACGGCGGGACGCCGTGGCTACCATTTTTGGGGCTTTGACTGGACAATCGCCTACCCTCTTGGGGAACAGCGCCTTTCCAAACGCTTGTTCGTCCCTCCCATTCTCTTTTCGAAACGGAACATTCCGTCGGGGAACTGTTGGTCTGGTTCCTGTTCGCCAGGCGCCCCGCACATTGGCCCTGGGTGGTGTCGGTTGAAATACTCCACGATGTGGAAGCCGCAGCAGTTCACATAGAAATGGATGTTCCTGGTCTCAAAATACGGCGTGAGGGTCTCCCAGACTTTGACCGCAGGTTACATCCGTTCCACCGCGCGCCAGGCCGCCTGGCCGATTCCTCCGCGCGGCGGACACGCTGGTCAAGACGCTGATACGGCCCATGGAGGCGTCCACGTACGCATACCGCGAAGCCGTCGCCGCAGGACTGGATTCTCAACGGCTCCATCAAGCCTGTGCGCATCCTCTCAGACGCGGAGGTCGAGCGTCTGAACCACGAAGGCGGCTTCCGTCCCGACGCGCCCCGCAAGGTTCCCAGAATCGATGCGGCGAAGTGGGAGACACAGGAAAGGGGGCAGACGGAAGACATGACGCAGACGCTACGCAATGCCATCCCCGTCAACAAGACCACCAGCTTTGCAGAAGCCCGTGACTATCTGGAAACACTGCGCAACAAGCCATTGAAAAGGGAATTATATACTTTCGTTTCCGTACGTGGTTTTATGGACGACCTAATCCTAACAGACTTGACCAAAACTGGTACGGAAGGCAGCGCAATTTCGGCGGAGAGCACTTCTGGCCCCGGGGCTTCCATGTGACCACGGTCGGCCGCGATGAAGCCGTGATCAGGAACTACATCGCGACCCAGGAACAACGAGACCAGGAGGAAGACAGGCAAATGGGGCTGACCTTCAAGTAAGGACCCCTTCCGCGCCGCCTTCAGGCGGCAAATTGGTAATTCTGCTTTGAGCGAGCTACTAAAGCCACCGCCTTCAGGCGGTGGTTTTTTACTGTCTGCTTTGGCGAGCTGACCATAATGTGGCACCATGCGCCGCACTTACTGCCGCAAACGTCAAACTTCTATAGTCGCCCCGGCAAAGCCGTTTTTTTTCCCTATAGAATAACCGCTGTTCTCGCCAGCCAGTCCTTTGGTGCTTCATCCACAGTCGCATCAGGTCCGTACTTCATCGTCGTCATACCTCGGAGCTGAAGTAGAGGATAAAGAGAATCAGCACGTCAGACAGGCATATAAGGATCCACACGGCCATGCACAGCCCTATGACGGTGTACACGATGCCCATGACAGTCCAGTACAGCGTCTTCTGCAGCAGCACCGGCATGTACGCGCATAGGCAGTAGTAAGCAGCCTCGAGCTTTCTGCCAAGCCACCGCTTGAAGCGGCGGAGCGGGCTCCATCCTCTCTTCTGCATTGTCACCTCCTTTAGGCTTCCTTCTCAGGTCCAGTTCCGGGATCAGGCGCTGGAGCACCGCGTCCAGGTCGTAGGACTTGAGGAAGGAGACCACCTTGTCCAGGCACTCGGACGGCATGCTGGAATCGACCATGTCGCACACGAGCGCCGTCTTGAGTGCATCAGACAGCCCGCGCTTGATGGCACGGGCCAATGGCTCGGCATTGTATATGATGCCGCAGAGTCTTTGTATTTCTCCCTGTAGACATTGTATTTCTCCCTGTGGGCATGGATGATTCTGGGGGATTGACCTTCAAGCCGATGCCGCTAATGTAGCACGGCATTCGGCAACCTGCGTCCATTCCCTATTACCGCCGTAATGGCGATTTCTTACATGACGAACTCGCAATGCAAGGGTGCTGACGCCCAAACTGCATTCCCAATCCCATGCAGGAACGGCAATCATGCTGCCATGGCAACTCCAGCTCCATAGGCAAAGGGCGCAGTGGCTCCACGGTGGCCGCGCATTGCCAGATTCCGCGAAGTCGCCTTGCTTCCCGAAATGGCGGCTTTACCGACCCTCTTGGGGAACATACCATTGCCAATAAACCCGGAATTACGATTCCCATGAAGTCTGAATACTGCCCCGTTTTCAGGGGATTGAGACCTTATATCGTTATGCTATGTTTCCCAAGAGGGGCGGTAACAGCCCCTCATAATACAGACACGCGAGAAGCGTGTGGGTTGGGCGCGCTTGACGAAGCGGGCGTAGCCACGGCGTCCCGCCGTGGCAGGCGGGTGAGCCACACAGGGCTTGCCTGTGCAAGGAAGCCCCCGCAAGGGGGGCATTGGAGCATAGCCAGGGGTGGAGTGAGCCGCGAAGCGGCGAGCAGAACCCTTGGAGGAGCGCCGAAAACAGATCGGCCCCCGGAAATGGATGCCCTTGTCGGGGGCGCAAGGCGGCATCTGTCGGCGGCGCCCGTTGCCAGGCGTTCCCGCCGCCACTGCGGGGCTCCTAAAGCGTTTGTTTTTTACGGCCCCCCCAGTGGGAAAAGGTGTTATGTTATATGTGGCGCGAGATGGAAGGCAAATGCGACACGAAAGAAGGAGAATGCTTGTGATGAATGGGCCATATATGATGTCTGACGAAGAGAAGCGGAGAAACCCGACCTGGCTTGCAAATGAGGAGTTCTTCCTTATGAAGGAGGAGGAGTTCCGCGCCCGCAAGGAATACCTGCGGAGGCATGGTGCATCAGGCTCTGACCCGATTCCTTGGATAGCGGATGATTGGGACGACGAGCCTGACAACTGTTACAAGGATGATGAAGGCGAATGGCATCGCGTCAAGCGAACCAAGATGGCCTCTGTCGCCATGCGCATTGCAAGCCACATCACGGTCATGGATATGCCGAGTGCGCTTCTCCTGGCCGACAGCACATGGGCGTTGTTTCAGCTTGTCGATGAGTATCTTGACGAAGGGGGCCAGAGTTACTCCTCCGTCAGGGACATGGCCAACAGTGCGTATTGCATCAAGGCTACATACGACGGCCCGTTGCCAAACATAAACAACTTTGACATTGACAAGTGCTACTGCCTTGCGGCGTTCAACAACAAGTTCGGTCTGAAATTGACCGCAGGAGCCAAGAACATCTTTCATCCAGGAGGGAAGATGAAGACCAACGCCGCCTACGACAAATTGATGTGTGATGCGATGAACGACGGGTGGTGCGAGGCAAATGGCAAGGGCGAAGAGTACATGAATAGAAGGGGGGTTGCGGTCATTGACCCCCGCATCATCCGCGACAAGGTGTATCCCGACAGGAACGTTGTCATCGAGCCAGACGGAAAGCACTACACCCGCGACTTGACGGGCATTGGCAGGAAGACGAAGATAGCATACGGCAACGGTCTTCGGGCATGAGGCCAACAATCGGATTGTTTTTCCTACAACGTCATGTTCCCCATACGGGTCGGCAATCGCCGCCCGTTGGGGAACAGAGGCTGGGAACGGCATGGCCTGGCCGTTTCCTAATATGCCGCCCTCCGCATTTGCGGTGTGCCGCAGGTGCTATATTTACCCCGTGCCGCGCAGGGGCGCGGGACAATGTGTGGAAAGACAGCAACCGCGAGAATACAAATGAGCAGATGCACGATTTTGTTCCAGGGGGATTCGATTACGGACTGCGGACGCATGACCTGCGGCGGCGCGGGCTACAACAACGGCGGCCTGGGGCCAGGCTATCCATGCCTGATCACGGGGCGGCTGCGGTGCGACCATCCTGAAACCGAATGGAACACCATCAACCGCGGCATCAGCGGCAACCGCGTCGTCGACCTGTATGCGCGCTGGAAAATCGACGGCATCAACCTGGCTCCAGATGTGGTGAGCATCCTGATCGGCGTCAACGACACGTGGCATGAAGTCGGCAACCACAACGGCGTCGAGGTGCCGCGCTACGAGCGCATCTACCGCGAACTGCTGGCGTGGACGCGCGAGAAGCTCCCGCAGGTGAAGTTCGTGCTCATGGATCCCTTCGTCTGCCCCGAGGTCGAGGGGCGGGCGGCGTTCCTCCCTGAAATCCAGGAGCGCCAGGCGGTCGTCGCGCGCCTCGCCAAGGAGTTCGGCGCCGTGCATCTGCCGCTCCAGGAGCTCTTCGACGCCGCCTTCCAGCGCGCCCCCCAGACGCACTGGGCCGCCGACGGCGTGCACCCCACCGCCGCAGGCCACCAGCTCATCGCCGACGCATGGCTCAAGGCCGCCGCGCCGCTCCTCGGAATCTGACCGCCGCCGCGCCGCCCGTCTTGCGCGGGGGTCTCGCCGCGCAAGGCGGGCACGCTCCAGAAACCGTGCTACGTTTCTCGTCGCCGCCCCCAAAACAGGCTCCTGCCAGCCACCAACCTCTTCGCCGCCGCTGGACCAACCACTTGGCCCGATGTCCTTTCCCTGAACCGCAGGCCCCCATGGTCAAACGCGCGGCGGCCCCCTCCATCATGAAGACACGCCTTGCCGCCCTCCTTGCCCTCCTCTCCCTCCTTTTCCTGCGCGCAGGAGACTTCGACGTGCGCCGCGACGCCAGCGGCCACACCCGAATCCTCTATCGCGGCGAAGTGCTTGTCGAGGGCATGGAATCCATCATCGCCGCCCCGCTCGGCACGGATCTCCCCCAGCGGCCGACGCTGCAGATACAGCGGCAGGAGACCACCCTGCCCGACGGCGGCAAGGCCTGGAACTTCTGGTGCGAACACCCCGACACCCGCTTCCGCTTCGAGATTGTCCTCCCCGCCGCCGCGGACGAGGTCGAGATCACCTGGCTCACGGAAGCCACCGCCCGCCCCAGGTTCCCGTGGCGCAACTTCGCCGTCAAAATCCCCTGGGGACGCGTCGCGGGCACCGCCTGGCACGGCAAGACTGGCCGCACCCCGCGCGTCAGGGACATCCAGGGGACCTTCTCGGACTCCATCCGCAACGGCGCCTCCATCCAGAAGGACGCCAGCTTCCGCCAGATCGCCATCCACGACCGCACTGGCGCCAGAATCGTCTTCGACTGCAACCCCCTCGGCCTCGGAGACTTCCTCAGCGACTACTCCTGGAACTCCATCCGCGGCCTCTGGGGCGCCTACCGCAAGGACGGCTTTCTCTCCCTTGAAGCGGGCGCCAACTTCGGCCTGACTGGCGCCCACGTCGGCGGCAAGATGCGCATCTACGCAGGCACCAACGCCGACTTCCGCAAATACCACGCCCAGACCAAGTCCGGCTCAGGCGACGACCTCGTCCCCGAACGACTCTATTGCTTCGGCGCCGCCAGACACGGCGCCAACTACACCGCCATGCCCATCGCCACCGCCGCCCCTGGCAAGGACGGCTGGGTCGACGTCGGCGCCGCCCGCGCCGTCGGCGGCAAGTCCCCTGGCGTCTACTATGCCGCCGTCGCGGGCAAAAACGGGAAATTCCGCCTCGCCGACCTTGAACCTGGGCTCTACATCCTCTCCTTCGGCATCGGCAACTACGACGGCGCCCCGAACCGCTTCCGCATCCTCGTCGACGGCGAGCCGATCACCGACTTCCTCTCCGCCGCCCCACGCCAGGCGCTCCTCGTCAACCGCGCCGTCTGGCTCGAAAAGGGCGCGGCCACCATCGACCTGGAGGGAGACTTCCTCCTCTCCACGCTCGGCGTCCAGGCCCTCCTCCACACCAAGGAGGACTACAGTTTCCGCCGCGGCATCTGGGCCGTCGACGGCTTCGAGCCCTGCGTGCTCTACCGCAACGCGCACTACCGCCCCGACGCCCCCCTCAAGTCCTCCGTCGCCGCCTTCGACCTGCCCGTCCCAGGGCAGGAGACCGCCGCCCCGCGCAAGCCGCTCGACTATCCCGTCGCCCTCCCGCCTCCAGGCGCCATGCCATGGCGCTACTCCGCGCGCTTCAGCAGCCTCTGCAGCGGCAACGACTCCTCCCTCAACGAGTACACCGACCCCGCCGAACTCGCCCGCCGCCTCGACGACCTCAAGTCCAAGCACGTCAACACCGTCATAGTCAACGGCATGCTCTCCCGCCACACCTACCCCCGCCACATCGGGCGCGCCAAGGCGGAACTGAAGAAGATCGCCGCCGCCGCCCATGCGCGCGGGATGAAGGTGATGGACCACCAGGATCTCACCCTCCTCTGGAACATCGACTCGGGCTACCGCGTCCTCTGCGCCAACCTCGACGAGGCCGACCGACGCCTCGACGACATGCTCCCCACCCCGCACTTCTGCCCTGTCAACCCCGCCCACCGCGAAAAGGCATACCGCTTCTTCATCGACTTCATCCTCGAAACCGACATCGACGCCCTGATGATCGACGAGGTCGCCTTCTGGTCCCACAACTGCCTCTGCCCCGCCTGCCGCGCCAAGTTCCACGCCGACACGGGCTGGCACTACCCCGTCAATGAACTCGACCCGCGCCTCAAGGACGCCACCGACCCGCTCTGGAAGGCCTTCCGCGAATGGCGGAAGCGCGAAATCGGCAACTGGTGGGTCGGCCTGCGCCGCCGCCTCGCCCCGCTCAAGCCCGACTTCTCCTTCGTCGCCTACTCCACCCACTACGGCTTCAGCGCCAACTGGGCCCCGCTCTCCCTCGGCCTCGACCTCTGCCAGCTCGCCCGAGCCGTCGACTTCCTCGGCACCGAGATCATGAGCCGCAATGTGCTGGAGAGCAGCCGCGCCGTCATGTCCTACCGCAAGATGAAGAACTCGCTGCGGCGCGCCTTCGGCGCCCCCATCTACGGCCTCGTCTATCCCGAAGGCCACTGGGACCTGGCATACTTCGGCTGGGCCCTCAACAACATGAACGGACAGCTGACCTGGGAGCGCGTCGGCGACTGCCCGCCAGGCAAAAGCGACTACCACGCCTTCGCCCCCGAAAACATGGACCTCGCCACCGCCAGGCCCGCCGCCGAGGCCGCACTGCTCTTCTCCTGCCAGAGCCGCGACTACAACCGCGGCTTCGGCTACCGCCCCGAGCTCATGGGCACCGCCCAGACCCTCGAAGAACTCCACATCCCCTACGACATGATCAACGAGTTCTCCCTCACCCCCGAGGGCCTCAGGCCATTCAAGCTGCTCTACGTCGGCGCCTCAGGCTGCCTGAGCGACGCGCAGATCCAGGCCATCCTCGACTTCGCCAAGGCAGGCAACACCGTCATCCTCTCCCCCTTCGCTGGAATCTTCGACGAACTCGGCAACACCCGCCCCAAATGGGCCTTCGCCGACCTCTTCGGGTTCGGCTTCCGCTACGGCAAGTTCAACACGGCCCGCTGCGCCGCGCTCTATGACGCCGACGGCGCCGAAATCCGCCTCGCCGCCCCCGTCCTCTACTACCGCCCCGACGGCTTCACGGGCCACCGCGACTGCGCCTTCTACGCCGACTACGGCGGCGCGAAATACCCGCTCGCCACCGTCCGCCCCTACGGCAAAGGAAAGGTCATCTACCACCACGCCGCCCTCGGCGCCAACCTCGCCGCCGCCGAACACACCCCAGGCGACACCTACGGATTCGCCCTCGACGAGGCCCTCGCCAGGTGCTTCCGCGCCATCCTCCGCGACGAGTTCGCCGACGCCTCCGCAGGCTTCGCCACCGACGCCCCCGCGACCGTCTACACCAGCCTCTACCGCCAGGGCGGGCGGCATGTCATCCACCTCCTCAACGCCTCTGGCGTCACCGCCAAAAAGGGCGAGGTCGTGCGCCACGGGCCTCCCCCAGTGCCCTTCCCGCCAATCGCGCAGGACATCCACCTGTCCCTCCGACGCGCCAAGGTCTCCTCCGTCTACGCCGTCAGCCCCGACTTCCCAGGCCGCCAGCCCCTCGCGTTCCAGATGAAGGACGGGGAGTGCCGCATCACCCTCCCCAAGGCCCTCCTCAAGGCCTACACCCTCGTCTTCGTCCAGTAGCCGCGGAAAAGCCATTTCCGCGCAAACAATCGCACGAACTGCACAACCATTCCCCCCATTCCCCGGTATATTAAAAACATTCCCCATCCCTTGAATCCCTTGAATCCCTTGAATCCCTTCCAATCCCCCAAACACCCATGATCACGATTCCGAAAAGCGAATTCCAGCAGCGCATTGCGCGTTTTCAGGCCGAGATGGAGGCCGCCAAACTCGACGCCGTGCTTGTCTACGGCGACGAATACCGCAAGGAGAACCTCCGCTACGTCTGCAACTTCTGGCCCATCTTCGAGCGCGGCATCTGCGTGATCCCGAAGAGCGGCGAGCCGACCCTCGCAGGCGCCCCCGAGGGCGAGAGCTACGCCCGCGAGATGTCCGTCTGGAGCAGCTACTGCAACGTCAAGGAGTTCGCCTGCGTCAGCGTGCCCGAGGAGATCGACTACCCGCTGAGCACCTTCCGCAAACTCTCCGACGTCATCCAGGACGCCCTCCAGGGCGGCCGCCGCGTCGGCATCGTCGGGCTGTGGGACATCCCCGCCCCCATCTACGAGCGCGTCAAGGCCGCCGCGGCGCCCGCGGAGATCGTCGACGCCTCGCCGATCATGTTCAAGCTGCGCCTGGTGAAGTCCGACGCCGAGGTCGCGTGCCTGGCCGAGGCGGGGCGCCAGGCCTGCGAGGGCTACAGGAAACTGCTGGAATACGCGGTCGACGGCAATCCCGAGACGATGGCCGCGGGCGCCGCCGAGGGCGCCGCGCGCATGGCGGGCGCCGAGGACATCAACTTCATGGTCTTCGGCTCTGGCGAGCGCACCAACACCGTCATCGGCCGCGCCACCAACAAGATCATGCGCAACGGCGAGATGCTGATGGCCGCCATGGCCGTCCAGTACCAGGGCTACGTCGCCACCGTCGAATATCCGTTCGTCATCGGCCAGGCCAGCGACGACCAGAAGCGCTTCCTCAACGTGCTCTTCGAGGCCGCCAACGTCCAGCAGAGCTACCTCAAGGCGGGCGTCGTCTCGGGCGAGATGGTGCGCGCCGTCAAGGCCGTCTTCGCGAAGCACGACATGTCGAAGTACGACCTCTACCCGCCCATGCACGGCATCGGCCTCGCCGAGGCCGAATCGCCCTACCCCGACGAAAAGGCCACCTACGCCTTCGAGGCCAACATGTGCGTCAACAGCGACATCTCCCTCTGGGGATACCCCGCGGGCTCCAACCGTATCGAGGAGGGCTTCGTCATCACCGCCGACGGCCCCCGCTCCCTCACCCCCTTCATCCGTGAACTCATCGCAAAGGGAATCTAATCCATGGCTGGAAAGAAAAACTGGTACTTCGCCGACGGCTACCTCCCCGAAAAGGTCGACAACGGCCCGATGGAGGCCCACGAGGCGCTGATGTTCTTCAACCCCTCCGACGCCGACGCCACCGCCGTCGTCACCGTCTACTTCAGCGACCGCGAGCCCCTGCCGCCCATCACCGTCCCCGTCCCCGCGCGGCGCGTCATCGCCATCCGCCTCGACCATGCCGAGGAGACTGGCGGCGTCCAGATTCCCCCGCTGACCCAGTACGCCCTCGGCATCAACGCCACCGAACCCATCATCTGCCAGTTCGGGCGCGTCGACACCACCCAGAGCGCCAATGCCTACTATGTCGGCGTAGGCTGGGCCGAATAGCCACCCGTCCGGGGACGGAGGGACAGCCCGGCGATGATATCGCCGGGCACAGAACTCCCGGCGAAAAGCCGGCGGGACAGCCCGGCGATGATATCGCCGTGCACAGAACTCCCGGCGAAAAGCCGGCGGGCCGTGCGCCGTCCCCCCGCGCGGCTTCT
>JAEEXV010000301.1 GCA_016287975.1 Lentisphaeria bacterium | reverse complement strand
TCGTTCGCCGCGCCCCCGGAGGAGACGGGGGGCGCCGCAGGAGAGTCGTTCGCCGCGCCCCCGGAAGGGACTTTCGGCGCCCCGCCGGAGGAGTCGTTCGCCGCGCCCCCGGAGGAGACGGGGGGCGCCGGAGGAGAGTCGTTCGCCGCGCCCCCGGAAGGGACTTTCGGCGCCCCGCCGGAGGAGACGGGGGGGCTGGACTGCTGCTCCTCCTTCGTCAACGCCGTACGGTATGCGAGAGTTAGCGAAACCAGCAGTCTCCGCATGGCCTCCATCCGCTGCGCGTCTGTGGCATTGGCGTCATTCTTCACGGCACAAGCCTCCTGGTAGGAATCCGTCACTTCGTGGACGAGACCCTGATCATTGCGACACGCATTCAGCGCAGCGGTCACGACTTTCTGATTGTCGATCGAATCGATGTCCTGCAACAACTTTTTCACACCACCGATATTGCGGGAAAGGAAGTTCGTGAACCTCTCGCCGTTGCCGACTTCGTCCAAGGAGAGGTCCGCGAAGAGGAATGCCTCCGTCTTGCCCAAAAGCGTGACGAGCGTTGGCTTCGGGAACAGAAGATAGTCATTGATTGAGGTCGCAACCCGATATGATATGTCGCCGCCACCGGAAATGGCCAGCGCAACCGGATCCACACTGACGCCGATCCGGGATGAGCGGTCCTCCGAGAGCGAGAAGGAAGCCAGGTTGCCGTCCGCGTAGGTCCATCGGAAGGTCTTCAGGGCCTCCGTGCTCATGCCGGCATTGGAAATGACATACTGGTTGAGGCGCTCCGCCATAGCTTCCAGCGGCGCATCGGGATTGTGTACCGCATCCCAAACGCATAGCCGGAAGGCGTCCCACGACAATTCCGGATGATCCTCCAAAAATGTCAGCACAGCCTCGACATTTTCTGGCTTCGCGAGATAGTCAGCCAGCGGCTTGCCGGCGAATTCGTCAAGCCCCGCCATGACCAGCCCCGGCAGGATGGTGGAGATCAGGTCATCCAAGCCCGCGCCTCCCGCCTCCTTCAGACGCGTCAGCCAGCGTCCCGTAAATGGCTCATCCACATCCCATGCGCCCTTCATCGCAACCTTCGCGATTCCTTCAAGGAGCCAGCGCATCGGCAACGAGGCGGAGAACGAGAGCTCGTGCGTGCTGATCTTCGCATTCTCCCACGGACGCGGATCGCGCTCCTCGCTTGCGGGCTTTTCCGTGCTGTAACGATACAGGAGTTCCTGGTCCAGCCCGACCTGGCGGCGTAGAGCCTCCAGTCCGCCCTTGGCCACCGCCGCGCCAAAAGCGTTCTCCGGCGAAATCTCATCCCCCCATCCCCCAAAGGTCTCCCCAAAAAGGCCCACCTTCACCTTTCCCTCGACGCTCGTGCGCAACTTCGGCGGCTTGGCGGCCCCAGACCCGTCCATCAGGTATTCGCGAAAGATGTCCGGGGGAATGGCGACAGGCGGATCCGAGAAACGCGCCAGCAGGCGGTCGCCTTCGTCGCGGTCAATGACGCCCTTCCGCACCAGCATCTCCGCCGCGATCAGATGCGAACGCACCTGATTGGCAAAGTCGGCCCACCTCACATCGTCTTTCGGATGATTCTTCAACGCCGCCTCGATCATCTGGTCAAAGGATGTCACCAGTGCATCCTCGTCCGCGAGATTCGGCTCAAGCACCACGCCGCTCGCGCTGGGTAACCGAAAAGCCAAGAGCGCCTTCTGGTCCGGGGCATTCCGAATGCACCGCGCCACCGGAACGAAGGTCTTGCTCTCGAGGCTGACCTCGCGCTCCCGACTTCCGCCCACCGAAACGCTCCCCGAAAAGATGCCGAACTTCCCCGACGCCCCGGCGCTCACCTGCCCGCGGACGCTCCAGCCTTTGCGCTCCGCGACAATCATCGGGTTGGTGCGACGCGCCAGCAGGCGATCCACCCGATCGACGATTCCCTGCTGCTTGAGCATGGAGAGGTACTCCGCATTGGTCTGCTTCACTTCGCCGCTGTGCCGCCCCATCCAGCGCAGAAACGTCGTGACCTTCTGGTCAACGCCGTGGCAAAGGCAGCCTGCGCCACGCTGCAGGAAGTCGCTCGGCGAAGACTGCAGGGAGAAGCGGTTCCGGGAGGCGTCCAGAATGAAGTCCTCCACCGTCGCGTAGGTGCGGGTCATGATATGCGCGACTTCGCCGCCGCCCTCCACCGTCGCCTTTCCTCCCGCCAGCAAAGACTGCTGCCCGGCCTGGAGCAGCAGCTTGGCATCCAGCCCCCCCGCAGGTCGGAAGGTCACCGTGATCGCGCCGCCGCCCGGAGGCGCCGAGATCTCGCTGATGATGCGGACCCGCGCCCCCAGACGCAGACCGGCGATCCCCAACGTCGAATCCCCGAAGCCGACCAGCGCCCCAAGGCCGCAGGAAAACTCGACCGTGCGCTTGCCGCCCTTCTCCGGCAGGTCCCCAAGCACACTCCGCAGCCGGGGGTTTTGCGCCTCCCCGTCCTGGAACTCACGGATCCGGTCATTGGTGCGGTGCGAAAACTCCAGCGCGCCGCTGGCATAATCCTCAAGCCTCCACTTGTCAGGAAACGTCACCCCTGTTAAATACCGCTGCAGCTCCGCCATCGCGTTTGAAAAATCATTTTCCGCCTTCCTCGACCCCCACAGCGCGCCAGGGGGAATGTGCCCGCCGGCCCGGAACGTAAAACGATGCTGCACCGAACGCATGAAAGACTCGGCATGTCCCATGTTTTTATCCAGTCCAAGTCCGCGCTGCAACTCATAGCGAAAGACGCGCAACGATTCGCGCACCTCCGCCACACCAGCGCGCGGATCTCCCTTATGTCCAGAGCCATCCTTCACATTCCGAACCAATTCTTGCCGGGCGTCCTTGAGCGCCGCCAACTTCAACAGAAACTCCGAATGCGCCTTCGCCAGCCCCTGAAGCGCTTTTACGTCCCTCGGATGACTCTTCTCAAATGCGTCTATCGCGTCGGACACCGACCTCGACAGCGCATCCAACTTCTCCGCGTCAACGATGAGTTCCTTCATCCGGACCACGGATTTATGCGCCATCTCCAACATATCCGAGGCGTTCGAGAGATCATAGTCGCGCCCCCCCTGCACTGCATGGCTATGCAGAAAACGCGCCCCCTGCCGCGACAGATCCGGCACGCCTCCCCCATCTTGAAGCACCATCGCGACTGCCGGACTCGGCGCCACCCTGGACGTGGTGGTGGTTGTCGTCGTCGTCGTTGTGGTCGTCGTCGTTGTGGTCGTCGTCGTTGTGGTCGCCGTCGTTGTGGTCGTCGTCGTGGAAATGGACTGCAGGCCAGAGAACGGCGAAGGGGAGACTCCAGATATGTTCACACCATGATCCGACATAATTCGCCCTCCGCAGAAGAATGATTTCCCATAATCGCGCGCGCCGCCCGAGTACAGCGAATCAGTGCCTCCGTCCACTCCGCCAGCGCATCGGCGGAGGAGATGACCCATGCGCTTCGTCGGTCGTGCGCCAGCACCAGCGCATTCGCCTCGTCCAACGACAGCGTGAAGCCCGCTGCATCCCCGCCGACTTCATTCAGGCGCAGAAGTTCCATCGCGTGGCCCTCCCCCAGCGGACCGACTTGCGTCCAAAGCAGAAGATAGTCGGATGCATCCAGATACTGGAGATTCACCAGAACTTCGTCATCCACCATCCAGCTTACGGCGTCGTCAAGGAGGGAAAGCTCCAGCCCAATGGTCTTTCCGAACTCCGACAGAATCTCCTCAAACTGCTCCCTAAGCATAGAGTGCGCTCCTTGCCCGCCAGTCGCGGGCCGTGAGGGTGAAGTCCTGAATGCAGGCGTCCAGTCCCTCCTGCGTCGCCAGATCACCCGCCTCCCGACGTTCGGTGAGGTAAAGGGCGTTATCGGAGGAAACCGACAGCGTCGCGCCACGCGTCCCTTCCCAGAAGAAGTTCCCCGACAGCGCCGAGTGCGCGAAGTCCTCCGTCCGCCGAATCTCGTCCAGCGAGAGCAGACGAACCCGCACTGTCACCTCCACTTCGCCCGGAATGCGGAAGAACTCCAGAGGCAAGCCCTCCAACGCCAGCGAAAAAAAGTTGTCGGGCCCCGCCGCGAATTCCTCTGGAAACCGCTCCTCCGCCAACTTCCTCACATCCTCAAACTTTGCATCCATAATGACTCGGCCTTCTCTCTTCCATGAAATCCCCCGTCATTCCAGTATCTCCGCAAAAACTGGAAACATAACATAATCCCTCCTGCTTTTTTTGACTTCCCCGATGCTTCCCATCGGCATTTCCATGAAACAAATCCCCGTGCACCGGCGAGTCCTGTGCCCGGCGATATCATCGCCGGGCAAATAACTATTTTCCGCCCTGGCGAAGCGCGTCTTCAAGGGCCTTTTGGAGCAGGGTCGCGGCATAGTCCTTGAACGTGAGGCCGCGCTTCTCCGCCTGCTTGTCCAGCGCGCGGAACTGCTCCAGCGTCAGTTTATACGGGATGCCGAGCCGCGCATTGAAGTCGGGGATCTTGTTCCATGCCGCCTGCGCCTTGACCAGGTCGGCATCGTTGGCGCCGAAGGCGCGCAGGATCGTCTCTGCCATGATGGCGTCGCCCAGCGGGTTCATGTGGACGCCGTCCACCGTCAGCAGCGTGCCGTACGGGCGGCCCGCGGCGTGCATCCGCTCCAGTTCCGCACGGATCGCCTGCCCCACGTCGGCGACGCGGCAGCCGTGTTCCTTCGCGATCTTGTGGATGGCGGCGTTGTAGTCCTTCAACTGCTGGTTGCAGACATAGTCGGGCGTTTCATAGACCACCGTCGCCGTCATCAGCATCACCTCGATGCCCGCCGCCTTCGCCGCCTTCACCATCTCGGTGACATGGTCGATGAACTCAGGCAGCGGCACGCCGCGCCGTCCGCGCATCTGCGCGTGCCAGGTGTCGTTGACGCCGCAACTCAGCAGCATCCACTTCGGGCGGTGCGCGAGGATGTCGCGCGCGATCCGCCGATGCATGTCGTCGGACTTGTGCCCGCCGACGCCCGCGAAGACGGGTTCGGCCTTGCAGCCCATCGCCTCCAGCCCGCTCATCACCAGGCGCGTGTAGCCGCCAGGATGCTGCGTCCCGATCGCCGTGATGCTGTCCCCCAGGAAGCCGATCTTCTCGCCTGGCCTGACCGCCAGTTCACCCGCCAGCGCCAGCCCGCACAACACCGCCAGCACCACCCACGCTCGCACCATCTTCATTCCGTGCTCTCCTCTGAATTGCAGTTCCCAACGGCCATGCGGCCCTACGCCATCTCGATGTAGGCGAAGGCGTTGGGCTTCAGCGTGAGAACCCATTCGCCCGCGTCGTTCTGGGCCAGCGGCGTCTCGGTGTAGAGGCGCGTCGCGTCGGTCAGATGGCAGACTGGCCTGCGCCCCGCAGGCAGCGCCAGCGCGACCGCCTCGGGCGTCGAGACATTGTCGTCGTTGTTGTAACGCGCCACCAGCAGCCCCAGCCGCCCGTCCTGGCCGACGGCGGCCGCCGTGTAGAGGTCCGCGGCGTTCTCCGCCTGGACCGCGACCGCCGTCCCGAGGCGGCGCAACTTCGCCCAGGCGTAGAAGGGATAGTAGCCGCGCAGCGGCTCCAGAGAGACATGGTCGAAGAGATTGTTCATGAGGCAGGTGACGCGCGCATCGTAGAACATCAGCATGTCGAGCGGCGCCTGCTGGCAGGCGCACATCGCGGCGGCGATGAAGGCCGCCCCCTTGTAGTTCAGGTCGCCTGACTCCACCCGCAGGGAGTAGACCCACTCGTCCGTCCAGCCGCGAACATAGTTCCATTCGTTGAGGATGGATTCGGTCTGCGTGAAGCCGAACTGCACCAGCCGTTCCTTGACCCAGGCCGCGTACTCGGTCAGGACCGACGGCTCCTTCGTGTAGCAGTGCCAGGAGAAGAAGTCGAGCGGCGTCTCCGTCTCCCGCAGGAAGGCCAGGAACTCCTCCGTCCAGCCGTGCGGCCCCGCCAGCGCGGGCCCGCCGATCTTCAGCGCGGGGAAGGCCTGCTTCAGGCGGGTCGCGGTGATGCGGTAGAGTTCGAAGAACTGCTCCTTCGTGCCCGTCCAGGTCGGGCTGGGGCGGCCGTCCGCGCGCACCCCCAGGTCTGGCTCGTTCCAGATCTCCCAGTACTGGATGTTCCAGTGGAAGCCGTCCGCCCAGCCCTCGTTGAAGTGGCGCACGATATGCTCGCAGACCGACGCCCACTTCCCGAAGTCCGCGGGCGGATTCACCCCGTATTTCTTGATCCAGTGCTCGATGGACTGCCCGAGCCGATAGAAGGGCTCCGTCCCCGCCGCGCGCATGGTCGCAAGATAGTCGTCGGTCAGCGTGAAGTCGTAGGCCGAGGCGTCGTCCGCATCGCGGCGGAAGTCGGGGAAGATGGCGCTGATGTCCACCGTGTGGCAGCCGCCGTAGGTCGAGCAGAGCGCCGCGTCATGGATGCGCGCATACGGGATCTCCAGCGCCGCATAGTCGTTGAAGTTGCCCCGCGTCTGGTCGGTGCCCCGCTTCATCGGGCCGTTGTTGACCGCGTTCATGATGCGGACTGGCCCCAGCGCCTGCTCGGGACGCACCGCTATTCGCACTGTCTGCATAGACCTCTCCTGCCATTCCCCACGCCGTTGTTCGGGTGGTTTCCTATTTCATCCGCCAGGCTTCAAGCATGATGTCGGCGATCAGCGCATAGCCCTGGGCGGTCATGTGGATGCCGTCCTTCGTGAGTTTCAGCCCCTTCTCGTTCGGCGCCATCGTGTCGCGCACCTCGTCCAGGCGGGTGTCGAGGGGCACGAAGCGCGCGCCCGAGAGTTCGGCGGCCTTGCGCGCCTCCAGGCAGTAGTCGTGGCGGATGTCGCCGAAGTCGATCCAGTTTTGCCCCTCCATCCGCCCGCTCGGCGCGGCAATGCTGAACTTGCGGATCTTCGGGCACTTGAGGCGGCACAGATGGACCATCCACACCAGATTGTCGCGGTAGGTCATCGGCTCGACCACGGGCTCGTCCCGCCAGATACCGCGCCCGATGACCGAGTCATTGGCGCCGAAGAAGAACGACACCGCGTCGGGCGCCTGGTCGATGACCGCCGTCTGCAGGCGCGTCAGCGCATGCGGCGTCTTGTCCCCGCCCTCGCCCGCGTTCACGACACGGATGCCCTTCGGCTCCAGGAACGCCGCCAGTTTCTCCACGTAGCCTGGATTCTTCGCCGCCGTCAGGCTGTCGCCGAAGCACAAGAGCGTCTCGCCTTCCTTCAGCCACGGTTCGTCTGGAATCGGTACCATGATCGCGTCCTCCCTCTAGTAATCGTCGTCGTCGTCGTTGCCGTTCTCGCGGGTGGATTCCTCGATGGTCTTCTGCTCCTCGATGGCGGCGCGCAGGGTGTCCAGCGCCTGGTTCTGGATCTGGCGGACGCGCTCGCGGGTGCGTCCGATGGAGCGCGAGACCTCCTCCAGCGTCTTCGGCTTCTCGCCGTTCAGCCCGAAGCGCAGCCGCAGGATCACCCGTTCGCGCTCGGGAAGCTGCTCCACCAGTTTCATCATCACGGAAAGCGTCTCGTCGTCCCGCACGATGTCATTCGGCGAGACGGTCTTCTCATCGGGGATGATGTCCTTGAACTCGCCCTCGGCGCCGTTCTGGATGGGGTCGAAGAGCGAGATCGTGCTGGTCTTGCCCTGCCGCAGCCCCGTCACCGTGCGCTCGGTCAGATTGACCTCGCTCGCGATCTCCTTGTCGGTCGGGTCGCGCCCCAGCTGCTGCATCAGCTTCGCACGCGCGTTCTGGATCTTCCCGATCTTGCTCGCCGACTGGACGGGGATACGGATCGTGCGCGCCTGGTTCGCCAGCGCACGCCGCATCGACTGCTTGATCCACCACGCCGCATAGCTCGACAGTTTCGCGCCCTTCATCGGATCGAACTTCTCGACCGCCCGCATCAGCCCGATGTTCCCCTCGCTGATCAGGTCCAGCAGCGGCAGCCCCAGTCCCTTGAAGTCGTGCGCGATCTTCACCACCAGGCGCAGATTGCTCCGAATCAGGATGTCGCGCGCCTCGGTGTCGCCCTTTGCAATGCGCTTGGCCAGTTTCGCCTCCTCCTCCGTGGAGACCAGCGGAAACTGGCCAATGCTCTGCATGTAGAGCTTCATGGTGTCATTGTCGGAAATCATACTGAATCTTCTCCTAAACCTTCAACTGTCGCCTGGACGCCACCCTCTCCATCGGGAAAACGCCAGACAACGAAAAATCTTCCAACGCCCCCTGCCACCCTCATTCTTCTGGCGGCGAGCCATCCTCGTCGTCGCTCAACTTCCCCAGCAGCCGCTCCAGCGCCGCCGCGACCTGCGGGCGCCCCGAGGCGACCAGTTCCTGCTCCGCCTGCGCCGCGATCTGGTCATTGTCCAGCATGGAGCGCAGCCGCGAGAGGGCGTGGTTCTGGATCTGGCGCACCCGCTCGCGCGTCAAGGCGATATTCGCCGAGACGTCCTCAAGCGTCATCGGCGTCCCCGAACTCAGCCCGAAGCGCAGATCCAGGATCTGCTGCTCGCGGTCATCCAGCGCCGCGAAGAGCCGCCGCAACTGCTTCATGATCTCAAGATCCCCCAGCACCTCCGTCGGCTGCACGCTCTTCTCGTCTGGCAGCACATCCGTGAGTTCGCCGTCCATGCCAGGCTGCAGCGGATCCTGCAGCGAGACGGTGCTGGTGCGGCCGTTGCGCAGGCCGTTGACGGTGCGCTCGGTCAACTTGACCTCCGCCGCGATTTCCTTGACGGTCGGCGGACGCCCCAGTTTCACGATGAGCTTCGCCGTCGCCGCCTGGATGCGCAGCATCTTCTTCTCCGACTGCGCGGGGATGCGGATCATCTTGCCCTGCGTCGAGAGCGCGCGACGCATCGCCTGCTTGATCCACCACGCCGCATAGCTCGACAACTTCGCGCCCTTGGTCGGGTCGAACTTCTCGACCGCCCGCATCAGCCCGATGTTCCCCTCGCTGATCAGATCCAGCAGCGGCAGCCCGCGGCCCTTGAAGTCGTGCGCGATCTTCACCACCAGCCGCAGGTTCGCGTTGATCAACTTGCGCCGCGCCGCCTGGTCACCCGCCGCGACGCCCTTCGCCAGGACCACTTCTTCGGCTGGAGTGACCAACGGGTACTGCATAATGTTATGCATGTACAACTTCAATGTGTCATTGTCGGATACCATAAGGTCGCTCAAAAGAAAAAAAGGAAAAACCAGGCCGAAAAGCGGTGCGTCATTGGCTTAACGAACCACATTCGACCGTTATTGGCGATCTCCGCACTTTTTTTCGCGAAATGCGTCGCGAAAAAGAAATGGCCGCCCATTCATCGCCCCGTCATCTATAATTACGCGGATTTTGTGAAAAACTTTCAACATTCCCCCAAAAAATAGTGAAAAACATCCCCCCTCCCCGCGCATCCCTTGCATCCCTTGAATCCCTATTCCACCACCTCGTACATCCTGGTGATGGGGCGGGCATTGTGCCACCGCACCTCGCGCACGGGCTTGGCGGCGGGATCGACAGGCCAGATCTGGCGCATGCGCTTGCCGGCGGGAGCGCGGAAGGCGCACGGCTTCTCCACGCGGGCCGAATGGAAGCCCACGTACTGCCGGCAGGCGTAGACGGCGATGTCGTCCTCCGAGTAAAGGTAGACGCCGGCCGACTTCGCGATTTCGCGCAACAGCCCGACGGGCAGGTCCGCCATCGCGGCCACGTAGATGTTCCCCTTGCGGACAACGGCGGGCGTGCCGTCGGCGAAGGTCGCCAGCGCCTCGTCGAACCCCGAAGGCACGACGACAGGCCCCAGCATCGCCTTGGGCTGCCCGAAGGCGCTGCCCGCCTTCCGCGCGACGTGGAACTCCGCCTGGCGGGGTTTCTCCTCGATGCGGAACTCCATCCCCGTCAACTGCTTCGCCACGGCGGTGTCCAGCCCGTGGTCGGTCGCGATGCCAGGCGTGAAGCAGAAGAGGATTTTCACGCCAGGCCGCGCCGCGAGTTTCCGAATGGCGGCGATCTCGTCCTCCTTCAGGAAGTAGGGGTTCAGGAAGACGTAGAACTTGTAGTCCCGCAGTTTCGGGTTCGCGACATCGAACTGCAGGTATTCGTCGGAGGGCGCGCCGATGCGGAAGAGCGCCTCGCGCTGCATGATGGCCGCCGTATTGACGCTGACCTCGCCCTGCTGCAGTTTCTGGTGCAGGCGGCACTGCCCCTCGTCGTCGAAGAAGAGCGCGATCTCGCTGACCGAACTGCGGTCGCCCGCGACGGTCGCATTGGCGACGCGCGTGAGCCCGCCGATGGCGTCGATGGTCTCAGGATCGTCAAACCACGCGACGCCGTTGTCGCCCAGCGGGAAGTAGTAGAAGCCCGCGCGGCCGCAGATGGCCTTGACCGTCTCCCGCGCCAACTGCTGCGTCGTGTCGGCGGGCGTGCGCACCGAGTAGGCGTAGCCCGCGGGGAACTCCAGATGCGTGCGCAAATCGTCCTCGTTGATCCAGATCTTGCCGTGCAGTTCCAGCGTGCCTGGCGAGGGCATGTCGTAGCCGCCAGGATAGCCCACGTCGCGGAAACGGTGGCTGTACGAGATCGGTCCCAGATAGAAGTCGATGAACGGCGTCTCGACTGGCAGTTTCTGCCGCGCATAGCCGACCTGCTCGCCCAGAAAGCCGCCGCCCAGGTCCATCAGGTGTCCGTACAGCGCGCCCGTGAGCGCCCTGCCGCCCGAGGCCTTCTTGATGATCTTCGCGTAGTATACAATGCCCTGGGAGACCACATCCGAGAGCGCCAGCCCGAAGTCCTGCGCGCGGCGGTTCTTCGGCAGGATGCGGAAGGCCATCGCGCCGTCGCAGCGCTCCTGGCGCGTCGGGATCTGCGCGGTCGCGAGCGTCACCTGCGGATCGCACCACGCCTTTTGCAGCGCGGCGTCATTGCCGTATTTCTCCTTGAGCCAATGGCGGAAATACTTGAGCATCTCGGGGCAGTAGTCGGAGAGGGTGCCAGGGGCGGCGGGGTCGCCGCCAGCCCAGTAGTGCATCCACTGGCCCTCCTCGCCCTCCGAGGCGATGAAGCCGATGATGTGGTCGGCGTAGGGAGATTGCTGCACATGCCCCACCAGTTCGCGGATATACTCCCCCGCGAACTTCTTCCAGTGGCGGCTCGCCAGCGAAACGTGGTTCGCCTTCGCGCCGTTCTCGAACTGCACCGCCTCGTCCGGATACTGGCCCAGATACCACGCGGGCTTCCCGTCCCGCAACTGGATCTTGACGATGGCTTTCGCCTCGGGATCACCCTGCAGGAGTTCCTCCGCGATGGCGTCCATCCGCGCGAAACTCCTCGTCTCGGGGGTCGGCCACGAAGGCGTCAAGTAGATGTGGTAGAGGTGCAGGCCCGACTTGGCGAACTGCGCGCCGTGCTGCGTGAGCCGCCCTTGTCCGCCGCCGCGCGCCGCGAAGATGCTGGGCCAGGCCTTGCCGTCGATCACCAGCGTCGGCACGCCGTGCGCGTCCCGCCGGATCTTCGAATCGGGCATCTGCGCGCGCCGGTCGTTGCGGACGCGCACCTGGCGTGCATCGCACGGCTTGCCGTCTGCCGTCGTCGCCAGATACCCCGAAATCACCATGCGCAGTTCGTAGTCGCCAGGATGGATGAACGGGCTCAGCCGAAAGGCGAAAGGCAGCGTGAACTCCTGCTGGCCGACGGGCGCGATGCCGACCTCCCACTCCAGGAAGGTGACGCCCTCGCGGTTCAACTGCAGCCGCACCGGCGTCGGCTCCTGGCACGGCGTCTTGGCGCGGAAGGCGACCTTCTGGCGATATTCCCGCCCTGCCTCCAGCACATCGGGACAGACCTCGTTCAGCAGCGTCATCGACTCGCGCGGCGCGTTCATGCGGTACTTGACCGCCCCCCACGCCCCCAGCGGCGGCACGCCCAGTTCCACGCAGTGCCTGAGCGCCGACGAATCATACTCCGCCGTGTGCCAGTTCGGCGGCAGTTCCGCGGCCTTTCCGCCGTGCGATTCCCGCAGGATCTCCGCCTCGGACGGGTAGTATTTCCAGGTGCGGTCGGTCAGCAGTTTCTGGTGGGTGCCGTCGGCGAAGAAGAGGTCGAGTTCGCCCAGGAATCCCGCCGCATAGCGGGCCTGGCTCACACTGACGGTGATGACATTCTTGCCAGCCCTGAGTTTTCGCGCGATGTCCTCGTTGGGCGGCGCGAAGCGCCCGTCGACATTCGGCTGGCGCACGCCGTTGAAATAGACCGCCGCGCCATCGTCGGCGGCGCACTGCCACATCGCGCGCACGGGTGCCGACTTCAGCACGAACTCCTTGCGCAGATGCACATGGATCATCTCCACGCGATCCGCCGTGAACCAGATCCAGTTCGCCTGCCAGTCCTCCTCCGGGAAGATGACCCGCGAGACCTGCACGTCGTCAAAGGCCAGCGGCCCGCCCCCCGCGAAGACCAGCGCGAGCTTGCGCCACGGCGCCAGCCCCGACACGTCCACCTGATAGCCGCGCGGCACCTTCTTGAGCGGCAGCGTCTGCAAGGCGCCGTATTCCTCCTGGCCCTCCAGCCACAAGGCGGCCTGAACGCTCCCGCCCAGCATGTCGTCGGTCAAAATCTGGATCGCCGACTGGTGCGCGGGGCGCTTCCGCATGATCTCCAGGCGGCACTGTTTCGGAGCATGCTCAAACGGGAATGCGTGCAGCGCCTGGTTCGCAAGCGTGATGTTGCCGTATTTGAAGACAAACTCGCCAGTGCACTCGCGCCCTTCGATCGGGCGCGCGTTCTCCAGCGCCTCGTGCGCGAGGTTTCGGAACCACGCCGTCCCCGTCGCCTCTCCTGGTCCCGCCGCAGGCTGCAGCATCAACTGCACGTGGTGCGTGCCCTTCGGCCACTTCGACGCAGGAACCTCCACCTGCAGCCGCGTCCAATCCGCCGTCCCCGAAATGACGTTGGTGGCGAACTGCCCGATGCGCCTGCCCGATGCGTCGTTCACAAAGATGTATGCCTGCGTGCGGCCGACCTTGACCGCCTCGCACCGCGCCTCGACGCGGAATCGGAAGGACTTGCCTGTGTCGATCGGCATCGCGTTGCTGACCACGTAGTTCCCGCCCGCCTTGCTGGTGTCAGCCAACTTCATGCAGCCGTCCGCCACGTCATACTTCGAGCCAGCCCACTTCAGCCCCCACGGCGCGGGGTTCAACTGCGCCCCGCTCGGACGCCCCTGCTCAAAGTTCCGAAACCACGCCTTGCCGACGCCTGACGCGGGCCCCGCCGCAGGCTGCAGGATGACCCGCACCGCCACCGTGCCGTTCGGCCACTGCCCTGGCTTCACCCGCACCGACAGCCGCGTCCACCCCGTCGTCCCCGAAATGGAATTGGTGCCCAGGCTCTTCAGCGTCTTCCCCGATGCATCCACGCACTGCACATAGACCTGAACTCGCCCATTCGACCGCACCCCCTCGCAGCGCGCCTCCACCGACAGGAACCACGGCTGAGCGGCATCCACCGCGATTGGCTTGCAGATGATATACGCCCCCCCCGTCGCCGACGTGTCCTCCACGAGAATGCTTCCGTCCGCCGCAGGCACCGCTTTCGCGCCCTCCCACTCCAGCCCGAACGGCCCCGCCACGCATGCCGCGCACAAAGCCACCAGCCCCCAAACACTACGCCATCTGCCCATGATGTCTCCTGTCATTCACGACCCTGTTTATAATTGCCATCCGCCCTCATCCCACGTCTGTCGTCCAGCCAAAACAAAAGGCCCGGCCCGTTCAACCGGACCAGGCCTTCGCTGGGGCTACACCCGAGAGCGAGACATCTTATTGGAAGTATGTGCCGCCGTGGGTGTCAAACATATAGGCGAGGTTGTACCAGGTGTCGCCGTAGCTGGAGCCGCTGCCGGGCCCCTTCTGCGACTTCACATGGCCGCCCAGATACAGCACGTTGAAGCGCCAGTCCGGATGGTTCCCGGTGTAACCCGAATTCCAGATGCTCCGCGGCCACACGACATCGCCCATAATCGCCGAGCCCGGGTTGTCGCGCCCGACCTTCGCACGCGCACGCCCCTCGTTATACCGCGCCTCCGGGATAAAGCCCGAAATCGTCCCGTCCGGACCATAGTCCGCAATGTTGTAGCTGTAGCTCGTCGCCAGATGGTCGCCCGTCGACTGCGTCATTGAGGTGAAGTTCTTCGAATCGCTCGGGCAGCGCAGCGTCACCTTCGCGATGTCGTCCTTCCCCTGCTGCGTGGTCGGCGCCGGCGCACCGCAGTAGCCCAGCCCGATCATCGTGTCCACGGGATAGTAGTAGTCGATGTGCGTCGAACGATGCCGCGCGTAGCCCAGCGCCTTGCGGCCAGCAGACGTCACCGTGTAGTTGTTCAGCGGCAGCCACGAATCGTTGTCTTCAGCGTAGAAGTAGTAGAACAACCCCCACTGCTTCAACTTGCTCGTGAACGAAATCGACTTCGCCTTCTCGCGCGCCTTCGACAGCGCCGGCAGCAGCATCGACGCCAGAATCGCGATGATCGCGATCACCACCAGCAGTTCAATCAACGTGAACAATCTTTTCATCACTCGGACTCTCCTTAACCTTGGCTCTATGTGAATGGTCAACAAAAATCACTGGAAATCCTGTCCAAAAACAGGCTTTGGGCATATTATAGGTGCAATTCAAGCGAAAATCAAGCACAAAAACGCCGTTTCAGCGCACAAATGTGAAATAATACCCCTCCCATCGCACAATAAACGACGGATGCGCTACGGCGAGGGCTGGACGGCCGCGCAGGAGCGCGGCCCTTCGCACAATAAATGACGGATGCGCTACGGCGAGGGCTGGACGGCCGCGCGGGAGCGCGGCCCTCCCATCGCACAATCATCGACGCCGTGCAAAAGCGTGTGCGCGACGGTGCCTGCTATTTCACATACACCTGCAGGTCGTTGAAGGTATATCCCCAGTTGCCGAAGCGCGGGGTGAAGTTGGTGGGGATGGAGATGGAGATGACGGCGCCGCCCAGTTGGAGGACATTGGGCTGGAAGCCATGGTTGTCGGCGGTGGCGCCGCCCAGGGTGTTGAGGATCTTCAACTTGTCCATCCACAGGAGCAGAGTGGGCTTGCAGGAAGCCAGGTCGCAGCGGGTGTTGGCAAAGCCGTATTTGGTGGCGCTGGCGGCGTCCTCGTAGGCGAAGAGGTAGCTCATCGAGCCGTAGTTGTTGCTCATCGCCTTGGTGATGTCGGTATGGTTGGTGCTGTCGGCAGGACAGAAGAAATGCGTCTGCGCCATCTTCAGCCACGCGCCGTATGCATTGGCGGGCTGCGCGGAGGCGACATACGGCGCCAGCATGTTGATCGAGCCGGCGCAGTCGCCGAAAGCGGTGTACGGGTAGAAAAAGGTGCTCCCGTGGAAGGCGGAATTCCCCTTCGGGAGCTTGTTGTCATTGTCCTGCGCATACATGAAGTTCCCCAGCCCCACCTGCTTCAGCTTGTTCGTGCAGCTGATCTTCTTCGCCTTGTCCCGTGCCTTCGACAGCGCTGGCAGCAGCATCGACGCCAAAATCGCGATAATCGCGATCACAACCAACAGCTCAATCAGGGTGAACACCTTGCAGAATGACTTCTTCATCACTCGGACTCCTTCCTCTGGTTCTATGGGAAAAGGCAACGAAACTCACTCGAGTTCCTGTCCCAAATCAGGCTTCGGGCATATTATAGGTGCAATTCAAGCGTAAATCAAGCACAAAAACGTCGTTTCAGTGCAAAAAAGTGAAACAATCGCCCAGCCCCCCTGCGCGATTGCCCGCCATCGGCCTGAATGGCCAATGGGCGCGTCGTCAAAAGATTTCCCCTGCCCAAAGCATTTGGACAAACTCTCGCCATGGGAGGATGAGGATGCCATCCGCTTCGCGGCGCATCGGTTCATCGCAGACGAGAATCCTGGCCTGGAAGACTCCTTCATCGGCGATGGCTTTCAGCCCCTTGAGTTCGCCCGTGGCATTTCGAGTGGCCTTTGCCTCGATCGCCACGCTGTCATTGATTACGAAATCTACCTCCAGATTGGTCCGGGTGCGCCAATAGGCGATTTCGGTGTCGAAGTGCATGGTGTCCGCGAAAGTGGCCAGTTCATGCATGACCCAGTGCTCGAAGGCATGTCCATACTCCGGCGTGCCAGGCACCACCGCCTTGCGCCCCTGCAAGCGCCTGGCCACCCCTGGATCAAAGAGGTAGAACTTGGAGGTCTCGACCGTCTTGCGGGAATGCCCATGATGCCAGACGGGGACTTCCCAGGCCAGGAGACTATCCTTGAGGATTCGGAAATACTCCTGCACAGTGCTCCGCGCGACCTGTGCCTCCGAGGAAATGGCCTGGTAGTTGATTTGCTCGCCATTTGACAGCGCGGCGACTTCAAGAAAGCGGCTGAAGGCCGGAAGATTGCGGGTCGCCCCCTCCTGCATGATCTCTTGTTCGAGATAGAGTTTTACATAGCCGGCAAGGTCTTCCTCCGGCGAATCGGATTCCCACACACTGGGCAGAAGTCCTATGTTGACCGCCTTGTTCAGATCAAAGTCCTCGCCCAGTTCAACGGCGGAAAACGGGTGAAGATTCCGCACCCGCGCACGGCCGCCAAGTAGATTCACGCCTCCCCGGCGCAATTTGCGCGCACTGGATCCCGTCAGCAGAAATCTCAGCCCACGCCCCTCAATCAACCGATGGACCTCATCCAGCAACATCGGCAGTTTCTGAATCTCATCCACGACCACTGGACGCCTCGCATCCCTGCACACTTCCCCTAAATAGCCCGGCGTCCGCGAAAGACGCGTAAACACATCGATGTCCAATAGGTCAAAGAGATACGCGTCCGGCAAAAGCTTCCGGGCCAGCCAGGACTTCCCGCACTGGCGGGGCCCCAGTAAAAAACACGATTTGTGCGCGATGATACTTGTCAGGTCGAGTTTTCTTTCCCTGTACATGGCTTCTCCCGATGAATGGAACACGCTTGCCCCCCAAAAACGTGGAACAAACCGGTGTGTCTCAAGATCCAAGTCCCGTCAAGATTCAGGATTCAAGATTCAAAGGCGGGTCAAGATCCAGGATTCAAGATTCAAAGGCGGGTCAAGATCCAGGATTCAAGATTCAAAGGCGGGTCAAGATCCAGGATTCAAGATTCAAAGG
>JAEEXV010000300.1 GCA_016287975.1 Lentisphaeria bacterium | reverse complement strand
GGCGCGGTAATGCCTGGTTTGGAGAGCATCCACGCAAGAGACTCCTGCGCCATCGTGCGCCCGTGGGCGGCGGCAACCTTCTCCAGATTGTCAACGACAGGCTTGTCGATGTCGTTAGTGGCGTCCCAGACCATCGGCGAGACGGCGTCGATGGAGTTGCGTGCGGTCTTTGTGCCCCATGGGTGGGCGCAGCGTCCGCCGGCCAGCGGGCTCCAGGGGACCACCGCCATTCCGCGGTCGCGGCACAGCGGCAGAATCTCGCGCTCCTCCTCGCGGTAGATGAGGTTGTACTGCGGCTGGAGGGAGACGAACTTGGTCCAGCCGTGGCGTTCGGCGATTTGCTGCATTCGCTCCAGCTGCCATGCGAAGATGGTGGAGGCACCGATGTAGCGGGCCTTGCCGCTCTTGACCACGTCGTGCAGTGCCTCCATGATCTCCTCCATCGGGGTGTTGGTGTCCAGACGGTGAATCTGATAGAGATCAACGTAGTCCATGCCGAGGCGTTTCAGCGAGTGGTCGATTTCCGCCATGATGTTCTTGCGGGATGAGCCGCCGCCGTTGGGACGGCCTGGACGCATGTCAAAATGGACCTTCGTGGCAACCACGATTTCATCGCGGTCCAGACGGCACTCGCGGATGAGGCGTCCCGTAATCTCCTCGCTGGAACCCATCTGATAGACGTTGGCGGTATCGAAGTAGTTGATGCCCAAATCAATGGCCGTCTTGAATATGGGTTTGGCGTCTTCGAAATCCCTCGCCCATGGGAACACGCCGTTTTCGCTTCCAGGCTTTCCAAAACTCATCATGCCCAGGCAGATGCGCGAAACATCCATGCCTGTGTTTCCAAATTTCACATACTTCATTGTCCTTCTCCTTGGTTGTGTGGTTGGGTTGCCAGTCTTATTGAATGATGTATGGTGCAAGCACCTTTGCCAGCCCATTTGCGACGAATGCACCAGTCTGATGGGAGCCGACCACTGCGCCGTCGGACATGCACCAGGCAAGCATCAGCCCGTAGAGTTCGCAGTTGATGAAGAAGGCCAGTTCGTCTGCGGGCGTCTCCGCCTTGAGCAGACCTTGCGCCACGCCTTCCCGCAGGATGGACTGCAGGGCGCGGATGTCGAAGGTGTACTTGGTGATGTCCTCCTGGCTGTGGCACATCCGCTGCGGCGCGACGTTGTTGCGAATCCACTGGCGGGTGATTTCCAGGCCGTATTCCTCAATTCCCTTCATGAACTCGCGGCAATAGTAGGCCAGCCGCTCCAGAATCCCCGTGCCCGACATGCCGTTCACGATTTCCGCAAGGTGGTAGAAGTCATAGTCCTCCAGCACCTCGACGATGTCCTCCTTCCGCTTGAAATAGACGTAGAAACTCCCTACGGCAACTCCCGCCTCCCGCGCGATGTCGGCCACCGTCACATCCGAAAAATCTTGCTTTTCCAAGATCTTCCGCGCTGCGACCAGAAGCCGACGACGCGTCTCCTGTGCCGCCTTCTTCCGCTTGCCCAGCTCTTGCTTCATTTCATGCCTCCTGGTTGACATGCGAGATAATATAACACGTAATGAACAATATTCAATGAATGGCATTCAAAAAAAAACGAATCGCCTAGTCATATTCCTCCTATGAACTGTTCTCCGCGAGGGGGCGCAATTGCCTCGGTCGACGCCCGAAAATAGTAGCCACGTCGTCCCGCCGATACTCCTGACTTTACTGGGACATCTGGGACATCTGGGACATCTGGGACATCTGGGACAAAGTTAGGCACATTAGCGTCCCGCCGTGGTCCCCTGGCGAACGACGCAGCGAACAATTCCGCAACCCGATTGCAAACCCTGTGTGGCTCACCCGCCTGCCACGGCGGGACGCCATGGCTACGTCCGCTTCGTCAATCGCGCCCGCCCCACACGCTTCGGGCGTGTTTGCATTATGAGGGGCTGTTCCCGGCCATATTGGGACAGCTTATGCCGCAGTTTCATTCCATCGGCTTCTGGATTTCGGGATGCTGGACGGCAAGGGGAGTCCCCTTCTGCGTCAGGTAGAACATGTCAAGGACAATGGGCTTGTCGCCCGTGTTCATGCCGCAGTGGATGGGGCCGACCATCTCGACAATCGCGTCGCCAGGGCGGACGACCTGCCTCTTGCCATCCAGTCCGACGATCGTCAGTTCGCCCTGCTGCAGGATTCCGAAGTTGATGACGGGATGGTGGTGCCAGGGCAACTTGCTTCCGACGGGGAAGACGTAGCGCATCACGACGAGTTCCGGCTTGCCCTTGAGGTAGTCGGGCAGAGCGGCGCCATCCCAGCTCTCGGATGTGCGCTTGAGTTCCAGCTTCTGGACGTCGGTGATGTTGTCGTATTGCGCAAATGGCGAAGGCGAGTGGCAGAGCATGCAGCTGGACAGGACGGCGGCGGCCAGGGCAGACAGGCAAACGGACAGTGTGCGTTTCATGGCATGTTTTCCTCTTTGGAGGGTGTTTGGGGGAGATGTTTTCCATAGTCATCCCGCAACCAGACGGAAGACTTGAAAACCGCGGGGTCATGGCATCTTGCGGGAAGCCAGCCAGGCAAACCTGGAAGATGCCACCACCCATAATGGCATACTATGAACGTTCTGGCGCAGATTGCAAGTGGATCCCCCATTCCGGCGCAAATGCGAGCTTCTTGGAGTCAGCCCGTCCACGGCATACGCCCAACGCAAGCCAGGCGCAGGCCAGCGGAACGAGGAGGACATGACGCTGGCCGGAAGGATAGAGGAGATCTACCTCAAGTATCCGTTCTACGGCAGCAGGCGAATAGCCAGGAAGCTTTCCAGGGATGGAAGTCCTGTGAAGCGCAAACGTGTCCAACGGCTGATGCGGCTGATGGACCTCGTGGGCCAGGCCCCGGCCCTGCGACGAGCAAGCCGCATCCGCAGCACAAGACCTACCCTGCCTTTTGAAGAACGTCAGCATCGTGCGTCCGAACCAGGTATGGAGCAGCGACATCACCTGCATTCCGACCAGATTCGGCTCCTGTACCTGACGGCCATCGTCGACTGGCACAGCAGGCGCATCCTCGCCTGCAGGCTGTCCAACACGATGGACGTCCCCTTCTGCACGGAGGCCCTGGAGGAGGCCCTGGAGAAGTTCGGCACGCCTAAAGTCTTCAACACCGACCAGGGCACGCAATTCACTTCAGCAGCCTTCACTGGAATACTCGAGGCGCACGGCGTGGCCATAAGCATGGACGGGCGCGAGTGCGCGTTTGACAACATCTTCACTGAACGCTTCTGGCGAAACATCAAGTGCGAATGGCTCTGTCTCCATTCGGTTGAGAGCATCAAGGAGATCCGTCCTGGCCTGGAGGAATACATTGATTTCTACAATTTCATCAGGCATTGGACTACAAAACTCCAGATGAGGTGCATATTATGGCAGCATAAATCAAAAGTGTTTCTTCCAGGACTTAATCTGTTGTCCAAAGAATTGGGTCCACGTCATGAAACATTCCATCAGGCTTCATAGAATTTCCAAAAGCATTAACAATAAAACCGTTATCTTGCGATTTCATTATTCTGATTCACAAGCTGACGGTGAAAAGGAATTGTTCTTTTCGTTTCCCTTGTTCTGCGAGAGCGCACTTGTAGATAACAGAAGCGAAGCATTTCTTCTGGCGTTGTTTCCCATTTGCTCAAGAAGAAATATTCATTTTTATTCTAATATTGCAATGTCTGAATCATTTTTCCAGAAAATCAACGCATTTAATACCTTCCTTTCGTATAACTCATCGCAATATCATAAAATAGTATTATCAGCTCCGACGATAAAGGACGAAAGGTCAGCGAAAGACTGGAGGCTGGCCAGTGGTTCCCTGGGGGTGGATTCATTTCATACGCTATATGTATTGGACAAGAATCATTTATACCGCCGTCCCACCCATCTTGTCTTCAACAACACCGGGTCGAATGAAGAAGGCGGAATGCTACATACGAATTTGTTGCAGGGAAGAATGGAGAACACAAAGCGCTTTTGTTTGGAGAATGGCTATGGGTTCATTTTTGTGGACTCTAATTATAAGTCGCTCTTTGAAATGAGATATGTCTATACTCATTTATTCGTGAATAGCGCGATAGGGTATATGCTGGGAAATGCCGTTTCGACTTTCTACGTTTCTTCCAGCGGAGATGTTGCGAAAACTCTTGAATATGACGGCCCCCCAGGGCATGTTGATTTTGTCATTTATCCATTTCTGTCCTCCGAGATAATGGAGTTCGTTTTGGCAGAAGGTGATTTTATATCCCGTTTTGACAAAATGCGCGACTTGGTGGAATATGTCCCCGCACAACGCCATTTGAATGTATGTTTCGATTTTGCGGACAACTGTTGCCGTTGTGAAAAGTGCCGTCGCACCCTGATGGCTTTGGAGTGTCTTGATGGCATGGATAAGTTTTCTTCATGTTTTTCGCCTGATAAATATCTAAAAAACCGAGATTACATTTGGGCCGATATGATTCTGGATTATGAAAAAGGCGACGTATATGTCAAGGAAATGTGGCCGATGTTCAAAAACAAGCTGAAATTCAAACATCGTCTTTTGGCATTGTACAAGAAATTATACAAAAAGATAAGAAAACTTCATGGCGGGGTATTTGTGACCAACCTTTTGCATTTGAAATGCTGGTAGCCGATTGGACTTTCCACAGAAGACACCGAAAAACACAGAAACGGATATGTCATCTAACCAAAGACTGGTTCTGTTCATTCTGTGTATTCTGTGGACTCAAAACGAACCAGATCCAGGGTCACACCCGCCTCATGCCAGATGACGTGGAGGGATCCACGGCGATTCGCGCCTCTACCTATAAACCACATGCAGGCAAAATGACGCGCCCTTGAAATCGCCCAGCGCCGAAAACCCGTCCCGCTTTATGGATGGTGCACCCCCGTGACGGCGCGTCCGGAAGGCTCGTTCATCTTGCGGAAGGCCTCGTCCCATTCGAGGGCCTTGGCGGTGGAGCAGGCGACTGAGGCCTCGTGCGGCACGCAGGCGGCGGCGGATTCGGAGGGGAAGAACTCCGCGAAGATGCTGCGGTAGTAGTACTCCTCCTTGGTGGCGGGGGTGTTGACGGGGAAGCGACGGGCGGCGGAGGCGAACTGCGCGTCCGTGACCTCGCGGGCGGTCATCTCCTTGAGCGTGTCGATCCAGGAGTAGCCCACGCCGTCGGAGAACTGCTCTTTCTGGCGCCAGGCGATTTCAGGCGGGAGCATGTCATGGAAGGCCTCGCGCAGCAGCCACTTCTCGATGACCGCGCCGCCGTGGTCGCCGATGGTCGCGGGGAGGCGGCGTCCGCGGCACATCTTGTCGGCGGGGTTGACGCGCATGGCGACGTCGAGAAACTCCTGGTCCAGGAAGGGCACGCGCCCCTCGACGCCCCACGCGGCCAGCGCCTTGTTCGCGCGCAGGCAGTCGTACAGATGCAGTTTGCCGAGTTTGCGCACCGTCTCCTCGTGGAACTCGCGGGCGTCGGGCGCCTTGTGGAAGTAGAGGTAGCCGCCGAAGATCTCGTCGGAGCCCTCGCCTGAAAGCACCATCTTGATGCCCATCGCCTTGATCGCGCGCGCCATCAGGAACATCGGCGTGGAGGCGCGGACGGTCGTGATGTCGTAGGTCTCCAGGTGGTAGATGACATCGGGCAGCGCGTCGAGCGCCTCCTGGATGGTGAAGTGGATCTCGTGGTGCACCGTCCCCAGGGCGTCCGCCGCCTTGCGCGCGGCCTTGAGGTCTGGCGAATCCTCCAGCCCCACCGCGAACGAGTGCAGCCGCGGCCACCACGCCTCCTGCGTGTCCCCCGTCTCCACCCGCCGACGCGCGTATTTCGCCGTGATCGCCGCGATGACCGAGGAGTCGAGCCCGCCTGAAAGCAGCACGCCGTAGGGCACGTCGCTCATCATCTGGCGCTTGACCGCCGCCTCCAGCGCCTCCCGCAACTGCGGAATCGAGGTCGGATTCTCCTTCACGGCGTCGTAGGCAAACCAGTCGCGGCGGTACCACTTCACGGGCGCCGCGTCCCCGCGCCGCAGCGAATGGCCAGGCGGAAACTCCGAGAAGGTGCAGCAGACGCCCTCCAGCGCCTTGAGTTCGGAGGCGACGTAGTAGTGCCCGTCCGCATCCCACCCCTGGTACAGCGGGATCACGCCGACGGGGTCGCGCCCGATGAGGTAGGTGTCCTCCTTCGTGTCATACAGCGCGAAGGCGAAGATGCCCGTCAGGCGGTCCAGGAACTCCGCGCCGTATTTGATGTACAACGGCAGCAGCACCTCGCAGTCCGACTGGGTCTGGAAGTCGTACTCCCCCGCCAGTTCCTCACGCAGTTCCTTGTGGTTGTAGATCTCCCCGTTCACCGCCAGCACATACCGCCCGTCAGGGCTGTACAAAGGCTGCTTCCCCGACAGCGGGTCGATGATCGCCAGACGTTCGTGCGACACCAGCGCACGCCCGCACTCGAAGACACCAGACCAGTCCGGCCCGCGGTGCCGAATCTTCCGCGACATCCCCAGCAGCTGCTTCCGAAGGGACGGCGCCTTGCCCTCCCCAATGTCAAATATCCCCACAAATCCGCACATCGCTCCGCTCTCCTTGATGAAAAGGCCCCCGTTGCCGCTTGCTTTAGCAACTCACATGCCAAAGACGAAACGACCGATTCCATGGAAGGATGGCGGGAGGCGGGGGGGGGGGGAACTTGGGACTTGGGACGGGGGACGGGGGATTTGGGACGGGACTTTGGACTTTGGACTTTAGACTTTGGACGGGACTTTGGACTTGGGACGGGGAACGGGGGACGGGGGATTTGGGATGGGACTTTGGACTTTGGACTTTAGACTTTGGACGGGACTTTAGACTTGGGACTTTGGACGGGACTTTGGACTTGGGACGGGACTTGGGGGGGTGAGATCCAGGTGGATTTTTACAAAAATGTAACACGCTTTATCATGGCAGTTGCAGAAATTGTACAAATCGCGGGGGAGGACACACTGCTGGCGTTTGGCATATCAGTTGCTATAAAGACAGCTGGTCAATCCTGTTCTGTGTCGGCGGCGCCAAGCCGCCGAAAACGATTGCGTCGAATCCCCCATTTCTGATTGCGATGAACACGACACCCCATTCCTATCTGGCGCTGGCGGACGGGAGCGTCTTTCCTGGCGTCTCGTGCGGCGCGTCCTGCGACATGCCTGGCGAAGCGGTCTTCAACACGGGGATGACGGGCTACCAGGAGATCGTCTCCGACCCGTCCTATTACGGGCAGATCGTGGCGCTGTCCACGGCGGAGGTCGGCAACTACGGCTGCAACGCCGAGGACATGGAATCCCGAGGCGCCTTCCTGAACGGCCTCGTCGTCCAGACCCTCAACCCGCCTTCGTCCTGGCGCGCCGAGCAGAGCCTGGCCGACCTCCTGAAGGCGGCGGGCCGCCCGATCCTGGCGCGCGTGGACACGCGCCGCCTCGTCCTCCACCTGCGCGAGACAGGCACCCAGCGCGCCTGGCTCCACGCCGACGGCACGGACCTCGCCCCCGAGGCGGCCGTCGCCAAGGCGCGCCAGTGGCCAGGGCTGGACGGCATCGACTGCGCCGCCCAGGTCGCCGCCGAGGCGCCGTACTGCGGGTGCGACGAAGGCGACAAAAAGGTCGTGGTGCTGGACTGCGGCGTCAAATACAACATCCTGCGCCAGCTGGCGCAGGCGGGCATGCAGGTCCACGTCGTCCCCGCGGGCACGACCGCCGACGCGATCGAGGCGCGCCACCCTGACGGCGTGCTCCTCTCCAACGGCCCTGGCGACCCCGAGGGCGTCGCGGGCGTCGTGGAGTGCGTGCGGCGGCTCCTTGGGCGGATCCCGATCATGGGGATCTGCCTGGGGCACCAGATCCTCGGCCTCGCCTGCGGCGCGAAGACGGGGCGCCTCCCCTTCGGCCACCACGGCTGCAACCACCCCGTCAAGAACCTCCTCGCGGGCACGGTCGAGATCACCTCGCAGAACCACAACTTCGCGATCCTGCCCGATTCCCTCGGCGAAGACCTCGAGGTCACCCACGTCAACCTGAACGACGGCACGATCGAGGGCGTCCGCCACAGGCGGCTCCCCGCCTTCTCCGTCCAGTACCACCCCGAGGCCGCCCCAGGCCCCTTCGACGCGCGCTACCTCTTCCGGCAGTTCCGCGAACTCATGCGATAGACAAGTATGGCCAAGCACATCTTCATCACCGGCGGCGTCGTCTCGGGCCTCGGCAAGGGCATCACCTCCGCCAGCCTCGCCTACCTCCTCAAGGCGCACGGCCTCCGCGTCGCCATGCAGAAGTTCGACCCCTATCTGAACGTCGACCCTGGAACCATGTCCCCGTACCAGCACGGCGAGGTCTACGTCACCGACGACGGCACCGAAACCGACCTCGACCTCGGGCACTACGAGCGCTTCGCGGGCGTCCAGTGCGACCGCGACAGCAACTACACCAGCGGCAAGATCTACAGCCGCGTCATCGCCCGCGAACGAGAGGGCGGATACCTCGGCGCAACCGTCCAGATGATCCCCCACATCACCGACGAGATCAAGGCCGCCATCCGCAGCGCCGCCAAGCCTGGCGTGGACATCGTGATGACGGAGATCGGCGGCACGGCGGGCGACATCGAGTCCCTGCCCTTCCTGGAGGCGGTGCGGCAGTTCAAGAACGAGGCGGGCCCAGGCAACGCCATCGTCATCCACCTGACCCTCGTCCCCTTCATCAAGTCCGTCGGCGAACTCAAGACCAAGCCCAGCCAGCAGTCCGTCAGCCTCCTCCACAACATCGGCATCTTCCCCGACATCCTCGTCTGCCGGACCGAGGTCCCCATGGGCGACGAACAGCGCCGAAAACTCTCCCTCTTCTGCAACGTGCAGGACGGGATGGTCATCGAGGAGCAGGACGTCCAGCACTCCATCTACGAGGTCCCGCAGGAACTCGCCGACCGCGGCCTCGACGCCAAGGTCATGCGCCTGCTGGACCTGCCGCCCTCCCCCGCGCGCCTCGACGACTGGCACGGGCTGCTGGAGCGCATCCTCCACCCGACCAGAAACTGCCGCATCGCCCTCGTCGGGAAATACGCGGGGCTGCGGGACGCCTACAAGAGCATCTTCGAATCCTTCGCGCACGCGGGCATCGCCCTCGGCGCCAGCGTCCAGTGCGACATGGTCGAGGCGGAGGAACTGGAGCGCGACTGCTCCCTGCTCGCCGACTACCACGGGCTGCTCGTCCCAGGCGGCTTCGGCCCGCGCGGCGTCGAGGGCAAGATCGCCGCGCTGCGCCACGCCCGCACGCACGCCCTCCCCTGCCTCGGCATCTGCCTCGGCATGCAGTGCATGGTCATCGAATACGCCCGCGGCGTCCTCGGCCTCGCCTCGGCGAACTCCACCGAGTTCGACGCGGCCACGCCCGCCCCCGTCATCGACCTCATGGAGGGGCAGCGCGGCGTCACCAGCAAGGGCGGCACCATGCGCCTGGGCGCCTATCCATGCCGACTCGCGGAGGGCAGCCGCGCCGCCGCCCTCTACGGCGCCCGCGACATCTCCGAGCGCCACCGCCACCGCTACGAGTTCAACAACCGCTTCCGCGCCGATCTGGAGGCCGCGGGCCTCGCCGTCTGCGGCGCCAGCCCCGACGGCGCGCTCGTCGAGATGGTGGAACTGCCTTCGCACCCCTTCTACATCGGCTGCCAGTTCCACCCCGAGTTCAAATCCAGGCCCTTCACCCCGCACCCGCTCTTCACGGGACTCGTGCAGGCGGCCCTGAACCATCAGGAGATGTGACATGCCCAGACGCAACGACCTCCATAAAATCATGCTGCTCGGCGCAGGCCCCGTCGTCATCGGCCAGGGCTGCGAGTTCGACTACTCAGGCGTGCAGGCCTGCAAGGCGCTCAAGCAGGAGGGCTATGAACTCGTCCTCCTCAACAGCAACCCCGCCACCGTCATGACCGACACCGAGTTCGCCGACCGCACCTATCTGGAGCCGATGACCGCGGAATACCTCCACGAGATCATCCGCCGCGAACGCCCCGACGCCCTCCTCGCCACCCTCGGCGGCCAGACCGCCCTCAACCTCGCCATGGAGGCCTGGAAAAGCGGCGTCCTCAAACGATACCACGTCGAGCTCATCGGCGCCGACGCAGACGCGATCAGCCGCGCCGAGGACCGCCGCCTCTTCAAGGCCACGATGGATTCCGTCGGCATCCGCAGCGCCAACTCCGAATCCGCGCACAGCCTCAAGGAGGCCCTCGTCATCGCGAAGGCCATCGGCAAGTGGCCGCTGGTCGTGCGCCCTGGCTTCACGCTGGGCGGCACTGGCGGCGGCATCGCCCGCGACGAGGCGGAGTTCCGCGCCATCGTGGAGCGCGGGCTGGAACTCAGCCTCAACCACGAGGTGCTCGTCGAGGAATCGCTGCTGGGCTGGAAGGAATACGAGATGGAGGTGATGTGCGACCGCAAGGGCACCGCCGTCATCGTCTGCTCCATCGAGAACCTCGACCCCATGGGCGTGCACACTGGCGACTCCATCACCGTCGCCCCCGCCATGACCCTCACCGACCGCGAATACCAGGCGATGCGCTCGGATTCGCTGAAGGTCATGAACGCCATCGGCATCCAGACGGGCGGCTCCAATGTGCAGTGGGCGGTCAACCCCGAGACGGGCGAGCGCCTCATCATCGAGATGAACCCGCGCGTCTCAGGCGATGCGCGACGAT
>JAEEXV010000299.1 GCA_016287975.1 Lentisphaeria bacterium | reverse complement strand
GGAGGCATCCTCGAATGCCGCAAGATCGCCGCCATGGCGGAGTGCTTCGACGTCGCCGTCGCCCCGCACTGCCCTCTCGGCCCCATCGCCTTCGCCGCCAGCCTCCAGCTCGACTACGGCACCCCCAACTGCATCATCCAGGAGCAGAGTCTCGGCATCCACTACAACCAGGGCGCCGACCTCCTCGACTACCTCGCCGACCGCACCGTCTTCGAATACCGCGACGGATACGTCTACCGCAACCGCCGCCCGGGTCTCGGCATCGAAGTCAACGAGGAAAAGGTCCGCGAGGCCGCCAAAACCAGCCACACCTGGAAGAATCCACTCTGGCGCACCGCCGACGGCGTCGTCGCCGAATGGTGACTGACTGCAATAACTGGAGCGGGTGATGGGAATCGAACCCACATCATCGGCTTGGAAGGCCGGATTGATTAAAAAATACAACTTTCTTACAACGAATGTCTTAATATATATCAAACAGGTCAAAGACAGCGATTTTCCGTAATTTTTCCGTAATCCAGAACGCCCGGCGAGGTGCTATATTATGGGAGTTCGGTCACCGGAAAAGGAGCGGAAGATGCTAATACGAGAAAAAGGCGGAAAATGGTATTGGGAAGCGATGGTCAACCGGAAGAGGTACTCCGGAACCTGCCAGGGATGCCAGAATAAAGACCAGGCGCAAAAATACGCGAAAGAAAGGGAAAAGGAGTTAATGCGCCTCAAAGAGCAGCGGTCTGTCAAGGCGCTGGTGGAGAACTTCCGGGAGGAATTGACCGGCGGACGGCGGATCCCCTTGTCGGAGGCCTTCGGGCTGGCGGAGGCGAAGCCGATGCGGAGGCGGCCGTCGGAGCGGCAGGCCAGGGCCAAACGCAGTTTCTGGCAGGACTTCCTGGACTTCATGGACAAGCGACACCCGGAGGCGCCGAACTTGACGGACGTGACGAGGGGAATGGCGGAAGAATACATCGCGCAACTGCGGGACCAGGGGCGCTTCACGGCCAAGATCAAGGGCCGGGGGAAAAAGAAGTACACCCTGAAAGACAAGCACATCACCGGGAGGACGGTGAACATCCGGCACCAGGCGATTCGTCAGGTGTTCGAACTGCTCAAAGAAGACGCGGGGCTGGTCGACAATCCGTTCCAGGCCATCCCCCGGATGGAGCAACAGGCGGAGAAGCGGGAGGCATACAGCATCGAGGAACTCCAGCGGATCTTCCAGGAGGCCGACGACTTCACCCGCCCCCTCTTCCTGCTGGCGATCACCACCGGCCTGCGGCGTGGCGACATCTGCACCCTGCGCTGGCGGGAGGTGGATCTGGAACGCGGCGTCATCGTCCGGAAACAGCGCAAGACGGGCCAGGAGACCACCATCCCCATCATGCCGCAGCTGCGCCAATTCCTCCTCGGACAGCCCCGAGAAGGCGAGTATGTGCTGCCGGATCAGGCGGCGCAGTACGCCAGCAACCCGGAGACCATATCCCGCAGAATCCAGGCCACCCTTCGCAAATGCGGCATAGAGGCCACGGAGGAAGTCGAGGGCCGGGGCCGCGCCGTCGTCCGGAAGGACCTGCATAGTTGCCGCCACACCTTCTGCTGGCTGGCGACCCAGGCGGGGATCCCGCTGACCACCGTCCAGGCCATTGTCGGGCACATGACACCGGAGATGACCGCATATTACAGCGCCCACGTCACCGACGCCCAGAAGATCGCCCAGGTGAACATGCTGTCGCGGGACGTATTGGGGGAGGTCCTTTCCCCCGCCGCCGAAGACGGCGCCCGAAAAAAGCGCGCACGGCTAATGGAGGTCGCCGCACGGATCCCGGACGGCAAACTGGACGCGGCCATCGCCGCACTTAAAGCAATAGAAAAAAGATAAGAACCGCCCGGCCCGGCGCACTCTCTCCCGCTCACCAAAGGACGAATGCCGGACCGGACGGCGAAAAAAGCGGCCCCTGTATGCTCCTGCTTTCTCCCCGCCCGCATATAGGGCGGCGAGCACAAGCCCCGCAAAGCAGGGAGGCCGCAAAAAGGCTATTTGCCGGCGCTTTCCTTAATGCCGGTGGCGGTGATCTCAATGTCACCGCGCGCGGCCCGGATGATGTCCGCCAGGCCGGAGGGCAACTTGTCCCCGTCTTTTGCACTGACATAGACGGTGGCGATCCGCCCGGCTTCGACGGAGACCGGCGCCCCGGCGTCGGAGACGGCGCCGACCGAGAGATCCACCCCCCAGCCGGATTTCACAATCACGACAGACTTGCCTTTCAGGTCGGTCGTGATGTAGCGGATGCCAGTGCAGCCGCTGAGAAATACGGCGGCGGCCAATAGTGCGATGATGCGTTTCATGTCAGTTTACCTCCCATGCTGGATCCAGGCGCCGAGCAGGTTGATGGCGGCGCTGGCGACCCAGGCGATGATGCCGCAGACGGCGACCCAGTGGCGCCTCCGGGCCTTGACTTCACCCTCCAGTTCGGAGACCCGGCGCTCCATGACGGCCATGGCGTCGAGAAGACCAGGCTTGCCATTCCCGTAAAGCGCCTTGTAGTCGTTGCCGGTCATCAGTTTCACTTCCGCGACATCGGACGCGAGCCGGATGAGAAGTTCATCACGCTGAGTGTCAGTCATTGGATGCCTCCACTTTCGTATTGAACGCCTTTTCCCCGAACTTCCGAAGAACCTTGAAGGCGGCCCGCGCCTCCCACCAACCCCGCCAGCGGCGGATGTCGAAGGCGCCGTACTGCGCCGCGATCACGCGGCGGCAGTTGTCTCGGAACTCCTCGTCGGCCGCCTTCCGCATGGCCTCCGTGCCGCCAAGATGATAGCGCACGTCGTGGATGCACGCGCAGACCACCCAGTTCGGCCACAGGTCGTTGAGGAAGTCCGAGAAGGTCTTCCCGCCGATGGACAGCTTGTCCATCCACTGGGCGCCGATGCCATTACAGATCGCGGCGAGTTCCTCGTCGGGGCGGTCCAGCAGTTCGCGGCCCGACAGCCCGTAGAGTTCCGCCTGTCGGCGAAGGAAGTTGAAGTTCAGGTCGGTCATTTTTCGAAATGGGATTTATTGGGGAAGATATGGAACAGCCGTTCACGAAGGCCATTCAGGAAGCCGTCGTCGGTATAGCCCGCGAAGGGCTTGTCGAAGGGGGCTTTCACCTGGGCCATGCTGTCATGGCTGGAACGCCAGCGCGACTGGTTCTCGCCGCCCGTCTCGCGCTCCAGCGTCCGCAGGAGTGTGAACCAGCAGTATCCGAGGGAGAAGTCGACGACGCCCAGGCGCTCCATCAGCGCCCCCGCCCGATGGAAAAGCTGCGGGCAGTGCGAATCGTAATGGTGCTTCAGGTCGAGGCCCAGCGCCTCGGCGAGTTCGAAGGTGCGGTACATCTGCGCATTCCATGGCCAGTACTTCTTGTCGCCCTCGCCAGGGGCGAAATGGGACTTGCCCCAGCCGTTCCAGATCGGGGGCATCTTCGCAACGTCAAGCGGCCGCATGATTGCGCGGTCGTCGGCAGTCAGAACGGCCTCCTCCACATGGAAGCGCCGAATCGCCTCCGACGCCTTCCGCAGCAGGTTCGCGTCCTTCGTCCGCTTGTCCGTGTCCGCCACCGCCAGCGTCTCCACGCCAGTCAGCCAGCCAGGCAGCGCAGTCCCGACGACGATGACGCGGCCAAGAGGACGAGCATATCGTTCGATGGAGCGCAAAAGGATGCGGAGTTCGTCGTTGTTCGACTTCGAGCCGCTTCCCAGCGGGATGATCCAGTCTGGTGCCTGCATGGTCATGAGTAGGAGTAGTCAAGGGAGGAGCCGCCAAGCATCGAGACGTGGCAGCGTTTGCGGAGGGACGAAAGGGCGGTCTGCGAACCGCCTGGCGGGGTGAGCTTGACGCTGGAGCCCCAGTTGCCGCCAGTGTCCGAGACGAGGATGTCGATTTCCTGCCAGCCCGCCGCGAGCGCGACGGTCTGGGTGGAAGTCGTGGAACCAGAGGCGCCGACGACCGCCGAGCCGAAGCGGACGAAGCCGCTGTCGTCGTGCTGGTAGGAGACGCTCCAGTTCCCCGCCGTCGGGAGGAAGACCTGCCCCTGCCAGCGGCAGAAGCACTCGCTGGACTGGTATCCGTCTGGATACGCCTTGCCGTCCTCGACCTCCGTCTGGGAGGTGGCGAGGCGGGTGGCGGAGGAGCCGCCAGCGGAGGCCCATGCGGCGGCCGCCTCCTGGATGCTGCTGAAGGAGGCCGTGGACGACAGACGCTGGAAGCACAGCACGTCGGCGATCCACAGCCCCATGAGGGAGCGGCGGGAAAGGACGCCAAACTCATCGGCCCCGTCCCCGTCCAGAAGCGGGAGCGAGGGGCTGTAGAGGGTGGTCGCCGAGGCATTGAAGGAGCCCGTCTGTCCGTCGTTGCGGTACCACGTCCCCGTCAGAAGCGCCGCCGTCGGCTTCATGTAGTCGTCCGTGCCGTAGTCGGACATCCAGGGGTCGAAATCCATCGAGGATAGCCCCAGCCGCCCCAGGAGGGGAAGCCAGTCCTCCTGCATGGTCTCGTCGTCCATCTGCCCGATCTGCGAAACGATGGACGAGTTGACACACCAGTAGTAATAGTCCATGCCCCATTCGTTGTACGCGCCCGCATACAGGTACGTACCCAGCGCCGCGCACTGGTACACCGGCGCGCCGTTGCAGGTCTGCGCCGTCTTCACGTAGTCCCCCGCGATGGTCGAGAGGCCGGAAAGGCTAAAGCCGAGCACAGCGGGGACCGTCTTCTTCTGCTGGAGTTTCCAGTACGGCATCGTCAGACCTCCATGTCGTCGGCGCAGACATCGATCTGGACGCCAGCGGTGTCGGAGAGCGCCTTCCAGGAATAGCCCGAGGGGAAGGCCGTCTTGCAGTCGAGGGAAAGGACATCGCCGACGCCGACGGTGTAGGTCTCCGAGAAGACATCGGAGGAGCCGTTGTTCTTGGTCAGCGTAACCGTCCCGCCGTTCTGTCCGCCGTTGATGCGGAGGCCGACCGCGAGGATCTCATGGCCAGAGGCTGCGGTGAGAAGAGTGGCCGCAGTGTTCGCGGCAAGGGTAGCATTGAAGGATTTCAGCATGTTGGGACCTCACAGGTTAGGATTTGAGGAGGGCGTCGTGGCGGGCTTCGGCGGGCGTCGAGGCATTGCCCGCCCCGATGGCGGGATAGTCGCCATATATGAGAGAAATGTGCAGCGGGGGAGGAGAAGACGGCGATGCGGAAGGCTGCGGCGGTTCCGACGGCGTGGACGGCTCGGAAGGCTGCGGCGGTTCCGACGGCGTGGACGGCTCGGAAGGCTGCGGCGGTTCCGATGGCGCGGACGGCGCGGACGGCGTGGAAGGCGTGGAAGGCGTGGTTTCGCCCCAGTAAAGCACAATGGCGGTTCCCGAGGAGACGACGATGTAGGTGTCGGGCGGGTCCTGGGTCGGGTCGAAATCCCATCGACCGATCTTCCACGGCCAGACCGTCGCGTCGCGGCCTTCGCTGTCCGAAGGATCGGTGTTCCTGCTGTCGTAGACGTCGATCGGCCAGCGGCTGGAATCCAGCGCGAACTCGTTGCCCTCGCCGACGCCTTCCCAGTCCAGGCAGGTGCCCGTCACGGTCCAGACGCCAAAGTAGGAGCCGTCCCAGCCACTGATGGCCATGTAATTCCCCGTCTGGGCATTCCAGAACACGAGGTCACCAGCCAGCGCCGACTGGGAGGAATCTCCGTCTGGCCAGATCATCGCGTTGCTTGTGAAGCGACCGTTGGGGTAGACCCCCGAGTAGTCCCGACCGCAACGATGCCAGCGGCCGTTCAGCCACGAGGGACCGCCAGAAATGGTCAGGCCATCGGGGAGGTATTGGTTCCCGTTCCCGTCTGGGATCGTCTTCGGCCAGGTCTCGGGAGGCTGCGACGGACAAGAGGGCTCGGAGACCGGCGAGGGCTCGGAGACCGGCGAGGGCTCGGAGACCGGCGAGGGCTCGGAGACCGGCGAGGGCTCGGAGACCGGCGAGGGCTCGGAGACCGGCGAGG
>JAEEXV010000298.1 GCA_016287975.1 Lentisphaeria bacterium | reverse complement strand
CGTCCCGCCGTGGCGGACCGCCGAGCCAACCAGCCCCCGCCTTCGGAGGCCCCGGAAACTCCGGAAACTCCGGAAACTCCGGAAACTCCGGAAACTCCGGAAACTCCGGAAAATCCAGCCCCCTCTCCCGGCGGGCAAGCCCGCCGGCACACGCTGGGCAAATGCGTATCCCCTGGGCGACAGACCGATTGTCTTTACCCGTCTTTCAGCGCCGCGCGGGCGGCGGCGAGGTCGCGCTGGATCTGCGCTGAAAGCGCGGCGGCGTCCGCGAAGCGCCTGCTCGGACGCAGGAAGCGAACGGGCTCGACGGAGATGCGCCGCCCATAGAGGTTCCCGTCGAAGTCGAAGAGATGAAGTTCAAGGATGGGCTTCCCGTCCGAACGCAGGGTCGGCGCATCCCCGATGTAGGCGATGCCAAGATGCGCGGCGCCCTCGCCCGCGAAGGTCGTCCGCGTCGCATAGACGCCATACGGGGGCAGTTGCAGCCGCGGTTCGTCGAGATTCGCGGTCGGGCAGGAAAGCCTTTCATGCGCGACGCCTGCGCCCGCGACGACCGTTCCGTCGATGGAATACGGACGTCCCAGCATCGCGGCGGCGGCGGCGAACTCGCCCGCGGCGACATGCGCGCGGATGCGCGTGCTTGAAATGACGCCGCCCCCGTCCCGCATCGGCGGCGCCGCATGCACCGCGACGCCATGCCTGGCGGCGATCTGGCGCAGCAGCGGCACGTCGCCCGCGTTTCCGCGCCCGAAGCGCCATTCCTCGCCGATACAGAAGGCCCGCAGACGCAGCCCAGGCACCGAAAAGAACTCCCGCCGCAGGAACTCCGCCGCCTCCGTGCGCGCGGTCTCCTGCGTAAACGGATACTGGATGGCGGCCTCGATGCCGCCCGCCCGCATCAACTCCAGCCGCCGAGCGGGCGTGGTCAGGAGTTGCGGCGCATGCGCGGGATCAAGCACTTCGCGCGGCGACGGCTCGAAGAAGAGCGCCGCCGCCACGCCGCCGCACGCCTTGGCGGCGTTCACGCACTGCGCGAGCACCGCCTGGTGGCCCAGGTGCATCCCGTCGAAGGTCCCCATGGCGACGACCACGGGCCCCGCCCCCGCCAGTTCCGCAGGATGTGTGACCACGCGCGGCGTCATGACGGCAACGGCTCCAGATGGGCGGCGAGTTCCGCGAGCGTCCACCCGCGCAACGGCTCCAGTTGCACCGCGTCCTTGACCTCGTGTGTGCCGCTGGCCTCGCGCCGCAGCGCCCGCAAATGCGCCCCGCAGCCCAGGCGCCGCCCGAAGTCCGCCGCCAGCGTGCGGATATAGGTCCCCTTCGAGCAGCGCACCTCGAAGTCGATTTCAGGCAGGCGGAAGGACGTCAGACGGAAGGCGTCGATGCGGATCGGACGCGGCGCCCGCTCGATCGACACCCCGCGGTGCGCGAGTTTGTACAGCGGCCGCCCGTCGACCTTGATCGCCGAGTGCATCGGCGGCACCTGCTCCCCATCCCCCAGAAAACCGTCCGCCGCCGCCTGGAAGCCCGCGGCTTCCAGCGCTGGCACCTCATGCGTCGCGACAATCTCGCCCGTCAAGTCCTCCGAATCGGTCTCGACGCCCAGGCGGAGCGTGCCCGTGTAGCGCTTGTCCTGCGCCATCAACTGGTCCTGCAGGCGTGTCGCCCTGCCCAGCAGCAGCACCAGCAGCCCCGTCGCGAACGGATCCAGCGTGCCGCAGTGCCCGACCTTGTCCAACTGGAAGGTGCGCCGCACGCAGTTGACCACGTCGAAACTCGTCCAGTCGGCGGGCTTGTCCACCAGCAGGATCCCGTCCAGATGATTGGTCGGCCGCTTCGCCATGGTCATGCCTCCCCGTCCGCCTTCGCCGCCTGCGGCGGGCGCTCGAAGGTCCAGCGGCCCAGCCGCCCAAGCCGAAAGTCCTTGAGCAGCCCGTGCGCGGCGTTCGACAGCGACGGCACGCCGCCTGGCAGCAGCATCCCGCGGCGCCGCGCCAGCGCCTCCAGCAGCGCCTCAGGCTCTTCGGGCGGCTCGCCTGGCAGATCCAGCGCCTTCCATGGTTCGCGGATGCCCAGCGCCTGGACGCGTGTCACCAGGTTGGACGCCGTGCGCACGGGATCCCCCGCCTCGTCGGGGATGTTGCCCAGCAGCGTCAGCAGCATCTCCTGGTCGCGGTCGCGCAACTGCGGCCACAGCACGCCAGGCGTGTCCAGCAGCTCCATTCCGCCCGCGATCGGCACCCATTGCGTCTGTCGCGTGACGCCTGGCTTCGGCCCCATCTTCGCGACATTGCGCGACTTCAGGCGGTTGATCAGCGTCGATTTGCCGATGTTCGGGATGCCCACGATCATCAGCCGATAGGGACGCAGCATCGGCCGCGTCACTCCGCGTGCCTGACGCGACGCCTCGATCACCGCCTTCCATCCCGCCGTCAGTTCCGCCGCGCTCTTCAAGTGCGCCGCCTGCAGAAACTCGACTGGCTCCCCCTGCGCCTCGAACCACGCGCGCCACGCGCGGTTCAGCTGCGGGCTCGACAGATCCGCCTTGTTCGCGACCACGACATGCGGGCGCTGCTGAAGCCATTCCAGCAACTTCGGGTTGCGGCTTGACAGCGGCGCCCGCGCGTCCACCAGTTGCACCACCAGATCCACCAGCGACAGCGCCTCGCGCATCTGGCGCTCCGCCTTCAGCATGTGCCCTGGAAACCACGCCGCGCGCGGCGTCGCCTCGTTCGCCCCAGCAGGATTCTTCTCCAGAAACGGTTTCATAGTCTTCGCCTCATTTCATTTCTTGCGCATTGCCATAAGATAATCCCACCGCCACGCCCCGCCACGCCGCCCGCCCTCCTCCAACCCCAAAATGGGCCGGCACAGAACGCCAAACTCCCCGATGGGTCTGAAGTCTTGGGTCTGGGGTCTTGGGTCTCCGATGGGTCTGAAGTCTGGGGTCTGGGGTCTCCGATGGGTCTGAAGTCTGGGGTCTGGGGTCCCCGTAAGATGGGGCTTGGGTCTGGGGTCTGGGGGCCTCGGTCTAAGGTTTTGGGTCTTGGGTCTTAGGTCTCGGGTCCTCCGTCTGGTTCGGCGTCTTTCCCCATTTCTCCAAGAATTCGCCGATGAATTTCTTATCCTCCTCGCTTGTGGAAGGATTTGCGTAGGCTTTGCGCAGCCATTGTGCGCCAGCCTCGACATCCCGTTCGGCTCCGACTCCATTCCCCAGGCACAATCCCAGCCAGATCTGTCCCCCTGACTGCCCCTGCTCCGCCGCCTTTTGGAACCACTTCACCGCCTCCGCTGGATCCGCAGTCCGTCCCCAGCCTTCCATGCAGCACCGCCCCAGCAGGAACTGTCCGTCCGCGCTGCCCTGCTCCGCCGATTTTTGGAACCACTTCACCGCCTCCGCATCGTCCTTTGGAACGCCACGCCCCATGTAGTGAAGTTGACCAACCCGCCATTGTCCCTCGGCACAGCCCTGCTCCGCCGACTTCTGCCACCACTTCGCGGCCTCGCCGTCGTCCTGCTGGATGCCTGTCCCGTTGAAATACATGTCGCCCAGAAACGCCTGCGAATAGGGATCTCCCAGTTCTGCGGCTTTGCGGAGCCACAATACCGCCTGCCGCTCATCGCGTTCAACCCCTTTGCTCCCCGTAAAAAAGCGAAGCGCAAGTTCCTGCTGGGCGCGGACATCCCCCGCCGCGGCGTTCTGCCTTACTTCCTCCGTCTCCATCTCCTCGACTGGGCGGCTCAGTTGACGAGGAGTCGTCATCGCGTCGTTCTCCTCCAAGCCCTTCATAGCCTTTTGCTCATTCAGAGGCTTTGTAGATGTCATGTAAATCGCAAAGATGAACAAGATTGCCATCAGGTATGACAACAGGCACCCAAACAGCGCAATGGCCCCTAAAAACGTCTTTTCGTATCGCGCTGGATAAGTCATCGCCGCCCCCTTTGCAAGATGCCAGCGGTTCTTCCAAATGAACTCGACTTCGGCAGGCGAGCACGGATCTTCGGCAAAAATATGCGGATTTCGGCAATGCCGCAGCACATACAGCCAAATGATGCCGTAAATGCATGGCAACAGAAGCGCTCCCGCATAATATCCCACCAGTTTTGCGAACTCATTCGACGCACCCTCGCTATCAATCTGAAAGGCAAAGAACAATGCCACCCCAATTGAGATAAGACTGCATCCCGCGCTCACGATGGAAATATGTTTCAGCCGACGCTGCGCCAGAACCGTTCGGACATTCCGAAGGACATATCCTACTGGCCACCAGCAGACAATATAGAAAAGCCAGGTATAGAGGCGGAAGAGCCAGGATCCAACTGTGGACGCACATAGGAACGGGAGGAGATAGAAGAGCATTCCGATGCGTTTGAGCACGACTGTGGAATGGCGTGCCGCCGCCAAATCCACATCGGAGAGACGCCAGACGGCTTCCAGGCTGGGCGGCATTCCGAGCGGCACTGAATACTGCCCCGCCTCCGCCGACATCGCCACTTTCCCGAAAGCTTCCGAAATCCCCTCGGGCGTGCCTGCGGGCGTCGCCTCGGCTGGCGCAGGCACCGAGGACACGGACACCGTGCCAGCTGGCTCCGAGGCCTGACTCTTTCGTGGGTCGGGCAAAAGAATGGGCGCAAGATCCGAATCCGCCGCCTCCTCAGGCCGCTGCGTCTCATTCACATTCTGCGGCAAATCGTGCCAGCAATGGATGCAGGCCTTCGCATCATCGGAAATCTCATTCTCGCAATATGGGCATTTCATGATTTCACTCCCTTGCCGTGATGGTCGCTGGACAATGGTCCCGGCCCAAGAAAGGGCCGGCACAGAACGCCGAGCTCCACGATGGGTCTGGGGTCTGGGGTCCCCGTAAGATGGGTCTGTTTCCCGTGGCCCGAAAGCCGCGAAACTCGTCGTAATATAACTGCCATGAAATCGCGTGAAACTTGCATCGCTCAAAAATGCAAAGTGTCTTAGAGTCGTTATATTCTGGACATGCGCCTTTTTTGCTGACCACTGACAATTGATATTGTTCCCTCATTCCCATGTCCCTTCCTGAAAACGACGAACTGGTTGCCCTGCTGTGGATGCAATTGGGCCTGGAGCACCGCATCGAGCGCTGCCAGGACATCTTGGACCATCCCGAACATCTGGCCGACGCCGCGCCAGATCTCCCGCAGGATCCCGCCTACTACCGCCAGGAGGTCGCCCAGTCCCGCGAACGCCACCGCGCCCTCGCAGAGCAAGTGCGTCGTCATCCGCTTGCCAGCCGCCTCTCCGATGGCCTCGTCCCGCTGCGTGAGCGCATCACCGCCATCCTCGCCCCATATTGGGAGAAGGTCTATGACGGGCATCGCGAATATGCCCGCCAGCGTGAATTCATCCTGGAGGACACCCGCGCACGCTTCCGTGCCACTGGCGTCTTCCAGAACGAGGAGGAACTCGAAGTGGCGGTGCGTGCCGACCAGGCCGCCGTTCTCCACGCCCTGAAGGCGGACTGGGACGCCCGCCGCGCCGTCTTCGAGGAGGAACTCCACGGCGCCCTCAACGCCATCGCCCAATCCCTGACGCCATGACTCCCGCCGACCAGGAACGCTACGAGGCGCGCGTCCACGCGGCCAAGGCCGCCTACCGTGCCGCGATCGCCGCCCGACAGCAGGAAATCCTCGCCCGCTACGCCCCTTCCGCCTGCTTCCTCTCCGCCGAAGAGACCGAGGAGGCCATCGAAAAGGAGTTCGACTCCATCGAGACCGCCCTTCGCGCCGAACTCGACGCCGCCCTTGCCCAGGCCGCCCGCGACTTCGCGACCACTCCCCAATCCCCTGCCGACGATGCACCGAATCCTGACCAGTGAAGTCGGATTCAAGTATGTGACCAAGCCATAGATGCAAAAATAGTTGGTACCGGAGGTGGGACTTGAACCCACAAGTACTTACGTACGCCAGATTTTGAGTCTAGTGCGTCTGCCATTCCGCCACTCCGGCATGGAAAGCGCGGTTACTATAGTGGCTCTGGCTGTTTTTGCAATGCAGAGTGGTAAAAATAGTACGCCCTGCGCCAACGACCTCCACTGTCTTGAAAACGCGCCCCAGGGATTGCGCGGACTCGGCCCCATAACCGCTGGCGGTTCAGGCGAAATCCAGGCTGGGGTTGCTCCTATGGGCGGAAGAAGGAGACGGAATTCCCTCTGAGCGCCTCCACCGTGATGGCCTCGCCATCCATTTCCTCCCCAGGATTCACCCCGACGCTGGTTCGGATGCGCTCCGCCCAGATTTCCACCAATTGCAGGATGCTCTCCAGCCTCTCGGCGAAGCCCTTCGGATCCGTATTGGCGGGATCGAAGTCGAAGAGGCAGTTGTAGAGGATGATGTTGCTTTTCGGCTCCAGCGCGAAGTAGCCGCCTGCCGTCTCCCTGCCGAAGAGGCTTCCAGCCAGGAGATCCCGATAGACCGCCACTCCTGCGGACGGCGGCAATTCGCAGATCTCCACGAAACACAGCACCTTGCCCGTTCCCTCGATGTACTGAAAGCAGACATTGTACTTGTCATCCACCCGAAATGTCACCAGCCCCTCGTCGTCTGGCACCAGCATCTCCAGACCAGTCTGCTTGCGGATGGTCGCGAGAGCCCCCTTGAAATCGTCCATGCCTGGCATGTCGGCTACTCCTTCATTCGTCCAAACTGGCGGTGCGCCCGCCGTTCGGTTTGCATTTTCACCACAAAAACGGAAAAGTCACTGCATTTGCAAACAATAATGTCTCGCGCGGTTTTCGCCAGCGACTACAGTAAGGAAAATACCACCTCCTACTTGAAATTCACGCATTCATGGACATCTCACGCATCGACCCGAACCTCGCCTCCCGTCCAGTGGACGAAAACGGCTTCTGCTTCCACGACGTGCACGAGGCACCCTTCTCGCTGGAGGGGCTGGCCTGGAAGGAGGCCAACCGCGGCGCCTTCTACCGCCTGCCGCCTGACCTGGCCCCGCCTGTCATCCTCCCCAGCGAAGTCATCCTCGCGCACCACACCGCTGGCGTCGCGGCGCGCTTCCGCTCCGATTCGCCCGAAGTCATCCTCCGCGTCAGATTCGCCGACGACACCGACGTGAACCAGATCCGCCCAGGCGCCCTCCGTGGCTTCGACACCTACCGCCGCGAACCAGGCGGCGCGCTCCTCCACAACCGCACCCTCGCCCCGAACTACGGCCTCGTCGAGGTCTCCGCCGAATGCGGACGCAACCCCGACGGCCTCCTCTGCGACTGGCTCATCGACTTCCCCGCCTACCGCGGCGTCGAATCCCTGGAAATCGGCCTCAAGGACGGCGCCGTCCTCCTGCCTCCGACGCCCCACCGCGTCGCCAGGCCCATCCTCTTCTACGGCTCCTCCATCACCCAGGGCGCCTGCGCCTCGCGCCCAGGAAACGCGTACACCTCCATGCTGGCGCGCGCCGTCGACGCCGAACTCGTCAACCTGGGCTTCTCGGGCAACGCCATCGGCGAACCCGCCCTCGCCCTCGCCATCGCCGAACTCGACCTGTCCGCCTTCATCCTGGACTACGACCACAACGCCTACCTGACTTCCGACCTCGAAAAGACCCACGAGCCGTTCTTCCGCATCGTCCGCGACGCACACCCCGACCTCCCCATCCTCATCCTGTCCATGTGCGACTTCCGCACCTACAGCCTCCACACCCGCAAGGCCGACACCGCCGCCGCCGACCGACGCGAAGTCATTCGGCGCACCTATCAGCACGCCCTCGACAACGGCGACCGAAATGTCTATTTCATCGACGGCGAGACCCTCTTCGGGGACGAGGACACCGACGCCTGCACCGCCGACACCTGCCACCCAAACGACCTCGGATTCTACCGCATGTTTCGCCGCGTCCTCCCCGTCCTCCAAAAAGCCCTCCGACTCAAATAAAATCCCCTCGCCCAAAGTCCCGTCCAAAGTCCAGCGTCCAAAGTCCCATCCCCCAAGTCCGAAAGTCCCCCAGTCCAAAGTCCCGTCCAAAGTCCAGCGTCCAAAGTCCAAAGTCCCATCCCCCCAAGTCCGAAAGTCCCCCGTCCAAAGTCCCGTCCAAAGTCCAGCGTCCCATCCCCCCAAGTCCGAAAGTCCCCCAAGTCCGAAAGTCCCCCAGTCCAAAGTCCAGCGTCCAAAGTCCCATTCCCCCCCAGTCCGAAGGCCGGGATTTCCCTGGTCGGGGAGGATGCTCCGGGGCTGCCCGAAAAATACACGGATTCAGGGAGTCCTTTTTTACCCATCACTTGACAAAAGCGTTTTTTTGTTTATAATAAGGATGATTTGCCAAACTGCGTCGTGAACCAAACCCCAATCCATCATTACAATTCATTGAGAATGAAAATCTTCATCAATCCATCCCCCCGAGTCCGCGTTCTCACGAATGAACGGCCCGCAGTGAAGACGGCAAGGCACACCTTTACCCTGATCGAACTCCTCGTGGTGATAGCGATCATCGCCATTTTGGCGAGCATGCTGCTTCCCGCGCTGGGCAAGGCGCGTGCGAAGGCGCGCCAGACGGCCTGCGTCAACAACATCAAGCAGATCGGCCTAGCCCTGAACTTCTACAAAGACGACTACAAGGAATACTATCCGATCTATGAAGAGCACTACAACACCAAGAGCCCGACCACGTGGTACCGTTGGTGCGGCGGCCTGACGCTGCTGGGCTATCTCCAATATCCGCAGGGCATCAACAAGAGCTGCGCGGGCGGCGGCTACAAGGACCACGGCATCTTCTTCTGCCCCGAGGTGCGCAACTGCGGCCAGGAATCGGACATCGGCATCAACTTCTGGTTCCGCGGCAGGTGCGTCTTCCAGCTGCCCAACGTCACCTCGCTGGGGCAGGCGCCCCTGCTCGCCGACGCGGGTACTGGCGACACCGCCCCGATCGCCCAGTTCGTCCCGAACAGCGGCTACAAGGGCAGCGATCCGCGCTACTACTACCGCGTCGCGTGGGGACGCCATCCCTCTGGCGCGAACATCCTCTTCTGCGACAGCCACGTGGAACCCAAGAAGAACACCTCCCTGCAAGAACTCCAGTGGGGCTATAACGGCGTGCTGCCCTGAGCCAGGCGATTCATCCATTCCGCGGGGCGAGCCCGTGCATCTCACGGGCACCCGCCTCGTCTTCGACAGCGCCCTCAAACGCCATTCGCGGAACAGCATCGCCCTGCATCTGCCCTAAAAAAACAGTTCCAACGCGCAGGCCGTCCTGGATGCACCACCAGACGCCCCTTTGGAGAATCCCCATGCCCCGCACCCGCCTGTTCGTATTTTTCGCCACGCTTCTGCTCGCCTTCGCGCTCCGCGCGGAGAACATGCTTCCCAACAGTGACTTCTCGCTGGTGGACAAGACTGGCTTCCCGACCTACTGGGCCAAGGTCACCCTCGGTGGCGCCAAGTCTGGGAAGGCCACTGGTCCCGACGGCAAGGAGATCCCCGTCATGGAGTTCGACCTGAAGTCGCTCCCGACGGTCACCCGCATCGAGCAGGCCCCCCCCCTCGTCCCCGGCCGCACCTACAAGGTGACCTTCGAGGCCAAATGCGAAAACCTCTCTGGCGCTGGCGTCTATCTCACCACGATGCGCTGGCAGGGCGGCGCCTCCCGCTCCTTCAAGGGCACCCACGGCTGGAAGACCTATCAGTTCACCGCCTCCTTCCCAGGCCCAGACACCCGCTACCGCCTCATCCTCTACGCCGCCAAGGGCGCCACTGGGAAAGCCTATTTCCGCAAGGTCACCCTGGAGGAGGTACTGCCCGAAGCCAGTGGCGCCGCCTTGGTCGCCGTGCCGACACGCCAGGCCGCCCCCGTCATCGACGGCAAGCTCGACGACGCGCTTTGGCAGTCCGTCTCCGTCCTCACGCCCTTTGTCCAAGTCGGCAAGTCCCAGTACACCCACTTCGCCCAGGACAATACGGAGGCACGCCTTGCCACCGACGGGAAATTCCTCTACGCCGCATTCCTCTGCCACCAGCAGTGTCTCGCCCCTGTCCGCAACCAGCTTGACCTCTTCAAGTGCAATGTCCGCAAGACCGACGCCACCGTCACCGACGACGACTGCGTCCGCCTCTTCATCGGCCCCGCTGGAAAGGACGCGCCCGTCTATGAATATACCGTCAATGCGCTCGGCACGATGGAGGATGCCAAATGCACAGGCGAAGACATCTGGACAGGCCGCGACCTGACCTTCAGCGGCGGCGCGCGCTGCGCGGGCTTCGTCGGCGACGGCTTCTTTTCGGTCGAACTCGCCGTGCCGCTCAAGCTTGTCGGCCTCACGGGGCAGCCAGGCGAGAAGTTCAGCCTGATGCTCGGACGCATCAACCACGCGCGCAAGGAGGGCACGCTCTTCTATCCCGCCCCCGACGCCTTCCATGTCCGCGCGGCTCTCGGCGAGGCGATCTTCAGCGACATGCCCCTCGCCATCACCAGATGGGAGATGAATCTGCAGAACAGCGCCAGGCGCCGCCTCTCGCTCGCCAGCACGGGACGCGGCACCGTCCTGCTCCAGGCCACTGGCGAGGACCGCAAGGCATTCCGCCAGACCTTCGCCCTCAAGCCAGGCGCGAACGACTTCACGTACACCCTGCCTGGGAAGGAGTACAACCGCGTCTCCTTCACCGTCGAGGCAGACGGCAGGACCGTCCTGCAGACGCCTGTCTACACGATCGGCAACGCGATGGTCTCGACCATCGTCCACAGCCAAGGCAAGTCCAGCGCCTTCAACGCCGAGCGCGGCCTCTACCCCGCCCCCGAGGCGCCCTTCGGCCTCCAGAAGAACGGCTATCCCGCCAGATTCGACTTCGACCGAAAGACCACCACCCTCGCCGTCGGCCAGACCCTCTTCTGGCCCGAGGACAACAACAACTTCCACATCGCAGCAGGGAGCCTTCAGCCGCTGCACATCATCGCCACCAATCCCGAGTCCAGACTCGCCGAGCTCCCCTACGCGCTCCACCTCGTGCTGCCCTCTGGACTGGAACTCGAAACCGTCACCGCCCACGAGGCCTCGCCATACAAGCCCGTCATCGCCGAACGCAAAGACCTCGTCATCGACGGCAAGCCCTACCGCCACTACCGCGTGGTCTCCAACGTGCCGCAGCCATGCAAGGCGCAGCCCGATCCGCGCGACGCCTTCGTCTTCCTCATCCGCGCCAAAGTCCCCTATGCCAAGGAACGTCCGCAACTGGTCGCCTACGCCTACGCAGAATGGGACAACGGCCGCATCGTGGAGGTGCCGCAGGTGCTTTCCGTCCACCTCTATCCAGCGCTCGTCGGCAAGGTCCCGAAACTCTTCCGCACCGAGATGTGGGGCGGCAACATGGTCAACCTCGGCGACAAGGCCGCGAATCTCGCCTTTCTCACCGACACTTTCCAGCGCGCGGGCTTCAACCAGCTGCAGAACTTCCCCGTCAAGGGCATGAAGCGCATGGGCGTCCTCTCCTATGCCCGCATCCTCGGCAAGGGCGCCGCGAAGACAGCCGCCGCCCATCCCGAATACCGCAGGATCAACAGCGCAGGCGAGAAAGTCCCCCTGTCCCAGGCCAACTTCCTCTGCACCGACATCCTGCTGACCCTGCCCGAAATCGCCGCCATTGGATACGCGGAAATCGCCCGCCAACTCAAGGGCTACGATGTCGTCTGCCTCGACTACGAATCCCCTGCCCGCGACGGCATGCTCAGCTGCTACTGCGACCGCTGTCTCAGGCGCTTCGCCGCCTTCGCCAAACTGCCCTCCGTCCCCGCCCGCGCCGAGATCCACGCGAAATACAACGCCCAGTGGTGCGACTTCATGAGCACGCGCCTCGCGCAGAGTTGCGCCTTCTGGAAGGCCCTCGTCAACGCCCAGGGCAAGGAGTTCTACTTCTACAGCGGCTACCAGTCCCCCAAATCCCTTGCAATGTACAGTGTCGACTGGCGCAAGCTCGCCCCCGTCCTCGACCTGGGCGGCGCGGGATACACCGCCACCCAGCAGGAGATTCGCGCCACCGCCGCCGCGCTTCAGGACACCCCGCTGCTCTGCGGCGCCATCCCCGAGCCATGGCATCTCCATCTGCGCCAGAAGAGCGCCCAGGTACCCATCGCACGCCTCGCGGCAGGCCTCGTCGGCGGCGGCAAGGGCATCCTCGTCTACAACCTCCCTGGCTGCGACGGCCGCAGCTACTCCGCCTTCACCCGCTTCAACGCCTTCCTCGCCGACTACGAGGTTGTCCTCTACCACGGCAGACGCGCCACGGTCGGCGTCCCCGTCAAGGGACTGGATCCCGACCGCTGGGCCCTCTTCACCGCGCCTGGCAGCCCCCGCGTACTCGTCTGCTACAATCTCACCGAAAAAAACGCCGCCGTCACGCTCGAACTGCCCTTCGCCCCCGCGAAGGAATACTTCACGGGCAAAACCTTCCCCGCCCGATCCGCCTCCATCACCCTCCCCCCTGGCGAAATGGCCGCATTCATCGAACAGACCCCCTGATCCCGCCGCGCCCTTCGCCAAAAGAGCATCCAGTCCAAAGTCCAAAGTTCCCTCCAAAGTCCGGCGTCAGAAGTCCAGCGTCCTGCGGCCGCCCCGGCGTCCAAAGTCCAAAGTCCTGCGGCCGCCCCGGCGTCCAAAGTCCAGCGTCCAGCGTCCAAAGTCCTGCGGCCGCCCCGGCGTCCAAAGTCCTGCGTCCTGCGGCCGCCCCGGCGTCCAAAGTCCAGCGTCCAAAGTCCTGCGGCCGCCCCAGCGTCCAAAGTCCAAAGTCCCATCCCCCAGTCCGAAAGTCCCCCCGTCCAAAGTCCCATCCAAAGTCCAATCCCTGCCGTTTCACTTCAGGGATCACTCCTCCATGCAAATCGAACTCCACACCATCACCTCCGAAGGCATTGGCTCCCGTCCGATGTTCCACCCGAAAGTCGGCCGTCACCCATCTGGTCGCCTCTTCATGTCCCTCCAGACCATCGGCAGCGGCGACTTCTACGGCCCCGTCGAGACCTGCATCTCCGATGACAACGGCTACACCTGGAGCAAGCCCGTCTCGGTGCCCACCCTCGGATGGGCGCCGATCGCGGCCTACTCGAACGCCTACGAGGGCACTTGCGACACCGTCGTCGACTACGATCCCGCCACTGGCGCCATGCTGTTCATCGGCCACAATGTCTTCTACCGCAATGGACGCCACATGGACACCCTCGGCCATTGGGGCAAGGAGGACTACGCCCCCGAACTCAAGCGCCGCGGCGTCTATTCCGCCTTGAATCCCGACGGCACATGGGCGCCCCGCCAGATCTTCGAGCCGCCTGAGTTCGCCGCCGACATCTGCTTCGTCTGCGGCTGCGGGCAACGCATCGTGCGCCCCGATGGCGACTGGCTCATCGCCTTCTACGGGCAGGAACTCGACCACCCGCCCTTCTGTTTCGTGACCGTCTACCGCGCCCGCTTCGACGGGGCCTCCTTCGCTCTGCTCGAACGCGGCAATATCCTCACCCACCGCTTCGGACGCGGCCTCCTGGAGCCATCCCTGATGGAGTTCCAGGGGGAGGTCCGCCTCACCCTGCGCGCCGAGGACGGCAAGGCCTACCACAGCCGCAGCGCCGACGGCCTCCACTACGCCCCCATCCAGCCCTGGCGGTTCGACGACGGCACCGACCTGGAGACCAGTTCCACCCAGCAGCATTTCCTCTGCACCGATGACCGCCTTTTCCTGAGCTACACCCGCAAAAACGAGGTCAACGCAAAAGTCGTGCGCTTCCGCGCCCCCCTCTACATCGCCGAGGTCGAGCCCAGGACGATGACGCTCCTGCGCTCCACGGAACAGGTCGTCTTCCCCATCGACGGAGACCCCGCCCGCCCCGACACCGTCCACCTCTCGGGCAACTTCATGCCCACCCGCCTCGGCCCGAACCAGTGGATCATCACCGACGGACAGAGCCTCCCCGTCAAGCCGTTCTCCTCCCCCCTCAAAATCGCACACATCGCGCTGTAAGCGGCCGCGAGGGTGGCGTCCGCCTCCATCACCTCATCGCGATTTCTTCTCAAGTGGCGGCTTGCCCGTTTCGCCCCGGGAAGCCGCATCCAATTTGCCGCAAATTTCCTTCCAGCGTGCCCGCATGGCATTTTCGCGCCCCCGTGCCACTGGCTGTCGATATGGATTGCGAATGAGATATTCATTGGGCCGGATCCAGTTCTTGAAAACGATGAACTCCCAGCCGAAGCACTGTTCAAGAAGGATGCCGGTCTTCTGAAACGACACTTTCACGGCAGCCGCCTTCCACACTTTCATGGGCAACGGCGTGGCAATCGAAAAGTGGTCGATCTTCGTGTCCTGCGGTGCCAATTCGCCTCGGGAAGCCAATTCGACGGACTTCAGATAGAGTGCGGCGGCATGCCCAAACAACTGGCTGCCGCCGGGAATCTGGTAGTCCTGGAAACGGGACAGGGGCTTCCGAAGCCCAGTCAAGCCCAGCGCCGGCACATTCTCCATCGAATAGAAGAACTCGGAAAGCGCCTCGTCATGCCAATGATAGTAATTCTGAGGGGGAATCGCGGAGACTGCGGCACAATTTTCCAGCAACGGAGTGTCCGCCGGAACCGCACCGCCCATCAAGACAATCTGATGCAGCTGCATCCCACGTGCCGCCAATTCCTGCGTGACCCGCAGGATGACCCGCACCCCCAGGGAATGGCCCGCCAGGATCAATTTTGCGCGCTCCTCTGGCGACATCCTAAAGACAATCTCATTCACCACCCGAAGGGTAATTGTGTCCGCGCGAAGTTTGGCAATCGGCCAATACTGCCGGAGTTGCCCCCATACCTCCGACTTGTAGACTCCTTTCGCCACATCGCGCGGGCGCAGCAAATCGGAGCATTCCCATGCCATCACCCTGAGTTCGTGGCGCGGATAGGCTTGTCCCAAGCTCGAAGCGTATGTGGCGGGATTCTCTTTCTTCAGGATGCTGATTCCAGGAACGAACAGCACGATTCCATCAGGATCCGCGACGGTTTTCACCGTCTCCACATGAGCCTTCTCCTCGCTCATGCGGATGGCATCATCCATCCACTCCAGTTTCATCGTCTTGCCAACTACTGCCTCCGCAAGCACCTTCTCCTGTTCGCACAAAAGAAACAGCCGATCATAGCGGCGCAGGAGTTCTGGATAGGTCGACACCCATGAAGCAGAGTCAAACGTCTCCATCTGGCGCCGCAGCAGCGACAGCGCCTGAAGCGGTTCGAAACCCGCTTTCATCATAAACACAAGCCCCAGTGCATCCGCCTCATACTCCATAATGTAGTCATACGGGCGCCAAAGCCCCGACTGCACTACCAGCGAAAAGCCGAGCCGACGGAATTCGTCCGCCAACTGCGCTTTTTCCACATCGGTTGTCTTCGGCCACCATTGCGGCAGGTTCTTGCCGTTTGCGGCTTCATACGCCATTGTGGCGGTTTCCGTCGCATGACGCGCGACGACATGCGCGTATGCGTGTCCGATCAGGAATGCCAGTTCGTCGTCGTTGCAACGATGCAGGGCACCGCTGGTCACCACCAAAGTCCCGTCAAGGAGACCAAAGGCGTTCACAGCCGTTGACGACAGCAAATGCACCTCCAACGGAATTTTCCCTGGCAGGGCTTTGACAATCCGTTCGGCAATTTCGCGACACCGGTCGAAGCCCGGATTGCCATCCTCGAACACCTGCCTTTCCATCAGCAGTCGCCGCAATTCCGCGCCGATTCGTTTTTCCTCCTTGGGGGTCAGGTATAGACGCCGATCACGGCGATGCTGCGGCACCTTCACTGCGCCGTTGCGCCGCCATTTTGCCCACCTTGACAACTTTGGGAACGGCAACTGCGCCGTCTTTACGACCTCCTCCAAGTCCGCCGTTCCGGCAAATCCGACCGTGCAGGTCAGGCAAATAACAAGGAAACACATCCAGCGTCGCATGGAAAACTCCCGAAACACAAAAATCCGCAGCATTCCTCGGTAGAACCTACTACCAGAGTGCGCGCGATTTCTTACGCATCCCCCAAAAAACATCATGTCGCATCCAGTACTGTAATTGTTCGTTGCGCTATAGTAAGTCGGAATTCGCCCCCAGTCCTCGTAATTCCAACTCTTACCACCCATTCTTGAATATGCGCCTCCTCATCCCCGCCATCCTTCTCGCCGCCGCCATCCTCTCCGCCGCCCCGAAACCCCACCAGCCCGCGCCGCCCGTGCCACCCGCCAGAAATGCTCTAGCCTCGCGCTTCCAGCCCTTCGACCTGCCAGACGGCACGGTGCTCACGCTTGCGGTCGACAACGGCAAGCCCTTCACCATCCCCTTGCGCGAAAATCCCACTACTGGATATTCGTGGCAAGTCGAAATCGGCAATCCCGAGGCCGTGGCGGCCGTGTCCTCGGAATATGTCCAAGGCGGGCGCCCGGGCATGACCGGCGCTCCAGGCATGCGCCTCTTCACCTTCAAAGGCAACGGCCACGGCGGCAGCAGCGCCATCCAATTCCGCTACCGCCGCCCCTGGGAGAAGAACACCGCCCCCGCAAAGACCCTCACCGTCCTGGTCATTCTCCAGCATGGCAGATAGAACATGGCTTGAAAGAGTTCTGGCAGGCGGTAATGATGTCCGTGAATCTTGCGTCCCGAATCTTGCCCCACTGGTTGAATTGCCAAACTGGAAGAAGTCATTCGCCTGAGCCGGTGCGCGGTTGGCGGAAAACGCAAATTCTTACAGACGCATAAAACTCCTGTAGGGGCAGGACCAGAACCAGAGGGGGAGTGAGCCGCGAATCGGCAAACGCACCCTCTATCCTCCATTATTTGCCGTCCTGGGGAGCCGAGCCGACGGCCGCGGCGAGTTTTTCATAGACGCCCTTGAGTCGGTCGAGATAGAACGGCACGTTCTCGTCTCGGACGGAGGCATCGATCTCCTCCGCAAGCTTGCTGTTTTCAACGACGGAGACGGACTTCTTCGCGCCTGTCACGTAGTATTTCAGCCCGTCGCCAGGGCGGAACTCCTGGCTGGAACGAAGCGCCAGTTCATAGATGGCGCTGCGCTTGGTCTTGCCCGCCGCCAGCGCGGCCTTGTAGTTCCCCGGCGTCATCGTCAGGTTCTCCTTGCGCAGAAAATCCTGCAACGGCAACTTGTGCTGCAGGAGCGCCTCCTCGTATTCACGGAAGAGCGCGGGCAGTTCCGCCGCCTGCCCCGACAGGATGCGGTCGATCGCCTCGGCGACGAAGCGCCGCTGGAAGGGCTCCAGCCCGCGCGAGCGCAGGGCGGCGCCATGCAGCGAAATCCGCCCGTCCGCCTCCCGAAGCGCATAGTTCTTGCTCTTGTAGGAGAACATCGCCGAATATGTCCCGTCCAGTTCGACGGCGATGCCTGGCGGCAGTTCCTCCTGGATGCGGCGCCTCATCTCGTCCACCTCGTGTATGGCGGGCGGCGGCACGAAGTAGATGCCGTCGGTGTCGAGTTCGATGACGGAGGCGCCCTCGGCCTCCAGATGCTCGCTCATGCCAGTCAGGATGCCCCGCCCCGTCGCGGTGACCTTCTCGGCCATGCCGTAGTCGTTGAAGGTTCCCTGCGCAAAGCCCAGATAGCCGTAGAAGGAGTTGATGAGGATCTTGAACGACGACTGCAATGCGGCATAGTGGTCCCGCTCCGCGCCCTCCGACGCCTTCATCGCGTCCTTCGCCGCCAGCCTGAACTCCCGCAGCTGCTCCAGCAGCCGCAGGAAGACGCCGAGGCGGTCGGAGGCGGGCGCCAGCCGTTCGCTCAGGATGATGGAGGGATACAGGCTGCGCACGTCGATGTGCCAGACTGGCTTGAAGACGCCGCACTTCGCCGCCTCGCTCAGCGCCCCCTCGAACGGCACGGGCGCCTGCGGGGCAGGCAGCGCCGCCCCAGCCGCGAGATACTCCGCCGTCAGCAGCCCGTCGATGCGCGTGGCGTTGCCGCGCAGCACGCAGTTCTGATACGAGAGCGGCAGCAGCTGCGTCTGGTAGAAGTGGCTCGGCGATAGAATCCGCGAGAGGCCGTCGGTCTCCCGCACATCGTCCAGGCAGTACTCCGACAGGCGTTCGGGGTCGTTGTCGAAGGTCGCGGTGATGTCATCCCCCTGCACATAGACGCGCCCCTCGCGCGCGATGCCGTAGTACTTCGCAGCGTATTTGAGGCCGTAGCTGTCCATGTCGCGGCGGCTGACATCCGCCAGTTGCACCAGGTGATAGGTGTCCACCACATGGCGCCCGTAGACATCGTAGCGGCGGTAGTTCAGCGTCCGCTCAGCGATGGACAGACGGCTGGGCCGCGCCTGGGGAAGCCGCCCCCCACGCCCGATCGCAAAGGCGACGCCGTGGCGCTTGCAGCGCTTCTCCAGATAGTCGAGGTCGAAGTTGAAGAGGTTGTGGCCCTCCAGCACATCGGGGTCGCGCTCCTGGATGACCGCGACCATCCGCGCCAGCAGCGCGGCCTCCCCGCCCTCCTGGCGCGACGACAGGCACACCTCGAAGCCGTCGCTGTCCTTCAGCGACACCAGAATCACCTCGTCCCCTTCGCGCTCGGCGTTGCAGAAGGTGCCAGGCACCGTGCAGCGCGTCTCGATGTCCAGCTGCATCCGCCGCAGTTCGCGGAACTCCATTCCGCGGAACAGCCGCGCCTTCAGCGCCATCAGCGCGCGCTGGATCGGATCCGAGAAGACGCGGTACGGCGCCAGCGGCGACGACGGATTCTGCCCCGTCAGCTTCTTCAATTGCTTCACCGCCGCGTCATGGCTCTTTTCGTCGGGGAAGACGACGCGGCACCGCATCGCCCCCTCCCCCTCCAGCGGCTCCACGCCGCAGTTCCCCGCGAGGGCGGCCCCGAGTTCGGGCCCCGCCGTCAGCAGCCAGGGCTTGCATTCCACAATCCGCGAGGCGACGGCGCCTGAAGGATCCCGCGAGAAGAGTTCGGCCGTCCCGTCGGGGAGCGCCTCCACCGCGACCAGCCGCTCGCACGTGCTTTGCACCAGTTTGCTCAAATCCATCATCATCGGAGTTCTCCTGAAAAAAGCCCGCACGCCACCGCCGCAATCAAGCAAACGGGCCGCGAATGATTATGTTATTTCCACCGCCGCCCCGCCGCGCGCTCCATCCTGCCCGCGCGAACCCGTTTTCGCATAATGTAGCATTCCTTTCCCGTTTCGCTTTCCGTCCATCCCGTTTCCATCTTATTTTTCATCGCATCCACGGCTTCATTGTAGCGAATTTTTATTCGCATTCCGACTTGCCATGACCGCCCTTTCCGCCATCCGCCTCTCCGATGATCTCCTGCAGCGCCGCGCGGGGGCGTGGCTGCGGGTGGACTGGCTGGCCATCGGGCTGGAGGCCACGCTCCTCGTCATCGGCATCGCCTTCATCTACGGCGCTGGCGTCGAGGTCGGCGGCAGCCTCGCGGGAAAGTGGCTGCACCAGCTCGAGTGGCTCGCGCTCGGCATCGTCGTCTATGTCGTGACTGCCGCCATCGACTACCATCTCTGGTGCCGCCACAGCTGGCTCTTCTACCTCGCGGGCCTCCTCCTCCTCCTCGCCGTGCTCCTCTTCGGACGCACCCTCAACAACACCCGAGGGTGGCTCCGCGTGCCTGGCATCGGCCTCGTCCAGCCAGGCGAGGCCGCCAAGCCCCTCACCATGCTCTTCCTCGCGTGGCTCGCCTCCCTCCAGGAAATCCGCCATACCGCCCTCGGCATCTGGCTGCCCGCCATCCTCCTCGCACTCGCATCCTTCCTCCCAGGAGCGCTCATCTGCCTCCAGCCCGACTTCGGCACCGCGATGGTGCTCCTCCCCGTCACCATCGTCATGATGCTCCTGACGGGGCTGCGATGGCGCTGGTTCGTCCTCGGCGGCGCCGCCGTGCTGCTGCTGCTGCCCATCTTCTACATGAAACTGAAGCCCTACCAGAAAGACCGCGTCAAGGTCTTCGCGGCGGACCCCGCCCGCAACTTCTCCCGCGCCGTCGCGCCGTTCCTCCCCGACCGCGCGGCGCGCAGCTTCGAGGAATCCGTCGAGCGCTTCTTCACCCCCGCCAAAGGCGAGCGCAAGCAGGACGACTGGAACGCCCGCCAGAGCCTCCTCGCCGTCGGCTCGGGCGGCATGTTCGGCAAGGGGTATCTCCACGGCACGCAGCATGTCCTCGGCTATCTGCCGCGCACCATCGCGCCCACCGACTTCATCTTCTCCGTGATCGCCGAGGAGACTGGTTTCCTGGGCGCGGGCACCATCATCGGGTTGCTGGCGGGGCTGATGCTGTGCTTCTGCCGCACCGCCCTCAGCGCCGCCGATTCCCAGGGCACATGCCTCGCGATGGGGGCGGTCATCATCTTCTCCACCCACATCCTCATCAACATCTCGATGACCATCCAGGCCGCGCCGATTGTCGGCATCCCCCTGCCCTTCATCAGCTACGGCGGCTCCTTCATGATCAGCACCCTCTTCCTCGCGGGCCTGGTGCAGAGCGTGCAAATCCACCGATCGCCATTCTTCCAGGATCCATCGGACTCCCCCGACGCACTCTATGAAGCCACCTGAACAATCGTTCTGGCAACGCCTGCGCGCCTACTTCGCCGAGTCCGACGAGGCGGAGGAATCCAGCGCCATGAGGCGCTTTCTCGTGCCGACCTTCAACCGACGATTCTTCCTGCGGCTCGGCGTGCTGGTGCTGGTCACCTATCTCGTCTGCAGCCATGTCATCCAGCCCGCCTTCACCGACGGCCCCAGCATGCTCCCCACCTACCGCGCGCACCAGTTCCTCCCCATCAACCGCCTCAAGTTCCGCTTCCGCGAACCGCGCCGCGGCGACGTGGTCATGATCCGCATCCACGGCAACCACGTCATGTATCTGAAACGAATTGTCGCCGTCGCGGGGGACACCGTCGAGTTCCGCACCGGGGACCTCTACGTCAACGGCGCGCGATGCACCGAGCCATGGGCGCATCTGACGCCCTGCGACTGGGACCTGCCGCCGCGCAAGGTCGCGGACGGCCATGTCTATGTCGTCGGCGACAACCGCTCCATGCCCATGGACATGCACCTCTTCGGCAGCACGCCCGCCTCCCGCATCATCGGCTCCCCCCTCTGGTAATCCACCATGCGCCCCACGCCACCGCCACACCCCCGATACTGGACCTACGACCTCGGCGACGGCTGGCAGGTCTTCGCAGGCAAGTCCGCCGTCGACAACGACCTGCTCTCCCTGCATTTCGCGCTCCCGACCGACCTCTGGTTCCATGCCAGCGCCATCCCTGGCAGCCACGTCCTGCTGCGCGGCCCCGAGGGCGAAGCGGCCTCCGTCGAGCGCATCCACGCCGCCGCCGCCATCGCCGCCTGGCACAGCAAGGCCCGCGCCGCCAAGCGCTGCAAGGTCGACTACTGCCTGGCCCGCAATGTCTCCAAGCCGCCGCGAGTGCCCGCGGGCGAAGTCACCATCACCCACTTCAAGAGCCTCCAGGCACACCCCGCGCTCCCAGCGCCCCCGCCGCCGCCCACGGCATAATATCCCCGCCGTGTATCGCTCCCTCTACATCCACGTCCCCTTCTGCCATGGCGGCAAATGCGACTATTGCGCCTTCTATTCGCGCCCGGACTCCACCGAGGCGGAGCGCCGCCAGTATCTGGGCGCCCTGGAGGCGGAGTGCGAAAAACATGCCCAGGAGTGCGCGTCGCTGCGCTCCATCTTCCTCGGGGGCGGCACGCCTGGCGCGCTGCCCCCGTCGGCGCTGGAGCGCCTGCTGTCGATTGTCCGCCGCCATTTCACCCTGCTGCCAGACTGCGAATGGACGATGGAGGCCAACCCAGATTCCCTGACCGCCGAGAAACTCGCGCTCGCCGCCGAGGCAGGCGTCAACCGCCTCAGCCTCGGCGTGCAGGCCTTCGACCCCGATTTGCGCGGCCGCATCGGGCGTCGGGGCTCCCTCGCGAATCTGGAGGCCGTCCTCGCCGTCGCGCGCCAATGCGGCATCCCAGGCATCAACCTCGACCTCATCTGGGGCATCCCAGGCGAGACCATCGCGCAATGGCGCGCGGAACTGCGTCGCGCTATCGCCTGCGCCCCCGACCACCTCTCCTGCTATCGCCTCACCCTCGAACCTGGCACGCCGCTCCACCGCAGCCTCGCCGACAACGGCACCGACGACGACTTCATCGCCGCCTGGGACGCCACCGACGAACTCCTCGGCGAAGCAGGTCTCGCCCGCTACGAGATCTCCAACTTCGCCCGCCCTGGGCGCCGTTGCCGCCACAACTGGGAGGTCTGGCACGGGCAGACCTATCTGGGCTGCGGCCCCGCCGCCGCCTCCTTCGACGGCACCGACCGCCGCACCAACCCGCCCGACCTCGCCGCCTGGCTGGCAGGCGCGCCACCCGCCCTCGACCAGATCCCCCCCGCGGCGCGCGCCCGCGAACTCCTCGCATTCGCCCTGCGCACCTGCGACGGCTGGACCTGGAGCGCCCTCGCCGACGCCACTGGCATCACCCGCGACGACCTCCTCCACGACGCCGCCGTCCGGCGCACCTGCGAAGCCGGGCTGCTCGCAATCGACGAGACCGGCCTCCGTCCCACCCGCCAAGGCCTCCTCTGCAACGACGACCTCCTCGCCGAAGTCATCGCCTGAACCGCCCCCATCACGCCACAGTTGTCCCAGTTGTCCCAGTCGTCCCAGTTGTCCCAGTCGTTCCAGTTGTCCCAGTTGTCCCATCCGTCCCATCCGTCCCATCCGTCCCATCCGTCCCAGTTGTCCCAGTTGTCCCAGTGTGCAAAAAAACAAGCGCAGGGTGTAGAATCGGCGGCAAAATCGCGTTCCAGAAGATAGACACCCACCCATTCAGGAGTTTCCTCATGACCAGAACCCGCCAGTTTCTTTTCGCCCTGCTTCTTCTCAGCCTCCACCTCGCCGCCGCGGAGGACTGCCCCGACGGCATGTGCACCCTGCCCGCGTCAGGCGCTGCCGCCCCCGAATACACCGTGCTCTCGCCCGTGCCCGAGATGCGGGTGCAGCCCCTGCCGCAGGGGCCCCGCCTGAAGACGCTGAACGGCAAGAATATCGCCATTGTCGGCGGCAGTTTCATGGCCTCCGTCACCCACCCCGAGCTGAAGCGGCTGATCCTCGACGAGTTCCCCGACGCCAAGGTCTATCTGCTGAATGAGATCGGCTCGGCGGGCCCCTATCCACGCCCAGGTGTCGTGCGCCGCGAAAAGGACGAATTCCAGCGCCGCCTGAAGGAGCGCCGAATCGACGCGGTCATCTCGGGCAATGGCGGTTGCGGGCTCTGCACGCCCAAGGAGACGGGCTCCTGCATCGCGGCCGAGGTCCTGGGCATCCCCTCCGTCATCATCGCGGGCCCTGGCTTCGTGAAGCAGGCCAAGAGCACCGCCCGCGTCGCGGGCATCGCCGTCCTGCGCGTCGCCGAGTATCCAGGCGCCTTCGCCTCCCACACCCGCGAGGAACTCCTCGCAAACACCCGCCGCGTCCTCTGGCCCGCCATCAAGCACGCCCTGACCGCCCCCATCACCGACGCCGAGCGCAACCAGGGCGAGGCCGACGACGCGCCCCGCACCGACCTCTCTGGCACGCTGGCGGAAATCCAGCGCATCTTCCTGGATTCAGGTTGGACGGACGGCCTGCCCGTCCTCCCGCCTACCGAGGCCGCGGTCGCCGAGTTCCTGAAGTTCACCGACCTGCCCCCCGACCATGTCATCGGCGCCATTCCGCCCGCGCAGCGCTCCGCCACGGTCCGCCATGTGGCGGTCAATGGCGTGATGGCGGGCTGCCCCCCGGAGTTCATGCCGATTCTCCTGGCCTTCGCCGAGGCGATGATGAACGGGAACTTCCGTCGGACGCTGGTCTCGACGCACGCCTGGACGCCCTACTGCTGGCTCAACGGCCCCGTCGCGCGCCAGCTGGGATTTGATTGCGGACAGGGCGAGATCTCCTCCCCGCAGAACGCCATGCTGGGCCGTTTCATCAACCTCGCCCTCCTCAACCTCGGCGGATACAAGATCAAGGAAAACCGCATGGGCACCTTCGGCTACCTGATGCCGTGGTGCCTCGCCGAGGACGAGGCCGCCGCGCTCAAGGTCGGCTGGAAGCCCTACCACATGCAGCGCGGCTTCGGCGTCAATGACTCGACGCTCTCCGCCGCCTCCGCCATCAACTGGGGCAACAACCTCGTCCCCTCCACCTCCGATCCCGTGAAGATCAAGGACATGATCGCCTGGGACGCCGTCGAGAAGCAGCAGATGGCGCTGGGCAGCGGAATGCCCTGCGTCTACCGCACCTTCCTCATCACCCCCGACGTGGCGCGCGACCTGGCCGCCGCCTATCCCTCGAAGGACGCCCTGGAGAAGGCGCTCGTCGCGACCGCGCGCAATCCCCTCCAGTCCCGCGCATTCGCGAACTACTGGGGAAATCCTGGAAGTTCCTTCGACCCGCGCAAATGCACCCTCCAGCAGCACGCTTCCCGCATCGCCCAGGCCGAACATGCCGCCACCACCGCCACCCCGCCCTGGCTCGCCTGGACGGGCGCGAAGTCCATGGAGACCGTCCCCGCGATGCAGGAAGGAAAGAACATCTTCCTCGTGACTGGCGACCCCGCCCGCAACAAGGAGCAGTGCCTGCCAGGAGGAGGTTCCGCGACCGTGAAGATCGTCCTTCCCGCCGCCTGGGACAAACTGATGGCGGCGCGCGGCTACAAGCCCCTCTCCTCGTTCTATCTCCCGACGAACCTCAAGCCAGACGTCCCGCGCCCGCAGCCACGCCCCTATTCCCGACCTGGAGTGCGCGGCGACACCCAGCGCGGCCCGCAGGGAAACGGCAACGGCGGCGGATACCGCGGCAGACCGCAGGGCAACGGCAGCGGATACCGTGGCGGACCGCAGGGAAACGGCAACGGCGGCGGATACCGCGGCGGCCCGCAGGGAAACGGTGGCGCGAGAGGCGGTAACGGCTATCGGCGCAATCGGGGAGGCCAGCGCAACCAGTAATTGCCATCCATCCCCCATTCCGCATTCCGCCCCCCCCGTCCCGTGGCGGGCCGTTCTCGGCCCGCGTCCCTTCCGTCCCGTGGCGGGCCGTTCTCGGCCCGCGTTTCGCGCACCCGAAAATGGTTGCCACGGCGGCCTCGCCGTGGCGGCTCGGTGAATGGGCGGCCATCGATTGCTAAGACTTGGCTGCGTCCCGTGGCGGGCCGTTCTCGGCCCGCGTCCCTTCCGTCCTTTCCGTCCCTTCCGTCCTGTGGCGGGCCGTTCTCGGCCCGCGTCCCTTCCGTCCCTTCCGTCCCGTGGCGGGCCCTGCCGTGTAAGTTTCGAGAAGTTATGCTCTGTCATTCGGAATTTCGGAAAGGGGCAGATGGAAATTAAACTAGGCGAATCGGCCTTCGATGACGGAGGCGTCCAGCAGAGTGTGTAGTCGCCGCCGCACCTTTTTGCCCATGGCGGCTTGCAAAGCAATACCGAACCATTATCTTAAACATTGGTCAAGAGCCTCACATTGTGTGGAGTTCTGAATAATTACCTTAAAAGAAACAACAAAGGAGTAAACAACTTCAATTGGCAATACTCTTTGGGAACATAGTATTTGATTGAGAGGCATAACAATGACCTACCAACCTCCGTTCACCATATCTTCCCATACTGTTTCGCTTGTCGCGGAGATTTCTGCGCTGGTTGAACGCTATGTCATCCGTCTGGAACAGCGAGATGCCTTGAAACTTCGCCGCGCAAACCGCATTAAGACCATCCATTCCTCGCTGGCCATTGAGGGGAATACGCTCTCGCTGAAGCAGGTGACGGACATCCTGGATGGCAAACGCGTGGTTGCTCCGCTGCGTGAAATTCAGGAAGTCAAGAATGCCATAGCGACCTACGCCCTTGCTCCTACGCTTGACCCTTTCTCCGTGGAAGATCTTTTGAAGGCGCATGGCACAATGATGGCTGCCTTGGTGGACGGGGCGGGAAATTTCCGAACTGGCGGAGTCGGCGTCTTTGCAGGGGAACAGGTCATACATGTCGCACCGCCTGCCGGGCAGGTTCCCCAGCTAGTCGCCAGCCTCTTTGACTGGCTTCGCAATTCAAAAGACCACCTTCTGATTCGGAGTTGCGTATTCCATTACGAGTTCGAATTCATCCATCCTTTCGCCGATGGCAACGGGAGGACGGGACGCCTTTGGCAGTCCCTCCTCCTTGCAAAACTGAACCCCGTATTCCTGCATCTCCCCGTGGAGACCATGGTGCATGACAACCAGGATGGCTATTACCAGGCCATCAATGACAGCACCGCCAAATCTGATTCCAGTTTTTTTGTTGACTTCATGCTCGAACGGATTCTGGAGGCGTTGAAACAGCACCAGAACATAAACGCTGGCGGAGTAAATGGCGGAGTAAATGGCGGAGTAAATGAACAGGAAGCAGTATATTCCTATATCCGACAACACCCTGGTCTTCGGGCAAATTCCGTCGCAGATGCGTTGTCATTGCCAAGGCGCACATTGGAGCGCCATCTGGGGCAATTGAAGAAGAATGGTCGAATCGAGTTCAGGGGAGCACCCAAAACGGGCGGTTATTATTGCAAGGGTAAGTAACTTGATTGTCCACGCAGGTCTCATAACTCCTTGCCCGACCATCCATTTTTCCGCAACGCTTGAGCGTTGCGTTAAAATTGGGCTTTTTTTGTTTCAAGAATCAGGAATCGTTGACAAACCATATAGGAGGGTGTTTCCATGCATATAGAGACAGAGAGACTGATTCTTCGTCCGTTCAGCGAGAGTGATGCATCAGATGCGCTGGAGTATCTTCGGAATTCAGTGCCCAACTGCTTTGCGTGCATGAAATTGGATAGCCTTGAAGAAGCGGAGGCAGAGATGCGGAAACGGAGCGTGAATTCAGAATTGCACTTTGCCATAGTGTTGAAAGAGACCGGCAAGGTTATCGGGGAGATTGAAGCATTCCCTGAACGTAATGAGCCAGACATTGAATCGTCTCCTATCGACACATTCAGCCCCTGCTGGATGCTGAACTCCGCATTTCATCGCAAGGGGTATGCCTTCGAGGCCGCCCACGCCTTCTTTGATTATCTCTTCCAAGCAAAAGGGGCGCGGCGAATCTACGCCTATACGGAGGACACCAATCTCCGCAGCCAGCACCTGTGCGAAAAGCTGGGCATGCGGCGTGAAGGCCTGTTCATCGAGTTTGTCTCGTTTGTGAATAATCCAGACGGGACGCCACGCTATGAGAACACTTTTCAATACGCCATTCTAAAAAGGGAATGGGACCAAATGGAAGGCTGATATAGCACGCTTTTTGGGAACGCGCTGTTCCCCAAGAGGGTTGGTAACAGCCCCTCATAATGCAGACACGCCAGAAGCCTGTGGGTGGGGCGCGATTGACGAAGCGGACGTAGCCACGGCGTCCCGCCGTGGCAGG
>JAEEXV010000297.1 GCA_016287975.1 Lentisphaeria bacterium | reverse complement strand
GGCGTGGAGGCCCGTGGTCGTCGCGGGCGGCATCACCGCCGCCAACGCGGCGGCGGCGTTCGCCGCGAGCGGCGCGTTCGCGGTCGACTGCGGGAGCGGCACCGAGGCCGCTCCAGGAGTCAAGGATCCAGAGAAGATTTTGGCATTGAGCAAGGCATGCAAAGAGGAGAACACCAAATGAAGACCCATTACGGAATCTACGGCGGGCAGTATGTCGCCGAAACGCTGATGCCCACGCTCCAGGCGCTAGAGAAGGCGTATCTCGAAGCCAAGGCGGATCCGTCCTTCCAGGCGGAACTGGACGGGCTGCTGAAGGACTACGTCGGGCGGGAGTCGCCGCTCTACTTCGCGCGACGGCTGACGGAGCACTGCGGCGGCGCGCGCATCTACCTCAAGCGCGAGGACCTCAACCACACCGGAGCGCACAAGATCAACAACACGATGGGGCAGATCCTGCTGGCGAAGCGCATGGGATGCCGTCGCGTCATCGCCGAGACGGGCGCGGGGATGCACGGCGTCGCGACCGCGACCGTCGCCGCGCTCTTCGGGATGGAATGCGAGGTCTTCATGGGCGCGGTGGACGTCGCGCGGCAGGCGCCGAATGTCGAGCGCATGGCGTGCCTGGGGGCGAAGGTGCGCTCGATCACCGAGGGCGGCCAGACGCTCAAGGACGCGATGAACGCCGCGATCCGCGAGTGGACGGCGACCTCGGACACGACCTTCTATCTCATCGGCACCGCCGCGGGGCCCTATCCCTATCCGATGATGGTCAAGGATTTCCAGTCCGTCATCGGCAAGGAGGCGCGGCGCCAGATCCTGGAACAGGCGGGGCGGCTTCCTGACGAGGTCATCGCCTGCGTCGGCGGCGGCTCCAACGCCATCGGGCTCTTCGCGGGCTTCGAGGACGACCCGTCGGTGCGGCTGGTGGGGGTCGAGGCGGGCGGCGAGGGGGTCGCGACGGGGAACCACGCGGCCTCCATCAACGGCGGCCGCGTCGGCATCCTGCACGGCTCGAAGTCGTATCTGCTGCAGGACGACAACGGGCAGGCGCTGGACACCTACTCGGTCTCGGCGGGGCTGGACTATCCAGGGGTCGGGCCAGAGCATGCGTACTGGGCGGATCTGGGCAAGGCGCACTACGAGGTGATCAACGACGACGAGGCGATCGCCGCCTTCGACACGCTGTGCCGCCTGGAGGGGATCATCCCCGCGCTGGAGAGTTCGCACGCGGTCGCGCAGGCGCTGAAGGAGGCGCCGAAGTTGCCGAAGGAGAGCATTCTCATCGTGAATCTCTCGGGGCGCGGCGACAAGGACATGGAGAACATCCGCAACTACAAGCGGCAGCATGGAATGTAAGGAGGAACCACGAATGGACCGCATCGCAGCAATCTTTTCCCGTTGCCGCGCCGAGGGGCGCGCGGCGCTGGTCATCTTCGCCGAGGCAGGGTACCCCGACATGGCGCGGAGCGAGGCCGACATCGAGGCGGCGATCGACCATGGCGCCGACATCATCGAACTGGGCGTGCCCTTCTCGGATCCGATGGCGGACGGGGCGGTGATCTCCGCCGCAGGCCAAGCCGCCATCCACAGCGGCTGCACGCTCCCGAAGATCCTCGCGATGGCCGCGCGCCTGCGGGAACGCCACCCTGAGACGGGAATCATCCTCTTCAGCTATATGAATCTGATGTTCCACTATGGCGAAGAGGCGCTCTGCGCCGAACTGGAGCGCATCGGCCTCGACGGCATCCTCGCCGTCGATCTGCCGCTGGAGGAACGCGACGAACTGCTCGCGCCCTGCCGCCGCCACGGGCTGCACCTGATCCCGCTCGTCTCCCCCGCCACCGACGCCGCCCGCATGCGGCGGATCGTCGAGGGCGCGACTGGATTCATCTACTACGTCTCGGTGCGCGGAATCACTGGCGTGCGCAGCACGCTGCCCCCCGAACTCGCCGAGCGCATCCGCGAGGTGCGCGCCGCCGCAGGCATCCCCGTCGCGGTCGGCTTCGGCATCGGCAGCGGCGAGGCCGCCCATGCGGTCGCGCAGGATGCGGACGGGGTCATTGTCGGCTCCGCCTTCGTCAAGGCCTGCGCCACCCCTGGCGCCGCGCCCGCGCTCGTGCGCGAACTGCGCGCAGGATGCGCGCGGTGACCATCCACGGAACGCCCAGGTCTTCCGGCCCAAGAATGGGCCGGCACGGAACGCCAGGGCTTCCGGCCCAAGAATGGCCCGGCACGGAACGCCAGGACTTCCGGCCCAAGAATGGGCCGGCACGGAACGCCAGGGGCCCCGATGGGTCGATTCACGCAAGGTTTTCTGCGCCATCGTCTATGTCCTTCGGACCGGCATCCAGTGGAAAGCGCTTCCAAGAGAATTCGGCAGCGCAAGCAGCATCCATGCGTATTTCCAGAAGTGGACCAAAGCTGGCTTTTTCCTCAGGCTTTGGAAGAAGGGGCTTGCCGAGTACGATGAAATGGAGGGCATTGCGTGGAGATGGCAGAGCATCGACGGGAGCCAGGGCAGGGCTCCACTCGCCACCGAGGCCGTGGACCCCAATCCGACCGACAGGAGGAAAAAGGGGAACAAAGCGGCACGTGCCGGTCGATGGGCATGGTCTCCCGTTGTCGATAGTCGTGACCGGGGCCAACCGGCATGACGTAACGCAGGTGGAGAATGTCCTCGCCTCCAGGGTGAGGAGGCCGCGGGGGAGGAGGCGTCAGAATCTCTGTGCCGATGCGGGCTACGACAGCGAGGAGGCGTGGGCTGTCATGCGCAGGCACGGCTATGTTCCGCATGTGCGGTCGCGCGGCGAAGAGAAGAAGGAGCTGGCTGCCGGGAAGAAGGCGCGCAGGTGGATTGTGGAGGTGGCGCACTCGTGGGGCAACAGGTTCAGGAAGATTCTTGTCCGGTTCGAGAAGAGGAAGTCGTCGTTTGAGGGACTGCTCCAGTTGGCGGCCACCATCATTGTTTTCAGAAAACGAGGTATTATTTACGGATAAACTCTTATTCCACCGGCAGGATGTTTCCGCGGGGCGGGGTGGCGAGGAGGACGGCCTCGCCTGGAGCGAGGGAGGTGGCGGGGGTGAATATGCGTGCGGCGGGATCCCAGCGATAGGCGTTCCAGACCTTGAGGAGGGCGGCGTCGGGGAGGGCGCTGCTCATGATCGGGGTGACGGCGGAGGTAGCGGGGACGGCGCGCAGCGGGGAGCAGGTGCCAGTGAGGGGCAGGGTGCAGGGCGATCCGTCGTGGTAGAGCCAGAGGACGGTGCCGCCAGGGAGCGGGGTGCCTGGGGTGACGCGGCGCCGAGCGGTCTTTTTGCCGTCGGGGAGGAAGAGGATTTCGGCGCGGATGCGTGCGTCGCTGTCGGCGTCGAGGTCGAATGGCAGGCCGATGAGGTTCCAGCCGCGGGCGAGGGCGAGTTCGATGGCGTATGGGTGGGGCTGGAAGCGGGCGGTGAATGCGGCGTCCCCAGTGGCGGTGAAGGTGTATTCGAGGTCGGTGGAGACGAGGGTGTCGCCCTGGTACCATCCGAGGAAGTCGTGTCCGAAGGCGGGGGTGGCGACGAGGGTGACGGCAGTGCCGTAGGGGAAGGTTTCGGCGCCGCTGACGGTGCCCTGGCCGTCGGCGGAGGAGGCGGCGGTGATGGCGCAGGGATGGAGCGCGAAGCGGGCGGTGCAGACGATGCTGGCGGCGGCGGCGAAGGAATAGGTGGCGCTGGTGGAGAGGAGGGTGTTTCCGTTGTACCAGCCAGTGAAGTCATAGCCAGTCTCGGGGGTGGCGACGAGGGTGACGGCGACGCCGAGTTCGTAGGTGCCGCCGCCCGTGGCCCTGCCGCCTTCATTGGGCGAGGCGGCGAGGGTGATGTCGTAGACGGGGTTTTCGACCGTGATGTCGCAATGCGCCTGGAAGCCGCCGTCGTAGGCGGTGGCGGTGATGGTGGCGGTGCCCCTGGCGGCGAGGTGGACAGTCACTTTGCCGTTGGAGGCGACGGTGGCGACGGCCTCGTTGTCGGAGCGCCATTGCACGAATTTGCAGGTGGCGGAGGCGGGCGAGACGGTGGCGGAGAGCTGGAGTGCCTTGGTGGCGCTGGTGCCAGTGGCGGTGTAGGCCTTTTCCGCGGGCGAGACGGCGACGCTGGTCACCTTTGTCCAGTTGATCTTCGTGTAGGAGGGGGTGCCGTTGGGGGCCTGGCGGGTGACGGCGTAGAGGCTGGTGCCCTCGTCGACGCGCACGCCATAGCGGTAGCCGTTGGAGGGCAGCTCGGCGGGGATGGCGGCATAGGTGCCGTCGAGGGGATTGAAGAGGTAGAGGTCGTCGCGGCCGTTGAAGACGAGCATGCCGTTGAAGGCGGCGAGGCAGTTGTAGGGAGACGTGTAGTAACTGGTGCTGGAGCCCCAGACATACCAGGTCTCCTCGGGCAGGCGGCAGACGCGGGAGCCCTTGCCTGTGGCGGGGATGTAGGCGTAGAGTTCGCCGGTGCCGTCCTTGATGGCGTAGGTCTGGCCGTCGATGCAGGGGAGCGCGCCGTCGGCGGCATTGCGCCAGAAGTAGCTGTCGAAGCGGGTGCTGGTGCAGCCGTAGGCGGGGTAGTCCCACATGCGGTGGGGGGAGTATCCAGGGTTGTTCTTGAGGCGGGAGTCGCTCAGGAGGAAATAGCCGTGGTGGAAGCGCTCGGGGGTGTCGCCGTCGTCCCAGGTCACATCGACGTGGTACCACTTTCCGTCGATCTGGACGGCGTTCCAGGCGTGGTCCTCGTAGTCGGAGACGATGTAGTCGGCGGGGATGCCTGCGCGGCGGAGGAGATGGGCGTAGGCGATGGCGTATCCAGCGCAGACGGCGCGCTTGAGGACGAGGGGGCCGTAGGCGTCGCGGATGTGGTCGAGGGCGAGGGTGTAGTCGTATTCGCAGTTGGCGGCGAGATAGTCGTGGAGGACGAGCGCCTTTTCGAGGTCGGTCATGCCTGGGCGGAGCTGCGCGAGGGCCTTGGCGGTGGCGGCTTCGAGCTGCTGGCGCATGGCGGCGATGGTGGCGGCGTCCGTGGTGAGATAGGTTGGGCGGAGGCGGGTGATGTAGCCGTTGCGGGAATAATAACTGAACCAGTCGACGTGGAAGCATTCGCCATGGAGGTTCAGGATGTTGTAATAGAGGTCCTGGATGTCGTCGACGGAGATGCTGAGGGCGGTGATGTCGATTTCAGTGGCCAGGTCATTCCAGCCCTGCACCAGGGCGTTCTCAAGGGCGCTGTAGTCGCCGATATAGTTTGGGGTGGGCGCCCCGCCGGATTTGGTGGAAACGGTGCGCTGACGCGGGATGGGGAAGCGCCCCGCGACAAGGCGGCTGGTGTCGCAGCGGACGGGCGCGCCCTCGTCGTCCGCGGCGCCGAGAAAGAACGCCGGCAACAGCAGAAGCAATAGCGCGAGACGACGGAAAAATGGGACGGGCGAGTGTGGCATGGCGGTGGGTCCTTTTGGATTACTATAATCTTGAATCTTGCCTTTGAATCTTGAATCCTGAATCTTGACTTGCCTTTGAATCTTGAATCCTGAATCTTGACGGGACTTGAATCTTGAATCCTGAATCTTGACTTGCCTTTGAATCTTGAATCTTGAATCTTGAGCTGCCTTTGAATCTTGAATCTTGAATCTTGACTTGCCTTTGAATCTTGAATCTTGAATCTTGAACTGCCTTTGAATCTTGAATCTTGATGTTTAATCGGTGCCAGATGGATTGTGGCATTTGGGAAATCGCCTCTATAGTATAGCGTTTTCCGCTTCTTTTAAGATACGCTGGTGAAGCCGGCATGGCGAAATGGCGTTGAAACCGCCCCTCATGGGGAACTACGCGATTGATAAGGGAGGAGTATCTATGGATCTGGAGACATTGAAACGCGAGTATGACAAGGGGAACTGGAAGACAGTCCGGAATCCGCTATTGCAGTTGATGCCGAAATTGGCGGAGACGCTGCCCGCCGCGGAGTTCGCCGAGTGGATCCAGCGCTATGTGACCTGCTGCAAGAAGTTGTCGGCGTGGAAGGATTGGATACGGGAGGCACGTGGGCTGCTGCGCCTTTGCGAAGGCAAATGGGAGACGCTGGAAACTCTTGCCAAAGGCTATGGCACGTATTACCAAGACTGGTTTTCCGCAGAGGAGGACGCCCACCAAATGGCGAAAGCGCTCTACGGGGAGGCGTTTCAAGTGGCCAGGTCGGAGGCATCATTTCCCGCGCCGGCACACGCGCCATTGCTGAAAACGCTGGCGTCTCAGTTGAATACCGGCCTTGCCCGAATGAAGGGGCGATTCACATTATGGAAACGTCCGAAGGCGGGAGAATGCAAGACACTGGAAGAAGCGTGGGAACCGGAAGAGGATGAGGACGAGGTGTCCAAGGCGACGTTTTTCGCCATTCCCGCCTCCTGGGAGACGGCGGTGGACGATGGCGAGCGCTGGGAGTGGCTGATGGCGCAATTGGCGGCCATCGGCCCGGAGGAGGAGGCCTGGGCCTTGCGGGAACGCGCGAAGACATACGGCAATGCTCTGTTGCCAGAGGTGAGGGGGGATCTGGATTGCCCGGTGGAACTGTTGCGTGGGTTGCACGCGGATGAGATTCTGGTGAAGGGGGAGGGCGGGACATGGGGAAAGCGCACCGTTCCCGCCGAATACGCGCCGCTTCTCCTGTATCTGCGGGCGTTCTCTATGATGGCGCTGCAAAAGCCACGGTTGGATTTCCAGGAGATTTTGGCGGCGTTGCACGCACGGGCTGTATCGGGGGAACGCCTGTCGTATGAGGAGATGCAGACGAAAGTCATTGCCGCCATCGGGAATATCTTCGAGGGGCGTTTGCAGTTGGAAACGGCGGCCGAATGGTATCAGGCATTATTGGATGCCGGGGATGTCGTCTGCGAGGATGCGCCGCTCGACAAGTGGCTGGCGACAGTGGCAGCACCACAGTTATCCTTCACGACATTTCATGAAGTGGCCTGCGGGAATCTTTGTCGGTTGCAGTTCCAGTTCCGCAATCTTTCGACATTGAAACTGACCATTGTCCGGTTGGATCCCCGCAAACTCTGGCAAAACAATCTGAATTTCTGGGGAATGTTGAAGATGTATGCCGAGTTTTTCCCCCATGAACGGGCATTTTTGACGAGATATGCCGACTGTCTGGCAGGGGATCCCGTGCAGTGTGACTTCAGTCTGCCGGCGGAATCCTATCCGCATGCATTAATGTCATGGAGTGTGGAACTGCCGATACAGGAACCAGGCTTTTACCTCGTGAAGACGGCGGTCGCCGAAGGCTTCTCCTGCATGGTTCTTGGACTCCCCGGCATGCGCTTCGTCGAGTTTGACGGGCGTTTCCAGTTGCTGGAGACCACTGGCGGACGCCCCGTCGAGAAATGCGAGGTCCATTTCGTGCCGGAAAAGTCTCCGAAAAAGAAGCAGTCCCGGTCGACCGACGACCAGGGATTCCTTCCTGCGCTTCAGTTCAGTGCCAACAAGGAGTATCACATCTACGCAATGGACGAGCGATACGGGATCGCCTATACCGAGCAGTCAATCTTCAGTCACCGTCACACCTCCCGGCAGGAGGAAATGCGTGGTGTCATCCGTTTCGACCGTCCCGTCTATCGCCCGGGAGACACGATGCGCATGCATGCCTTCTGTGCCCTCATTCGCCGCGATGGGACTCTGCGTGACAATCCGGTGCGCGGCAAGAAGGCGGTGATTGAATTGGAATCTCCCTATCCCCACAGTGAGACGACCACTCACGAAGTGCGCCTGGATGCCTTCGGAGGGGCGGCTTTTGAATGGATACTTCCTGCAGAGTGCAAACTGGGGCAATGGAGAGTGCAGCTGAGGGTGGCGGTGGAGGGAGGCAATGAACTGTGGCTTGCCTGCATTGACCATTTCCAGGTCGAGGAATACCGCAAGCCGGAATATGAGGTGATTCTGCAACTGCCGGAAGAGAAGGCATCTCCAGGAGAAAAGGTGGAAGTGACCGGTCTCGCCAGGACGTTTTTCGGCGCGCCGGTCAACCAGGGAACGGTGAAACTGGAAATTGCCTTGGAGAAACTGGAGTTCTGGGGCTGGTGGTTTGATCGGGAACGCCGGGAACGCCCCTTGGTGGAGCGCGAGTTTCCGTTGGATGCGGAGGGGCGTTTCCGATACACGGTGACGATGCCCGCCAAGTCGACGGGGAACTACAATTGCCGGGTCCAGGCCGAGGTGCATGACGCGGCGGGGCGGGTGGTTGCAACCGAGGGGGAATTCCCGTTGGTTGCCGCGTATGCCGAACTGGAACTTTCCACGCCCCGGGAGTACTGCCTGGAGGGGACGCCCGTGACCTGGTGGCTGCGCCGGCATTTCCTCCAGCAGGAAATACCGTTGCTCCGGGAGACCCTTTCCTTCACGCCCAGGCCGTTCCGGCAGATTGACGACCGGGAAGAACGGGAGACGGAGGATGAAGAGGAGCCGTGCGATGAGGTGGTGCCGCCGACCGTGGTCGTGGAGGTAACCGGGCGGGATGAATGCACCTTGGCCTTGGAACAGGCCGGCGCCTACGCGGTCGAATACACGGCCGAGTTTTCCGACGGACGCCGCGAATGCGCCAAGACCGCATGGATTACGGTGCTCCCGCCGGACGAACAGGCTTCCGTGCCGTCGGTCGAGGGCCTCGCATTGCTGCAGGAGCAATCCTCCTACACTGCACCCTGTGCCGCGCGGCTGGCGGTGGTCGCGGCCCATGCGAATGCGTGGGTGACGCTGGCCATTCAGCGGGAAGACGACCCGCAGCCGGAGTTCCGCGTCATTCAACTGAACGGTCATTATGCGCTGGTGGAGATTCCGATGGCGCCCACGGACAGGCCCGGTTTCTGGGTCAGCGCCTGGTCGCTCTGGGAGGCGGAAATGCACCGCCAGGCCCGCTGGCTGGACATCCCGCCGCCGTCCCGTGAATTGCAGGTCACCGCGACGCTGGACCGGGACAGTTGCGAACCGGGCGGCACGGTCTCCTGCGCCATGCAGGTCAAGGCCCCGGACGGGACGCCGGCCCAGGCGACGCTCGCCATCGCCGTCTTTGACCGCGCCCTGGAGGCACTTTCGGAAGCCTCCTTGTCCGGCTTTGCCCACGAAATCTGGCATTTCTGCCGAGACTGCATATCGGTTTTCTGGGATTGTCAATATTGGCCGAGTTATTATAACACGGCAGGAGTTCGAGGCCCTGGCACGTACGGCTCCAGATCCCATGACAGATACGACTGCTGCCTCGGGTGTGACAACGCGCCCGAAGAAGGGCCGCAGCGCCTTCCGCCCACACTGCGCTCCGACTTCCGGGACACGGCGTTGTGGATTGGGCGGCTGGACACGGACGAGGCGGGGTGCGCGCGGTGCGAGATCCCGCTGCCGGATTCGCTGACTTCGTGGAGGGTGGCGGTGTGGGCGTTCACGCGGCAGGCGCTGGCGGGGGAGGCGCACACGGAGTTGACGACGGTGCTGCCGTTGTCGTCGCGCCTGGAGACGCCGCGCTTTTTCATCGAGGGGGATGACGGCTGCATCTACGCGCTTGTCGACAACATCACCGACGCGCCGCTGCGGGTGAGCGCGACACTGGAGGCGGACGGACGGCTGGCGCTGGCCTCGGATTCCGTCTGCGAGACGATGGTGGCCGCGCACGGCGAGGCGCGGCTGACCTGGGCGGTCACGGCGCGCGAACCCGGCGAAGCGGCGTTGACCCTGCGTGTGCAGAGGGAAGGCGGCTTCGCTGACGCGCTGACGCGCACGCTACCGGTGCTGGACCGGGGGTTTCTGCGGCGGCGCAGCCTGCACGGGGTGCTGGAGCCGGAGCAGCCGGAAATGCGGATGTCGTTCGAGGTGCCCGCGGAGATACGTCCGGGCAGCGCGAAGGTCACGGGGAAGGTGACGGCGTCGCCGTTGGCGGCGGCGGTCGCGGCGCTGCCGTATCTGCTGCGCTACCGCTTGGATTGCGCGGAGCAGTTGGCGCACCGCGCAATCCCTGGCTTCGCAGTGCGGCGGTGGCTGGCGGCGCGGGGTTTGAAATTGGGCGACTTCCTGGCAGTGCAGACGCAGGGAGAATTGGACGAGGGCGCCATTGAACGCCGGATTACGGGGTGCCTGAAGGAACTCAAGCGTCGGCAGTTCTTGCATGGCGGCTGGAACTGGTTTGGCGGGGAAGGCGGACCGGCTCGCCCGGATCCCTTCATCACCGCGCAGGTAGCCGAGGCGCTCTCCTGGGCCTGTCCGTCGGAAGGGCAGGTGCCGGACCTCGCCCGCGCGCTCGACTGGCTGTCGCGGTGGCTGGCCGGACGGCAGGAGAAGGAGGTCTATTCTTTGGACGCGCTGGTCTTCCGCGTGCTGGCCGAGGCGGGCGCCTATTCGCCGCAGGTCGCCGACCGGCTCTTCGCCGTCAAGAAGGAACTCCTGGTCGCGGCGAAGGTCGACCTCGCGCTGGGGCTGCACGCGGGGAAGGACGAACGCTGGCACGAGGCGTGCGAGAATGTCGCCCAGTACCTGACGGTCAACCAGGGGGACTGCACCGCCCACTTGCGCGTGGAGGGGGATTTCTGGTTCCGGTGGTTCGGCGACGGCTTCACCGCCAACGCCAACTACCTGCGGCTGCTGTTGCGTACCGAGGGGAATTCCCGGCTGGCGGGGCAGGTCGTCAACTACCTGCTCGCGATCCGCTATGAGGGGACACGCTGGCGCTCGACCATCGACACCGCCGCCGTCGTCCGCGCCCTCCTTGAATACACCGAGGCCGACGGGGGCGGCGCCTCCGCCACCTGCACGGCTACCCTGGATGGAGCGCCGGTCATCACGCCGACGGGGCCGCTGACCTGGCAGGAGGAACTGGGGGAGGGCGGGACCATCACGGCGCCGGTGGCGGCTGCTGGACGGCATGTGCTGGCGCTGCGGCGTCCGGAAGCCATGCGGGTGCACTTCGCGGGCTGCATCGAATACTACGACCTGGATGCGGAGCACGCCCCCGCCACCGGCACCACGCTGCAGTTGAACCGGAACTGCAAGCGTATCGGGGAGAAACTCGACGGTGTCCAGCCGGTGCGGGTCGGCGAGGTCATCGAGGTGCGGTTGACCGTCTCGGCTTCCCACGACTGCGAATACCTGATGCTGGTCGACCACAAGCCCGCGGGCTTCGAGGCGACCGAATGCCACAGCGGCTACGATTGGCGCAGTGGCGCGTATGTCGAATACCGCGATTCCGAGGTGCGCTTCTTCCTGGCATGGCTGCCGCGCGGCACGACGCATTTCACCTACCGCCTGCGGGCGGAGACCCCGGGCCAATACCTCGCCAGGCCCGCCACCATCGCCGGCATGTACCAACCGGAACTCTGCGCCAATACCCGCGCCGCCACTTGGCGGCTGCAGGAGTGAGCGTAAAAGCCCGGGCCAAGAATGGCCCGGCACAGAACTCGCCGCCGGCGGGGCCCCGGGTGGAAAAATGGGCGGTGGTTGTGTGCCGCCGGCGAAAAGCCGGCGGGCGTATGCGGCGGCGCTATTGGATGCGCACGGTGAAGAACCGGCGCAGGCCGTCGAGGGATACGGTGCCGTTCTGGAGGGGGCGGGGGGCGTCGAGGTCGGGTGAGAAGAGGGTGGCTTCGCGGAAGTCGCCCTGGAGGGCGAGGGTGCCGTGGAGGCCTGGGTAGGTGACGGACTTGACGATGGGCTTGCCGCGGCCCTGGAAGCGGAGGGTCTCGTGATAGGTATACTGCATGTTGGTGGGCATGCAGTGGAGGATGAAGCCGCCGTCCTTGGCGCGGTAGAGGCGGTGGAGGACGTCCGCGGGGAGGGAGGCTTGGACGGGGAGGGGCGGGAGCATGTCGCGGAGGGCGTCGACGAGGGTCTTGCGATTGGCGTCGACGTGCATGCGCGCGGGGGTCCAGAGGAGTCGTTCGCCGAGGTGGAAGAAGCCGTGGCTGTCGGGTGCGCCCGCATCGCCGTCGTACTCGATGGCGGCGGGGATGTCGCGGTGGATGTCCCAGCCCCAGAAGAGGAAGAACTTGTCGAAGTCTGGGTTGGAGCGGTCGAGTTTCGGGAAGCGCTGGGTGATGCCGTATTTGGCGAGTGGGGTGTCGGCGCGGTCGTTGCCGAGCTGGTCGCGGAGGCCGCAGGGGCCCGTGAGGATGAGGGTGCCGCCGTTTTTGCGGTATTCATCGAGTTCCACGAGTTCGGCGTCGGAGAGGCAGCCCGCGTCGGCGACGACGAGGAACGGGATTTCGTCGGGGGCGGGGACCTCGGCCTGCATGGTGAAGGGGAGGCTGGCGTTGTAGGTGTCCTTGGCGAGGCGGATGATGCCTGCGGAGTAGTCCTCGGCGGCGTCGCCGTTGAAGCTGCGGGAGGCGGTGTTGAGGTAGAGTCCGACGCGGGTGATGTCCTCGACCTCGAAGAGCTCCTGGTGGGCCTTTTCGTAGAGGAAGGCCTCCTTGACCATCTCGGGTTCGTCGGGGAGGAGTTTCTGCTCGTCGTAGCCGATGCCGAGGCGGGTCTTGTGGGAGGAGATCCAGATGTCGTTGTTGAGGAAGCGGTCGAAGGACCAGACGAGGAAGGCCTCGTCGGGATAGTAGGCGTAGCCCAGGCCGAGGACGCCCTTGCCGTGGCTGCGTCCGAGCTGGTGTTCGAGGAGGACGTCGGCGGCGCGGGCGGCCATGCCGTTGTCGTCGGTGAGTGAGCCGCACATTTCAAGCATGAGGGTGTTGAGTTCCCTGGCCCAGAGGGCGATGTCGATGACGCATGCGTCATGGATCTTGCTGACGGAGCCAGAGCAGCAGCTGGTGAGGAGGGCGTCCCTGGGGATGGCGTTGCGGACGGCGTGGAGGAAGTTGACGGGGACCTGCTCGCGGAAGTCGACCCAGGCGCGGAAGTCGGGGTTGTCGTAGTTGCCCCAGAAGGACTGGTCGTGGGCGGGGGGGAGGGTCTTGCCAGTGAGCTGGCGGAAGGAGCTGCGGCAGTGGTCGCAGCCGCAGGCGGCCCAGTGGGCGTAGCGCCCGATGTCGTCGGACATCACGCCGTCGATTCCCGTTTCGCGGAAGAGTCGGGCGACGTAGCTGCAGTATGCGGCGACGAAGTCGGGGTTGTTGGTGCAGTAGAGTTCGCATTGGTAGGCGGTCAGGAAGACGGGGGTGCCGTCGTCGACGCGGCGCTCGCGCCAGGAGGCGAGGCGGGTGCCGTTGTACTGGAGATATTCGTAGACCTCGCGGTCGGGGGTGAATGGGACGTGGTGGTGGTTGCGGATGAAGGTGTCGACGCGGCCGTTCCAGTCGCGGGGGCGGTGGGCGAGGGTGCAGGAGTGGTGGTCGAGGACCTTGATGCCGTATTCGTGGCAGCAGTCGGTGATGAAGCGGATGAGCGCGTTGACGGTCTCGAAGCAGCAGACGAAGTCCCAGCGGAAATGGAATCCGAAGAGAATGACCATTTCGACGCCTGCCTCATGGGCGGCCTTGGCGCGGGCGCGGATCTTGCGTTCGATGCTGGTGTTCGGGAAATCGAGGTCTTCCCAGGTCATCCACCAGCTGATGGTGCGGTAGTGCATATTGGTCATCGTCATGTTCTTCGAGGGTGGTGGTTTCGATTGGATTGCCGTTGCCTTTCGTTCATTCGGCCTGCCGTCCTGTCGGTTCAATCTCCGCTGGGAGGGGGCGTCGGGGTCCGTCTGGGCGGTCGAGGCGTCACGCGCGGCGGCGACTTGCGACGGGGATCAGAGGCGGCCATGCCAGACGAGGAGCAGCTGGGTGCGGTCGTCGGACTGCGGCGCGCTGGCGGCGTGGGCCGCGACGCCAGCGAGGACGGTGTCGGTGCATTTTTCAGGGTGCGCGAGGACGGCGCCACCCGCGAGGATGTTCAGCAGCCGTTCCTCGCCGAAGAGTTCGCCGCGCGGGTCGGTCTGCTCGGTCAGGCCATCCGTGTAGAGGTAGATTGCGTCGCCTGGCTCGAGCGTGATTTCGCCCGTGCGGTATTTCGCGCCCGCTATCGCGCCCAGGGCCAGCCCTGGCCGCGAGCGCAGATACGAGGCGGCGCCGTCCTTCACGCGGAGGACGACGGGCGGGTTGTGGCCTGCGTTCACGTAGTGGACGGTTCCCGAGCCAAGGTCGATCTCGCCGATCCACGCGGTGACGAACATGTTCGCGGCGTTGCCCTCGCAGAGCGCCTCATTGGCCGCGGCCACGGCGTCGGCGAGGGGGCGTCCCGTCTGCGCGAGGTTTTTGAGGAGCGTCTTGGCCCGCATCATGAAGAGCGCGGCGGGGACGCCCTTGTCGCTCACGTCGGCGATGAGGAAGGCGAGCTTGTCCGGACCCGTGAAATAGAAGTCGTAGAAGTCGCCGCCGATTTCGCGCGCTGGCTCTATGCTTGCGAAGAGGTCCATCCGACGTTCCTCGGGGAAGGGGGGGAACACGCGCGGGATGGCGTTTTCCTGGATGTCGGAGGCCATCGCCAGCTCTTTGGCGCGGCGTGCGCGGACCTGGGCGCGCACCCAGTGCGCGATGACGATGCCGACCAGGACGGCCGCGAGGACGAGCGCGGCGGCGTTGAGGAACGCGGAGATGCCGACGAGGACGCGCCGTTCGACGATGGCTGCGTGCCTCGGGATGATCGCGTAGACGGGAAAGCCCTCGACGACGTGCCGCTGCCAGTAGCAGTTCGCGTCTGGCCCGCGCCACTGGCCGCTTTCGAAGGTGGGGTCGAGGTGCGAGATGATGGTGCCGCCTGCGGTGGTGATGACAAGGTAGCCATCCTTGCCGCTCACGTGGCGGTTGTGGGTGAGGCCTGTGACGGCGGAGCGCGCGAGCCGCCGCAACGACTCCTCGCGGCATCCAGCCTGGACGAAGCCGCCCTCGGGCAGCCACACGCCCACGTATTTGATCTTTTCGCCAGTGCGGGTGTTCGGGAGGATCGGCTGCGTGATTTCCGTCTCGCGGTCCAGCAGCGGCCGGAATCCTGCGGCCTGGCCGCCGATCGTCTTGAAGTCATATCCGAGGTCGCGCGGGTCCGTGCTGTGGGTGAGGATGCCGTTGGCGTCGACCACGCAGAGGTCGTCCACGAGGAGTTCGTTCGCGAGTTCGCGCAGTCGCGGGCAGGCGTCCTTTGGATTGGCCCAGACTGGTTCGGCGCGCAGGGCGGGCAGATGGTCGCGGAAGAGCATCGCCTGGCGGACGAGGCGGCGGTCGACGGCCTCGCGGATGGCGTTCTCAATGTCCCCGAAGGCGATGTCGATGAGGCGGTTCGCGGCGCGCGCCGTCATCTGGTCATGCAGGATCCAGGTGAGGGTGAGCGAGGCGAGGAAGGCCGCCCCGACGGCGCCCGCGAGCCGGAGCGCGAGCCAGCGGTTGGTCTTCATTTCGCGGCCCTCCCCTTGCGTTCGCGGATGACGGCGTTGACGGCCTCGAGCAGGTCGGGGCGTCCTTTGCGGACGGCGATGCCATAGTGTTCGCGCGTCTCCAGCGGCGTCACGGCGAGCGTGCCGCCAGAGGCCGCCGCTTCGTTGACGAGGGCGGGACGGTCGTAGAATACGGCGTCAAGGTGGCCTGCCGTGAGGTTTGCGACGAGTTCGGGCAGGCTGGCGAAGCGGAAGGGCTCGAGGCCGTGGCGCGTGAGATAGAAGTCGCCAGTCATTGATTCGACGACGCCGACGCGCAGCGATTCGGCGCGGATCATCGTCGGGGGCGGGTCTGCGGCGCGGTAGAGGAACGCGCAGCCCTCCACCGCATAGGAATCGGAGAAGTCCGCGTCGCGGAGGCGCCCGTCGGTGATCGTGATCGCGGCGGCGGCGAAGTCGGCGGTGCCGTTCTTCACGGACGGCAGCATTTCGGCGAAAGGCACCTTGCGGATCTCCAGCCTGCGCCCGAGCCGCGCGGCGGCGGCGCGGACGATGTCCACGTCAATGCCGCGCACCTCGCCAGTGTCGGGGTCGAGGAAGGCGTAGGGCGGGAGGTCCGGCATCATCGCGACGACGAGCGGTCCGTCTGCGGCGGACGTGTCCGCGGCGGGCGCGTCGACGGCGCAGGGGCTGCCGCCGCATCCTGCCACGGCGAGCGCGAGGGCCGCCAGGGCGAGAAGGCATCTGAAGACAGATTGCATGGGGCGTTTATGGGGGCGGGGTTGCGGAATCTGCACGGCAAGGCGCGGGGCGCGAGACTTGCGGAAGGTCGCCAGAAGCCCAGTCGATCGGGAGTCGTGGCCATGAATGCGCAACGCGCCGCCAAGACCGCTCCCAGAGGCGGGCGGGGACCAGTTCGGTCCCGAATGGGCGGAGTGTCAGCCCTTCACGCCTCGGCCAGCGGTGATGCCGCGTTTGGTGGTGTCAAGGAACTGGAGGAACTGCTGGACCTCGGGGGTCTGGGGGACGGTGGCGCGGATGGCCTCGATGGCGTTGGGGCGGCTCAGGCCCTCGAAGCAGGTGATGCGGATGCAGTCGCGGATGGCGTCGATGCTCTCGTGGGACCAGCCTGCGCGGCGGACGCCGACGGCGTTGATGCCCTGGATGGTCTCCTCCTGGAGCATGCAGAACGGGGGGACGTCCTGGGTGATGCGGTTGCCGCCGCCGATCATGGCGAGGGAGCCGATGCGGCAGAACTGGTGGATCATGACCTGGGCGGAGACGAAGGCGTGGTAGCCGACCTCGACGCGCCCCGCGAGGAGGGTGGCGTTGGCGACGACGACATCGTCGGCGATTTGGCAGTTGTGGCCGAGGTGGGAGAAGGCCATGAGCATGACGCGGTTTCCGACGACGGTGCGGCTGCCTTCCTCGACGCCGCGGTGGACGGTGACGTATTCGCGGATGATGCAGTCTTCGCCGATGTCGGTGTAGGCGGTGGCGCCGGTGAAGTGGAGGTCCTGTGGTTCGTCGCCGAGGTTGGCGCCCGTGAAGACCTTGGTGCCGCGCCCGATGGTGGTGTTGCCCGAGATGACGGCATGGGGGCCGATGACGCAGTCGTCGCCGATGGTGACGCCGTCGCCGATGACGGCGAAGGGGCCGATGGTCACATTCTTGCCGAGTTTCGCGCCTGGGGCGATGGCGGCGCGCGGGTCGATCGAAGCGTTTTCTGACATGGTGGGGGACTTCTTGGGGATCAGCCTTTGAGGAGGACGCGCTTGCGGGCCTTCTTGCCCGCGCGGAGCATGATTTCGCCTGCGGGCGCGAAGTCGGCGGCGGTGATTTGGAGGCGCGGGTCGGTGATGCGGGTGTCGCCCACATAGCAGCCGCCGCCGAGGACGAGGCGGCGGGCGTCGCCGTTGGAGGCGGAGAGGCCCGCCTTGACCATCAGGGTGAGCACGCCGATGCCCTCGCCCAGTTCGGCGGAAGTGACCTCGATGGCGGGGATGGCGTTGGCGGCGTCCTCGCCGGTGATGGCCGCGATGCGGCTGGAGGTCTCGATGGCGCCATTGGGATCGGCGAAGCCGAACTGGTTGCCGGCGGAGAGGAAGGCGCTGGCGGCGGCCTCGTGGCCGTGCACGAGGGCGGTGGCCTCGTAGGCGAGGATCTCCTTGGCGCGGTTGATCTGCGGGGAGGGGAGGGCGCCGAGGCGGCGCACCTCGTCCATCGGGAGGGCGGTGAAGAAGCCGAGAAGACGCTGCACCTCGCCGTCCTCGCAGTTGCGCCAGAACTGGTAGTATTCGAAGGGGGAGGTTCGGTTGGCGTCGAGCCAGACGGCGCCGCCTGCGGTCTTGCCGAACTTGGTGCCGTCGGACTTGAGGAGGAGGGGGAAGGTGGCGCCGTAGACTTCCTTGGCGTCGAGGCGTCGGGTGAGGTCGACGCCGGCGACGATGTTGCCCCACTGGTCCTGTCCGCCGAACTCGCAGAGGCAGTCGTATTTCTGGCAGAGGGTGTGGAAGTCGAAGGCCTGGAGGAGGGGATAGCTGAATTCAAGGAAGGAGAGGGAGGTCTGGAGGCGGATCTTGACCGATTCGGCGGTCAGCATCTTGTTGACGCTGAAGAGGGCGCCGATGCTGCGCATGAACTCGATGAAATTGAGGTTGCGGAGCCAGTCGCCGTTGTTGACCATGCGGGCCTTCCCCTCGCCGAAGTCGAGGAAGCGGGAGAGCTGCCCCTGTAGGGCCTTGACGTTTGCGTCGATGGTCTCGACGGTCATGATGGGGCGGGCCTCCATCTTGCCGGAGGGGTCGCCGATCATGGCGGTGCCGCCGCCGACCAGCGCGATGGGGCGGTGCCCGCAGGACTGGAGCCAGCGCATGGCCATCACGGGGAGCAGATGCCCGATGTGGAGCGAGTTGCCAGTCGGGTCGAAGCCGACATAGAAGGTGAGGGGGCCTTCGCCGAGGCGCTTGCGCATCGCGTCGGCATCGGTGGCCTGGTAGATGAATCCGCGTTCAGCGAGGATGTCCCATGCGTTCATGATGGTCTGGTTGCTCCTAATCTGGGAAAACGGGGGAGGTTCGCGCGGCTGGTTCGCCCCGCGCCTTCGGCCCGAAAGCAAACAGGCACGGATGCCGCTGGGCATTCGTGCCTGAAAGAATCAAGTCGGTTGCATGGGGGAGGCTATGCGCCGACGATTTCCTTGACGGTGAGGCGCGTCATTTCCTGGCGATGGCCGTTCTTGCGGCGGCTGCGCTTGCGGCGCTTCATCTTGAAGACGATCAGTTTGGGGCCGCGGAACTGTTCCTTGATCTCGGCCTTGACGGAGGCGCCTGCGATGGTGGGGGCGCCGAAGGTGGTGCCTGCGTCATTGGAGATGAGGAGGACGTCGTTGAAGTCGACGGCGGTGCCTGCGTCGCCTGCGATGCGGTCGATTTCGAAGTCCTGGCCAGGCTCGACCTTGTACTGCTTGCCCGAGGTCTTGATGATTGCGTACATTGCTATAACTCCGAGTGGTGGTTTGCCAACTTGATGAAAATCGTGTGGGAAAGTCCCTTAATGTAATGCGGGAATGCGGTTTTGCAAACGGATTACGGAATGAGGGCGATGCGGAAGCCGCTGGCATCGGCGAGTCCTGGGGCGAGGAAGGCGCGGCTGGCGGAGCGGCAGCGGGCGGCGACGCTGGTCCAGTTGCCGCCTCGGAGGGCGCGGGTCCGCCCCGTGGCAGGGCCGACGGGGTCGGTGGCGTCGGCGGCAGTGCCGCCAGTCCAGTCGAGGCACCACTCGGCGGCGTTGCCGTGCATGTCGTAGAGGCCCCAGGCATTGGGGGCGAAGGAGCCGACATCGGCGGTGGAGGATGCGTGGTACTGGGCGAGGGCGGCGAGGGCGGCGTCCTGTTCGAGGGCGGCGAGATTGGCGCCCGAGTTGAGTGCGGTGTCGGTGCCTGCGCGGCAGGCGTATTCCCACTGCGCCTCGGTGGGCAGGTCGAAGTCGAGGGAGGTGCGGGCGCGGAGGGCGGCGAGGAAGGAACCCTTGTCGACGGCATGGCCCTTGGCGGGCCAGCCCGCGCCGTTGGTCTTGCCGCCTCGGAGCATGTCGTAGGTGACGCGCTCGACGGGGCGGAGGGGGCCAGGGAGGAGGGACGGGTTGTAGTCCATGACGAGTTCCCATTGTGCCTGGGTGAACTCGAAGACGCCGAGGTAGAATGGCCTGGAGATGGCGACGGTGTGGCGGGGCTGGTCGGTGGCGTCGTCGCGGCCGCGTTCGCCGCTGGGCGAGCCCATGGTGAAGGCGCCTGCGGGGATGCGCCGGAGCCAGAGTTCGGTGGTTCTGCAGACGGCGTTGGAGAGGTCGGGGGCGTTCTCCTCGAAGCGCACGGGGTAGGAGGATGCCCTCGGGCCGCCTGAGAGGTCGATGACGAGATAGGCGGGGGTGGTGCCCTGGATGGCGACGGTCGTCTGGACCCAGGCGCTGGCGTTGCCCGCCGCGTCCAGCGCGCGCACGGCGACGGTCTGTTTGCCGAGGAGGTGTTCATCGAATTCGAGCGGCCACTGCTCCAGGGCGGCCTTCGCGACGGACTGAGGGGCGCCGTCCCCGAGGCGGACTTCGAAGGCGGTGACGGCGGCGTTGTCGGTGAAGCCCGCGGCAGTGACGGCGACGGCGTGGCGGTCGAACTGGAGGATCTGGCTGGCCTGGACGATGCCTGCAGTGGGTGGGATGAGATCCTTGATGGTGACGGTGATGGCGACGCGGGCGCTGACGTTGCTGGCGTAGTCGAAGGCGACGATGGCGAGTTCGTGTTTTCCGTTGATGGCGGCGTCAAGGTCGAGTTCCCATTGGTCGAGGGATTCGGCGTAAGCGTCGGCGAGAAGGGCGCCGTCGAGGTAGATGTGGTATCCCGCGATGCCTGTGTTGTCGGTGAAGCCATTGGTGGTGAGGAGGAGGGTGTTGTGGCCTTCCTCGTTGAGCTGGGTAGCCTGGAGGGCGCCTGCGGTAGGTGAGATGAGGTCCCGAATGGTGACGGTGATGGCGACGCGGGCGCTGACGTTGCTGGCGTAGTCGAAGGCGACGACGGCGAGTTCGTGTTTTCCATTGACGGCGCCGTCGAGGTCGAGTTCCCATTGGTCAAGGGATTCGGCGTCGGCGTCGGCGAGAAGGGCGCCGTCGAGGTAGATGTGGTATCCCGCGATGCCTGTGTTGTCGGTGAAACCGTTGGTGGTGAGGAGGAGAGTGTTGCGGCCTTCCTCGTTGAGCTGGGTGGCCTGGAGGGTGCCTGCGGTGGGCGAGGCTTCCTCGCAGTAGAGCCAGTAGCCGTGGCCTGCAAGGAGGGTGCCGTTGGTTTCATGGAAGCGTCCGCCGCGCCATTCATAGGCGTGGAGTATGGCGGGGCATTCCGCGCGTTTGAAGGAGTGGACGACGCCGAGGAAGCTCCAGCCGTGCTGGAAGCGGGGGGGCTTGTCGGGCAGGTCGCCTGAGAGGGCGAGGGTGGTGGCGTCGCCTGGATTGTAGAGCCAGAAGGCGTCGCCGGGTGCAGCGGAGGAGGCATCGCGTCGATAGGCGTGGTGGGGGCCGGCGGGGAGGGCGATGGTATGCCAGGCGGCAAGTTCCTGGCGGGACTGCGTGTTCCAGTCGAGGGTGCAGCCGAGGAGGTTCCAGCCCGTGGTCAGGGAATAGGTGAAGGTCGTGGCCGCGGCGAAAAGGCGCAGGGCCGCGAGCAGGAGGAGGGGAATGGTCAGGAGAGGTTTCATCGCGTTCGCGAAAGGAGTTAGGAGGATCCGGGGGCTGGATTAAAATAATGGCGCGCGGCATTTTTGCTTGTCATCATGGCTTGCAAAACGGGTGTCATGGATTACATTAAAGCGTTTTCCCTACGCGAGTGCGGGTGTAGCATAATGGTAATGCACTGGCTTCCCAAGCCAGCTACGTGGGTTCGATTCCCATCACCCGCTCCACTTATTTTTCCTGGTAGCACCGCGTTATTCTCTGGCGGGCACGCCATCCGCGATTACATTAAGGCGCTTTTCGTTTTGGCTTCATCCACGGAGGATTTTTCCATTATGATCACGAGTGTACAAGCGGGCATCACGGCGGTCGGCTACATCGACTGGGCGGTGCGGGACTTCCACGGCTATGATACGCAGCGGGGGTCCACCTACAACTCCTATCTGCTGCAGTTCGAGAAGACGGCGCTGGTCGACACGGTGAAGGAGCCGTTCGCGACGGATCTGCTGATGAACCTGGTGCGGGCGGGAGTCGCGCCGGAGGCGGTCGACTACGTGATTGTGAACCACGCCGAGCCCGACCATTCGGGGGCGCTGCCCGCGCTGCTGCCGCTGCTGCCGAACGCGACGGTGGTGTGCAACAAGAAGACGCAGGAGATCCTGGGGGCCTACTACAACACGGCGAAGTGGCGGTTCCAGCTGGTGAAGACGGGGGACACGCTTTCGCTGGGTGTGGGGCGGACGCTGCAGTTCATCGAGATGCCGATGGTGCACTGGCCGGATTCGATGGCGACCTACCTGCAGGAGGAGCAGATCCTCTTCTCGAACGACGCCTTCGGGCAGCACTATGCGACGAGCCGCCGCTTCGACGACGAAAACGACCTGCCGACGCTGCTCTTCGAGGCGAAGAGCTACTACGCGAACATCGTGAACCCGTACAGCAAGCGGGTGGCGGCGGTGCTGGCGGGGCTGGCGAATGTGCCGATGAAGGTGATCTGCCCGTCGCACGGCGTGATCTGGCGTTCGCACATCGCGGAGATCCTGGAGGCCTACCAGGGCTGGGCGGCGCAGCGGGTGCAGCCGAAGGTGACGATCCTCTTCGATTCGATGTGGCACCGCACCGAGAAGATGGTGTCGGCGATCCAGGAGGGGGTCGCCTCGGTGCCTGGCGTCGTCCTCGAAGTGCTGCCAGTGCGGGCGGCGACGCTGAACCAGCTGGCGACGGCGGCGATCGACACCGCGTGCTTCGCGCTGGGCTCCTCCACGCTGAACCAGCAGATGATGCCGCAGATGGCGGCCGCCATCTGCTATCTGCAGGGGCTGAACTTCCCTGGGCGCGCGGCCTTCTCCTTCGGCTCGCACGGCTGGGGCAAGGGCGGCCCCGAACTGCTCAGCGCCAAGATCGCCGAGATGCGGTGGACGGAGACGCAGGCGCCGATTGTCGCGAAGTACGAGCCGACCGCCGAGATCCTCACCCAGTGCACCCAGGCAGGCCAGGCCCTCGCCGAAAAGGCGCTGGAACTCGCCGCGAAATAGTGTGGAAAGAAATACGGTGACTGCCTCGAACAAGCCATCCAATTTCAGCAACCCGAAGTACGACCCGCCGGATTCCCTGCGTTCGGTGGGGATGACGATCGCGCGCCATATCCGCCTGGCGGACGCGGAGCATCCGTTCGTGCTGGAGTACGGCGGGGTCTTGCCTGAGGTCGAAGTCGAATACGAGGCCTACGGCGAACTCTCCGAGACGGGCGACAATGTGATCCTCATCTGCCATGCGCTCTCGGGGGACGCGCATGTCGCGGGATGGTACGCGCAGGCGGCGCAGACGGGCCGCACCTGGCGGCTGACGCATCCAGGCTGGTGGGATGCGTGCATCGGGCCAGGCAAGGCCATCGACACCAACCGCTTCTTCGTCGTCTGCGCCAATGTGCTGGGCAGTTGCTACGGCACGACCGGCCCCGGGAGCATCGACCCCGCGACGGGGAAACCGTACGGGCTGCATTTCCCGATGGTGACCATCGGGGACTGGGTCAACATGGAGAAGGCGTTGATGGATCGGCTGGGGGTCAAGCGCCTCTATGCGATCATCGGCGGTTCGCTGGGCGGGCAGCAGGCGCTGGAGTGGGCGCTGCGGTATCCGCGCATGATGGGCAAGACCATCATCATGGCGTCGGGGCCGAAGCTCTCGGCGCAGGGGCTGGGCTTCAACGCGGTCGCGCGCCACGCGATCATGCACGACAACTTCTTCAACGGCGGCGACTACTACGATCAGCCGAAGGGGCCAGCGAACGGCCTGGCGGTCGCGCGGATGCTGGCGCACATCACCTACCTCTCCGGAAAGGGGATGGACTACAAGTTCGGGCGCAGCCGCCTCCAGAAGGGCAATGCGCAGACGAAGAAGGGCTTCGGGCAGGAGTTCTCCGTGGAGAGCTACCTCAACCACCAGAGCAAGACCTTCGTCGAGCGCTTCGACGCCAACAGCTACCTCTACATCACCCGCGCGATGGACTACTACGACGCCGCGCAGGCGTGGGGCGGCGGCGACCTCGTCGCCGCGTGCGAACGGCTCCATTCCGAACTGATGGTGGTGTCGTTCTCCTCGGACTGGCTCTACCCGCCCGCCGAGTGCCGCGATTTCGTCAACGCCTTCATCGCGTGCCGCAAGCCGGTGACATACGTGGAGATCGAGAGCTCCTCCGGCCACGACGGCTTCCTGGTGGACGCAGGCCCCGTGGGACGGCTGCTGCGCGCCTATCTGCTGGCGCCAGGCGTCAACCGTCGCTTCGGCGCAATCATGTAGCATTTGTCGCGGGAAATCCGGAAGACCCGGAAGAGCCGGAAGAGCCGGAAGATCCGGAAGATCCGGAAGATCCGGAAGATCCGGAAGATCCGGAAGATCCGGAAAAGCCGGAAAATCCGGAAGATCCGGAAAAGCGGAAGATCCGGAAAAGCCGGAAAATCCGGAAGATCCGGAAAAGCCGGAAAAGCCGGAAAAGCCGGAAAAGCCGGAGAATCCGGAAGATCCGAAAAGCCGGAATGTCTTGGCGACCACTTTTTTAGCAAAGGACCACTGATGTCGAAGCGAATCTGGATCATGGCGGGCGAGGCCTCGGGCGACTTGTACGGGGCGGAACTGGCGCGGGCGCTGAAGGCGCAGGCGCCAGACTGCGTGCTGTCGGGAATGGGTGCGTCTCGGATGAGGGAGGCGGGGGTGTCGACCTTCATCGATTCGACGGAACTGGGCATCATCGGCATCTGGGAGGCGCTGAAGCACGTGCCGTTCTTCTGGCGGCTGCTGAAGCAGGTGGCGTCGCGGGCGGCGGCGGAGCGTCCCGAGACGGTGGTGCTGATCGACTATCCTGGCTTTCACCTGCAGGTGGCGAAGCGGCTGCACGCGCTGGGCATCCGCGTGGTGTGGTATGTCAGCCCGCAGGTGTGGGCGTGGCGCGGGGGGCGCATCTGGAAGCTCGCGAAGTGCTGCGACCGGATGCTGTGCATCTTCCCCTTCGAGCCGAAGTGCTACGCGCCGACGACGTTGAAGGCGGAGTTTGTCGGGCATCCGCTGCTGGGGCTTCTGGAGCCGTTCCGTCAGCGGGGGATTGCACGCCGGGAGGACACGGTCTTGCTGCTGCCCGGGAGCCGCCGCCAGGAGATCGCACGGCTGCTGCCGGACTTCCTGCGGGCGGCGTGCCGCATCCATTCGGGGCGCCCTGGCCTGCGCTATGAGATCGCGCTGCCGCGTCCCGCGATGCTGGACTACGCGCAGGCGGTGGCGCGCGAGACGAAGTTGCCCGCGGATGCTCCGGAGTTCGTCTGGAGCTGCGGGGAGACGCGCGAGAAGATGTGCGCGGCGACGGCGGCGATTGCCGCGAGCGGCACGGTCACCGTCGAGGCGGCGCTCCTGGGGCTGCCAGTGGTGGTGGCGTACAAACTCAACTGGTTTTCGTGGCAGGTGGCGCGCCTGCTCATCCAGATCAATACCATCACCATCGCCAACCTGGTCTGCGAGCGCACCGTCTATGAAGAGCGCCTTCAGTGCGGCTGCACGCCGACGGCGCTGGCGGAGTCCCTGGAGGCGATTCTGCCAGGCGGCGTCCGTCGCGCGGAGTGCCTGGAGGGGATCGCGGAGTTTCGGCGCCGCCTGGGGGCGGCGGGGGACGTCTCCAGGAATGTCGCCAGAATCGTTTTGGAAAGGGACGGAGAAGAATAGATGCCAGGGGTTGGGATCACGGTTTTGAAGAGCGGCAGCGACGGCAACTGCACGGTCGTGCACTGCGGGGAATCGGCGCTGCTGATTGACTGCGGTGTGTGCCTGAAGGCGCTGCGGGCGGGGCTGGAGCAGGCCGGCATCCAGGAGCAATGGATCAAGGGCATTCTGATCACCCATGAGCATGCCGACCATGTCAGTGGGTTGGATGTGGTCGCGCGGCATCTGGGGGTGCCCGTGTATGCGACCCGCCTGTGCGCGGACTATCTGCGCGGACACATCAAGAAGGCGCCCGCGTTCACCCTCATTGAAAAGGGCAGCGACTTCGGCGTCGGCGGGTTCGGCGTGCGCGCGTTCCCGCTCCAGCACGACGCGGTCGAGACGGTGGGATACATGCTGACGCATGAATCGACCAAGGTCGGCGTCGCCACCGACTTCGGCGCCGCGACTGCGACGACGGACTTCCATCTGCGCGGTTCGGACACGCTGATGATCGAGAGCAACTACGACCTCAACCTGCTGGCGGCCTCGACGCGCCCCTGGCGTCTCAAGCAGCGCATCCTGGGGCCGCATGGGCACATGTCCAACCCCGACTGCGCTGAAATGCTGGGCCGCATCCTCTCCGCGAACACGCGCAACGTCATCCTCGCGCACATCAGCGGCGAATGCAACAAGCCGGAACTTGCCAGGGCGGGTGCCGAGGCCAGCCTTCGGGCGCTTCAGCGCCAGGAGGTCTTCCTGACCTGCGGCAGCCGCTCCAAGGCCATCCCCACCGTGTGGTGCTGACGGGACAAGACGTCCCGCAGACCAAGGGCTCCAACAATGAACACTTTTCCCGAACCACCCGAATTCGCGCTGGCGATCCTCCGCACGCTGCAAGCCCACGGCCACCAGGCGGTCTTCGCAGGCGGCTGCGTGCGCGACGCCCTGCTGGGCAAGGCTGCGCACGACTGGGACATCGCGACCTCCGCGAAGCCCGACGAGGTCGAGGCGCTGTTTCCGCGCACGGTGGGAGTCGGCAAGCAGTTCGGCATTGTCTGCGTGGTCGCGCCAGACGGGGTGAACTACGAGGTGGCGACCTTCCGCGGCGAGGGGAAATATCGGGACGGGCGCCATCCGGATTCCGTGCACTTTGTGGACATGGAGGCCGATGTGCAGCGTCGGGACTTCACCGTCAATGCGCTGCTCTATGACCCGATCGCGGGGCGGCTGCATGACTTCGTCGGCGGGGAGGCGGATCTGCGGGCGCGGGTGCTGCGCGCGGTCGGCGATCCTTCACGGCGCTTCGCGGAGGACAAACTGCGGGTGCTGCGGGCCGTGCGCTTCGCCGCCAACCTGGATTTCAAGATGGAGCCAGGGACGTGGGCGGCGATGGGGGCGGTGGTGCCGGAACTGAAGCGGTGCCTCTCCGTCGAGCGCATCGCCTCCGAGTTCGAGAAGATGCTGCTGGCGGGGCATTCGCAAGCGGCGTTCGGGATGCTGGAGCGCTCCGCGATCCTCGCGGAACTGCTGCCCCCGCTGGCGGCGTGCATCGGCTGCGAACAGCCGCCGCAGTTCCACCCTGAGGGCGATGTCTGGCAGCACGAACTGAAACTGCTGGGGTTCTGGGACGGGACGTGGCGGCGCTGCATGGCGGCGCCAGAGGACGCCCCGCGCTTCGACGAAGAGCACGCGCTGTTGCGGGCGACGCCGTCGGAACTGCGTGTGCTTGCCTGGGGCGCGCTGCTGCATGACATCGGCAAGCCGCCGACCTTCGAGCGCGGTGCGGACCGCATCCATTTCAACGGGCATGATGTCGTCGGCGCGGAGATGGCGGAGGAGGTGCTGCTCGGACTGAAGCTGCCGACGGAGGTCGTCGAGAACGCGGCGTGGCTGGTGCGCCATCACATGGGCGTCACGACGATGACGGAGGCGCGCCTGGCGACGCGTAGGCGCAAGTTGCAGGAGCCGCGCTTCCCGTTGCTTCTGGAACTGGTGCGCCTGGATTCACTGGCCTCCTTCGGGGGGCTGGAGACGCACGACGAGGTGGTCGCCATGTGGGAGGAGGAGGAGCGGCGTCCCAGGCCTCCGAAGCCGACCCTCAACGGCCACGATCTCCTCGCACTCGGTCTGAAACCAGGCCCCTTCTTCAGGCAGGTTCTCGGCGCGGCCGCCGACCGCGAACTCGAGGAGCCATTCCCCGACCGCGAAACCGCCCTGACCTGGCTGCGCGAATATCTTGCCGCGCACCCAAAGACACAGGGGTAGAATACATCCGGGGCCATTGCGCTCTGGCGGGGGTTGGCTTCCGCCGCAAGAATGCGGCGGCATAGCACCGCGGCGAATGGTGTATGGCGCAGGCGGCGCGAAAACAGCGGGGGGCGGCGTGGGGGCGGGGGAAATGGGCGATGGCGCGGAATCGGCGGGTTGTCGCGGCGGGGTGGCGCGGATGCGGGGGTTGGCTTCCGCCGCAAGAATGCGGCGGCACAGCACCGCGGCGAATGGTGTATGGCGCAGGCGGCGCGAAAACAGCGGGGGCGGCGCGAGGGCGGGGAAAATGGGCGATGGCGCGGAATCGGCGGGGGAAATGGGCGATGGCGCGGAATCGGCGGGGGAAATGGGCGATGGCGCGGAATCGGCGGGGCTCGGCGCGCATTCGGAGTTTCGTGGATGCAAAAAGGCCGCAGGCCCTGGGGGGCATGCGGCCTTTGATCGGGGATTTGCGTCGGATCAGACTCTGGTGCGGGAGCGGAGGATGCCGCCGTTGGACATCAGCCCGTCGTAGTTGTGGCTGATGAGGTAGGTCTGGACCTGTCGCATGGTGTCGAGCATGACGCCGACAATGATGAGGAGGCTGGTGCCGCCGAAGAACTGCGCGACGGTGTGCGGGATCTTGAGGACGGACTGGGCGAGGAGCATCGGGAGGATGGCGAGGATGAGCAGCCCGACGGCGCCGCCGAGGGTGATGCGGGTCATGGAGTGGTCGAGGAAGTCGCTGGTGGGCTTGCCAGGGCGGATGCCGGGGATGTAGCCGTTGTTCTTCTGGAGGTCGTCGGCGATCTGAATCGGGTTGAACTGGTTGGCGACCCAGAAGAACGAGAAGAGGAAGAGCAGGACGGCATAGAGGAGGATGTACCAGACGGACCCCTGGCGCAGGAAGGTGGTGGCCAGCCAGATGACGACCTTGTTGTTCTGCGGCAGGTAGCGCAGGGCGATGGAGAGGAAGGAGAGGATGGCGCCCGCGAAGATGATGGGCATCACGTTCGCGTAGTTGACGCGCAGCGGCAGATAGGTGGTCTGGACGCCGCCGCGGCTCGCGAGGCCGCCCGCGCGCTGCTGGGCGTAGCGGATGGGCACCTTGCGCATGCCTTCGGTGAGGAGGATGGCGCCCGCGGTGACGGCCAGGAAGAGGGCGATGAGGATGATGAGGTGGACGATGTTGAGCTGGCTTTCACCAGTGCTGTCGCCGACGAAGACGAGGGTGTAGAGGGTGGCGATGGCGCCAGGGAGGCGTCCGATGATGTTGATGGTGATGATGAGGGATGCGCCGTTTCCGACGCCGCGCTCGGTGATCTGCTCACCGAGCCAGGTGATGAACATGGCGCCGCCAGTGAGGATGATGACGGTCTGGATGGTGAACCAGAGGCCTGGGTTGTCGACGACTCCGCCGCCGTTCATGCCGAGGCGGCTGGGGTTGGCCATGGCCATGGAGAACATGACGCCCTGGACGATGGCGATGACGACGGTGAGGGCGCGCATGATGAAGTTGTATTGCTGCATGCCTGATTCGCCTTCGCGGGTCATCTTGTTGAGGGCGGGGATGACGGGGGTCATGAGCTGCAGCACGATGGAGGCGGAGATATAGGGCATGATGCCGAGCGCGCCCACGGCGAACTGCTCCATGGCGCCTCCGCTGAAGAGGTTGAACATGTCCATGATGCCGCCGTTGCCGCTGTTCTGGTTGATGCCCTTGAAGAGTTCAGCGAGTTTGGCGGGGTTGACGCCAGGGCACGGGATGCTGGCGGTCAGTTCGACCAGGGCGATCATGCCGAAAGTGAAGAGCAGGCGCTTTTTCAGTTCGGGAATCTTGAAGCAGTTCAGGTAGGCGGAGAGCATGTGCAATCCCTATGGAATAAGTCGGGGCGTGAGCAAACAGCGGTGCCGACGAAGCCGTGGCGTCGGCGAGGAACAGCCCGTACTGTAACCGTCCATGGCGAGGTTTGCCGACGGACAGACGGGAAAAAGGTCTGGAAACTGGCGGAAGCGGAGGAAATCGGTGGGCTGCAGAAAAAAACATGGGGGGAGACCGCGCCGCCATGACGCGGCGGGGGCGGTCCCCCTTGACGCGCCTCCCGTGCCGCAAGGATCTGCGGCATGGGAGGGCGCACGAAAGGCGACCCCGTCAAGGCGCGACGGAGCCGCCTATGGACGGTCAGTTCTTGGCGTCCAGTTCCTTGAGGGCGGCGGCGAACTCCGCCTTCTTGGCCTGCTTCTTAGCCTTGCGGCTGAGCTTCTTGGGCTTGTCGGCGGTCGCTTCGGCGGCCTTGGCGGCCTTCTTGTGGTGGGCGGCGACGTGTGCCGCGTGCTTGGCGGCCTTGGCCTCCTCATGCGTGGGCATGGTGGCGGTGCAGGAGCCGCCCGCCTTCTCGATCTTTTCCTTCGCGGTTTCGGAGAAGCGGTCGGCCGTGACCTTGAAGGCCTTGGTGACCTCGCCGTTGCCGAGGATCTTCACGGGCAGTTCGCGCTTGCTGAGCAGGCCGTGCTCTTGCAGCACCTGCGTATTGATTTCCGCGCCCGCCTCGAAGTTCTTTTCAAGGATGTCGAGGTTGACGACTTCGAACAGGACGTGGTCGGGGTTGCTGAAGCCGCGCTTCGGCAGGCGGCGGATCAGCGGAATCTGGCCACCTTCGAAGTAGGGGCGGCGGCGGGCACCGGCACGGGCGCCTGCGCCTTTGTCGCCGCGGCCTGCGGAGCGGCCGTTGCCAGAGCCGTCACCGCGGCCGACGCGCTTGCGGGCCTGCCGATTGAAGGTGTTCTTCAGTTCGTGGAGTTTCATGCGGGTTGTCCTCCCAAATGAATGGTGAGCGGGTGCGCCGACCTTACAGCGCCTTGATGTCGCGCTTTTCCAGCATCTGCGCCTTGTTGCGCAGTTTCGCGAGGGCGGCGAAGGTGGCCTTCACCACGTTGACGGGGTTGTTGCTGCCCAGGGACTTGGCCAGCACATCCTGGACGCCCGCGAGTTCCAGCACGGCACGCATGCCGCCGCCGGCGACGACGCCCGTACCAGGGGTGGCCGGCTTGATCAGGACGCGCGCCGAGCAGAATTGCGCGGACACGGGGTGGGTCAGGGTCGAGCCGAACATCGGGACGGTGACGAGATGGCGCCGTGCCTGTTCGCCGCTCTTGCGGATGGCGTCGGACACCTCGTTGGCCTTGCCGAAGCCCATGCCGACATGGCCTTTCTTGTCGCCGACGACGATCAGGGCGCTGAACGAGAAGTTGCGGCCGCCCTTGACGGTCTTGCTGGAGCGGTTGACGTTGACAGTGCGTTCCTCGAACTCGTCCTGGACCTCTTCGCGGTCGCGGTCATTGTCGCGGCTGCGGCCAGAGCGCATGCCGGGGGCGCGGCCGCCGCGAGGCGGGCGGGCGCCGCCTTCGGTCTTGGCCTCGGCGGGGGCGGAGGGAGCAGTCTCGGCGGCTGCGGTCGCGGCCGTCTTTTCATCGATTTCGTTCGCCACGGATGGTATCTCCTGTTTCTGCGTTGTTAGACTGGCTCGCCGACGGGGTTAGAATTCCAGCCCCGCCTTGCGCGCGGCCTCGGCGACGGCCTGGATGCAGCCGTGGTAGGGGAATCCGCCGCGGTCGAAGACCACTTTCTTGATGTCCTTGGCCAGCGCGCGCTGCGCGATGGTGGTGCCGACGACCTCGGCGCTCTTGACGTTGGCCTTGAGGCCCTGGCCCTTGAGTTCCTTGTCGTGCGTGCTGCAACTGACCAGCGTATGCCCGGCGACATCGTCGACCACCTGGCAATAGATATGGGCCGCGGTGCGGCAGACGCAAAGGCGCGGGGCCTCGGGAGTGCCGGAAACCTTGTGGCGGATGTGGCGATGGCGGCGCACCCGCATTTCTTTCTTGGTGAGTTTGCTCATGTTGGATTGCGTCCTGGTTTAGACCGCTTGCATCCGAGGCGACTCGCTTGCGCTGCGCCGCCAGCGGACGGCGACGCCACAAAACCTGCTTGAAGACGGGGTTTGCAGCGTCATCTGGGGGGAGAAACGCCGGCGGCGCGCCACGGCGGCGCGGTCCGCCGGACACGGAATTACACCTTCTTGCCTTCCTTGAGGGAGAGCTGCTCGCCCGCGTAGCGCACGCCCTTGCCGTGGTAGGCGTCGGGCACGCGGTTGGCGCGGATGTTGGCGGCCGCCTGTCCGACGGCCTGCTTGTCGTTGCTCTCCAGGGTGATGTGGGTCGGGTCTTTCATCGAGACCTTGACGTTGGAGGGGATTTCGACCACGCGGGGGTTGCTGTAGCCGAGGTTCAGAGTCAGGGTCTGCCCCTGCACCTGGCCGCGGTAGCCGACGCCCGAGAGTTCGAGCTCGATCGTGAAGCCCTTGCTCACGCCGATGGCCATGCTGTTGACGAGGCTGCGGATGAGGCCGTGCTTCATCTTGATCTCGCGCTGGTCGCTGTCGCGCTGCACGTGCAGCGTCTTCTTGTCCTCGGACACTTCGATCGAGATGTGCTCGGGGATCGCGATGGACAGGTCGCCACGCGGCCCCTTGACGGTGATCTTGCCGTCCTTGATTTCAACCGAGACCTTCGGGTCGAGAAGGATCGGCTTTTTTCCCATTCGTGACATCTTCTGCGATTCCTCTGTTAGTGGGTTTGCCGATTACCAGACGTAGCAGAGCAGTTCGCCGCCGATGTTGCGCTTGCGGGCGGTGCGGTCGGTGACCACGCCCTGCGAGGTGGTCAGGATGGCGACGCCGAGGCCGCCCAGCACGCGGGGGATCTCGGTGCTGTTGACGTAGACACGGCGGGACGGTTTGCTGACGCGGCGGATGCCCTCGATGACGGGGGCGGAGTTCTTGCCCTTGTATTTCAGGGTGATGCTCAGCGCCTTCTTGTTGTGACCGAGTTCATCGACCTTGAAGTCGTCGATGAAACCAGTGTCCTTGAGGGTCTGGGCGAGCGCCGCCTTGATCTTGGAGAATGGCATCGACACCGTGGGGAGCTTGGCGGTCGAGGCATTGCGCACGCGGGTCAGCATATCTGCGATTGGATCACTCATGCTCATGGTAGATTTGCCTCCCTGTGGGTTACCAGCTGGCCTTCATCACGCCGGGGATCATGCCATTGCTGGCCAGTTCCCGGAAGCAGATGCGGCAGAGGTGGAATTTGCGGTAAACCGCGCGGGCGCGCCCGCAGTGTTCGCAACGGGTGTAGGCGCGGACCTTGAATTTCGGCGTCTTCTGCGACTTGACGATCAGACTTTTTTTAGCCACTGCAGTATTCTCCTCAGTTCGTGGCAAAGGGCATGCCAAGGAGCGAGAGCAGGTCGCGCGCCTCGTCATCGGTCTTGGCGGTGGTCACGATGGTGATGTTCATGCCCACGTTGTGCTTGGCCTTGTCCATGTCGATCTCGGTGAAGACCGACTGGTCGGCGAGGCCGAAGGTGTAGTTTCCGGCGCCGTCGAAGGCCTTGGCGGGGATGCCGCGGAAGTCGCGGACGCGGGGCAGAACGATGTTCATCAGCCGATAGAGGAAGTTGTACATCTTCTCTCGGCGGAGGGTGACGGCGACGCCGACGCTCATGCCGGCGCGCAGTTTGAAGTTGGAGATGTTCTTGGTGGTCTTGGTGATGACGGGCTTCTGGCCAGTGATCTTGCCGAGGGTGTCGACCACTTCCTGCATCGTCTCGCGGTCCTTGTCGGTGCCGACGCCGCTGTTGAGGACGACCTTGACCAGCTTGGGAATCTCCATGGCGTTCTTGTAGCCGCGCTTTTCGCGCAGCTGCGGAACGACATCTTCCTGGTAGTGTTTGAAGAGTGAGTTGGTAATCATTTCCGTGCCCTTGGGTTATGCCTCTTTCCCGGCCTTGGCGGCGACCTTGGCGCGGCGTGCGCGGTAGCAGTCCTCGTTCATGACGTTGGAGATGTCGATGGGACCCTCGACGTCGATGATGCCGCCCTGGGGCTTGTCCTGGCTGCGGCGGATGGTCTTCTTGTGCATGGCCATGCCCTGCACGTAGACCTTGCCTTTCTTGCGGTCCACGCGGAGGACCTTGCCGCTCTTGCCGCGGTCGGCGCCGGAGATCACGAAGACGGTGTCGTCTTTCTTGAACGTGTTTTTCATTTAGAGCACCTCCGGGGCGAGCGAGATGATTTTGGCGAAGTTCTTGTCGCGGAGTTCGCGGGCGACCGGGCCGAAGATGCGGGTGCCCTTGGGGTTGTTGGCGTCGTCGATGATGACGGCCGCGTTCTTGTCGAAGCGCAGGTAGGAGCCATCGGGACGGCGGATGTTCTTGGCGGTGCGGACGACGACGGCGCGGACGACGTCGCCGGCCTTGACCATGCCGCGGGGCTGGGCGATTTTGACGGAGGCGCGGATGATGTCGCCGATTTCGGCGTATTCCTTGTTCTGTCCGAGGGCCTGGATCGCCATGATTTGCTTGGCGCCAGTGTTGTCAGCCACTTCGAGACGGGTCTGCATCTGGATCATGGTAGTGAATCCTCCTGTGGCTGGCGCGGGTTAGTTGGACGCCGCGTGCTTCATGATGGAGACGAGGCGCCAGCGCTTGAGCTTGGAGAGAGGGCGGGTTTCCATGATCTCGACGGTGTCGCCGACCTTGGACTCGTTCTTCTCGTCGTGGGCGTAGTACTTGCTGGTGGCCTTGACGACTTTCTTGTAGAGGGGATCCTGGGCCTTGCGGGAGACCGCGACGACCCTGGTCTTGTCCTGCTTGTCGCTGACGACGATGCCGATGCGGACCTTGCGGTGGTTTTCGCGCACGGGGGCCTCGGCGGCGTCCTGGGTTTTCTGGGTATCTTCTGACATCTTGAATCGCACCTTCTGTTAGTTGGCCTGTGCTTTGAGGGCGCGGGCGTGCTGTTCGGTGAGCAGGCGGGCGATGTCCTTGCGAAGCACTCCGATGCGTGCGTTGTTCTTCAGCTGTCCGGTCTGGTGTTCCAGGCGGAGTTTGAAGATTTCGGAGCGGCTTTCGCGGAGTTGCTGGACAATCTCCTCGTCGGTCTTCTGACGGATTTCCTTTGCTTTCATGGTCAACAAGTCCTGTGTGTCAGGCGGATCGGAGGGGGGCCTGGATGGTATTTCGGCGCCTCCTCCGACTCGCGTGTGGATTAGACCGCGGCGTAGCGGGAGAGGAACCGGCAGCGGATGGGGAGTTTGCTGGCGGCGAGGGCCAGGGCTTCCTTGGCGACGGTTTCGGAGCAGCCGGAGACTTCGAGGATCATGTTGCCTGGCCGGATGACGGCGACCCAGTATTCGGGGGCGCCTTTTCCCTTACCCATACGGGTTTCGAGGGGTTTCTTGGAGACCGGCTTGTCGGGGAAGACGCGGATCCAGATCTGGCCGCGGCGGTCCATTCGGCGGGTGGCGGCGACACGTGCGGCCTCGATCTGGGCGCCGGTGAGCCAGGCGCGGTCGAGGACCTGGAGACCGAAGTCACCGAAGTCGAGTTTGTTATTGCGCGTCGCGATTCCGGCGCGGGCGCCCCGCTGAACCTTTCGGTGCTCTGCGCGTTTTGGCATTAGTGGCATTGTTGATTTCCTCCCAGTTTGAGGGTTTGCAAATCCAGACTTTGATGCCGATCAGGCCGGCGAGGGTGTGGGCTTCGGTGAAACCGTAGTCTACATTGGCGGAGAGGGTGTGCAGGGGCACCTTGCCCTCCTTGTATTGTTCGGTGCGCGCCAGTTCGGCGCCGTTGAGGCGGCCTGCGCAGCGGATGCGGATGCCCTCGGCGCCCTTTTCCATGGCGGTCTGCATGGCGCGCTTCATGGCGCGGCGGAAGGCGACGCGGCGTTCGAGCTGCTGGGCGATGGACTCGGAGACGAGCTTTGCATCGACCTCGGGGGCGCGGACTTCCTTGACATCGACGAGGACTTCCTCATCCTTGGTGATGTCCTTGAGCTTTTCGCGGATGGCGTCGAGGCCTGCGCCGCGCTTCTCGTTCTTGTTGTCGGCGGGGGCGGGCTTGGGGGCGCGCTTGTCGTTGGGCTCGTCGAAGTGCCCGGAGATGACGATGCCGGGTCGCGCGGTGTAGATGGTGATGCGGACGCGGCGTCCGAAGCGCTCGATGAGGATCTTGGAGACGGATGCGTTCTTCAGCACCTTGTCGAGTTGTTCGCGGATGCGCAGGTCTTCCTGGAGGAGGTCGCCGAAGGAGCGGTTGGCGCCTTCGTCCTTTTCCTTGCTGCGGGCGAACCAGCGGGATTTCCAGTCCTTGCGGACCGGGATGCGGAATCCGATTGGATTAACTTTTTGACCCACGGTGGTAACTCCTGATTAGATCTTCTCGTCGGTGACGATGATGCGGATGTGACTGGTGCGCTTGCGGATGCGTCCGGCGGACCCGCGCGACTTAGGGAGGAAGCGGCGCATGGTGGGGCCTTCCCCGACGGTGGCTTCCTTGACGAAGAGGCGGGAGCGGTCCACGGGGTCGTTGTCGGCGTTTTCCGCGTTGGCGACGGCGGATTTGAGGGTGGCTTCGATCAGTCGCGCGGCCTTGCGCGGGATCAGCGCCACGGTGTTCAAAGCAGTGACGGCGGGTTTTCCCTGGATCAGGCGGCTGACCTGGCGCGCCTTGAACGGGGAGATCCGCACATACTTCGAGATGGCGATCTTTTCCATGTTGGTTTCCTGTTGGTTCGGGGGGATGACGGACAAAAAAGCGGTAAAAGGGGGGTGCCGCGCCTGGGGTGGCTTGCCGCTGGGGTGCCGCTCCTGACGTGCGGGTATGGCTTATATCGCCACGGCGCACATCCGTTCCATCCGCGGGTCATGCCCTCGTGTCCGGACGGGATCTGGAGTGAAATCGGCTGGGATGTGGGGCTACTTCGCGGCGGGCGTCTGCTCGCGGTGAAGCAGTGTCCCCGGGACGAGTTTCTTGAAGTCGCCTTCGGAGACGATGGCCGCCGCGTGGAGCGGGCGGCAGTCGACGACCTTGAGCCTGGCGGCGACCTGTCCTGCCTGTCGGAGGATGAAGTCGGAGCCGACGCGCACGCCGTTGAGGAATCCTCGGTCGAGGATGACGATGGCGGTGGCGGGGTCGCAGAGGAGGATGGCGCAGCTGCCTGAGTTGGCGGTGGCGGCTGGCGCGGTGGCCAGGGTGAGCGGCTGGAGGCAGTTTTCGACGCCTTTTCGGAGGAGCCTGAAACTGTCCTGGGCCTGCTGGCGGAGCGCGTCGCTGGGGGAGCAGGCGTCGAGGATGGCTCCGATCCTGGTCTCGTGGTCGGCGAAGGTCTGCGAGAAGGCGAGCATCCTGCGGCGGGTGAGGGCGAGGACTTCGAGCAGTTCGGAGGCGTTGCCCTCGGCGGGCTTGAACTCGCCCTCGCCGCGCAGCAGATGTGCGGCCGCGAGTTCAAGCCCGGTGAGTTCGGCGGCGCGGCGGTCGGTGTCGACGAGGAGGGCCGCGTAGCGCGAGCGCAGCTGGCGGAGTTCCTCGTCCCGCGCGGTGACTTCGCGCTGGAGGCGGAGGTTCTCGGCGCGCAGCGCCTCGTTCAGCACCCTGGCTTCCTGGAGCAGTTGCGCCAGGTCGCGCGATGGTTCCTGCGCCCACAGCACGGCGGGAAGACATAATATAAACGCTGCAATGTTTTTTTTCCAGTGCGACATGAAAGATTTCCCGGAAAAGTCGACGGCGGGGCGGAATTGCCGCGCGCTTTCTTTGTACTATAGTGCGAAAATGCGGGTCGGCGTCACGGGGCGGCCGCCAGCCTGTCCAGGAGACGATTTTTTGTTAAATATTCATTTGACAAAATGATTTCCGGCATTAAAGTAATACAGTGTTTTTTGCAGAAAACTGGACTACTCGCAAACAGAGATTCGCCAATTACGACCATGAAAGGGATAACCGACAAGCAGAAAGAGGTGCTGGACTACATCAACTTCTTCGGGCAGCAGCAGGGGATGGCGCCGACGATCAATGAGATCAGCCAGCATTTCCAGGTGACGCCCGCGACGGCGTTCGCGCATGTGAAGGCTTTGCAGCGCAAGGGGCTGCTTCACCGCACCTCGAAGGCGCGGAGCATCTCGATGGGGTGGAACAACAATCCCGTGCACCATTTCTCGATGAGCCTGTCGATTCCTGTGCTGGGGCGGATCTCGGCGGGGGTGCCTGGGGAGGTGGAGGAGCACATCGAGCGCTATGTCACGCTGGACCCCAGCCTGCTGCCGAACTGCACCACGGGCGCGCCGCTCTTCGCGCTGACGGTGCAGGGGGAGAGCATGCGGGACGCGGGGATCTTCGACGGGGATCTGCTGATCGCGCAGAAGACCGCCGCGGTCAAGATCGGCGACATCGTGATCGCGCTGATTGACGACGAGGTGACCGTCAAATACATCTATCTGACGCGCGGGCAGTGGGAGCTGCGCCCCGCCAACCCGCAGTTCCAGTCGCGCTTCGTGCCCCTCGACAATCTGCAGGTGCAGGGGGTGGTCGCGGGCCTCATCCGCCACATCTGAGGCCATGGGGTGGCTGCGTGCGCATCAGGGGGGGATGGCGCTGGCGCTGATGCTGGCGGTGCTGGCGGGGAGCTTCCTCGCGGCGCGGAACGGCGGCGCGGCCACGCCTGGACTGCTGGTGGCGTGGGGCGGGGACGGCGAAGTCCCCGCGGTCGCGCTCCTGCACGGGGATGCGGCGGCGCCAGGCGAG
>JAEEXV010000296.1 GCA_016287975.1 Lentisphaeria bacterium | reverse complement strand
GCGATGCGGGAGGACACGCTGCGCGTCATGCGCGCCATCGGAATCCAGACCGGCGGCTCCAACGTGCAGTGGGCCGTCAATCCCCAGACGGGCGAGCGCCTCATCATTGAGATGAATCCCCGCGTCTCCCGCTCCTCCGCCCTCGCCTCCAAGGCCACGGGCTTCCCCATCGCCAAGATCGCCGCCCTCCTCGCCGTCGGATACACCCTCGACGAACTGAAGAACGACATCACCAGGAACACCCCCGCCTGCTTCGAGCCCGTCCTCGACTACGTCGTCGTCAAGATGCCGCGGTTCACCTTCGAGAAGTTCCCCGCCGCCAACTCCACCCTCGGCACCCAGATGAAGGCCGTCGGCGAGGCCATGGCCATCGGGCGCAACTTCAGCCAGGCCTTCCAGAAGGCCATCCGCTCCCTCGAAACGGGGCACTTCGGATTCGGCCTCGAACCCAAGCAGGCGCCCTTCGAGGAAATGCCCGACGACGCCATCGCCGCCGAGCTCTCCCGCCCGAACGCCGAGCGCGTCTACGTGCTCCACGCCGCCCTCCGCCGCGGCTGGCCGCTGGAGAAGATCCGCGACCTCACTGGCATCGACCTCTTCTATCTGCGCAAACTCGCCGAACTCGCCGCCTTCGAGGACGCCGTCGACGACACCCCCGAGACGCTGCGCCGCGCCAAGGAACTCGGATACTCCGACCGGCAGCTCGCCTACGCCCTCCGCCGCGGCGAACTCGACGTGCGCGCGCGCCGCAAGGAACTGGGCATCCTCCCCGCCTACGGCACCGTCGACACCTGCGCGGGCGAATTCGCCGCCTCCACCCCGTACTACTACTCCACCTACGCCGAATACGACGAGCCAGTCCACTCCAACTCTGGCAAGCGCAAGATCATGATCCTCGGCGGCGGCCCCAACCGCATCGGCCAGGGCATCGAGTTCGACTGCTGCTGCGTCCACGCCGTATTCGCCTTGAAGGAGGCAGGCTTCGAGACCATCATGGTCAACTCCAACCCCGAAACCGTCTCCACCGACTACGACACCGCCGACCACCTCTACTTCGAGCCGCTCACCTTCGAGGACGTCCTCAATGTCTATGAACGCGAGCAGTGCGACGGCGTCATCGTCCAGCTCGGCGGCCAGACCCCGCTGAACCTCGCCACCGCCCTCGAACACGCAGGCGTCAAAATCATCGGCACGCCGCCCGCCGACATCGACGCCGCCGACGACCGAGGCATCTTCAAGGGCATCGCCAAGGCCGCGGGCGTCCGCCAGCCCGCCAGCGGAATGGCCAAAGATGCCGACGAGGCACGGCGCATCGCCGCCGAAATCGGCTACCCCGTGCTGGTGCGGCCGTCGTTCGTGCTGGGCGGGCGCGCGATGGCCATCGTCACCGAGGAGGCCGCCATGCTCTCCTACATGGCCGAGGCCACCCGCATCTCCGAGGGCCATCCCATCCTCATCGACAAGTTCCTCAGCGACGCCCAGGAACTCGACGTCGACTGCCTCTCCGACGGCCATTCCACCGTCATCGGCGCCATCATGGAGCATGTCGAGCAGGCGGGCATCCATTCCGGCGACTCCGCCTGCTCCATCCCCCCGCGCGACCTCTCCCCCGCCGTGCTGGAGGAGATCCGCCAGGCCTCCTGCGACCTGGCCCGCGAGCTCCACGTCGTCGGCCTGATGAACATCCAGTTCGCCGTGCAGCACGGCACGCTCTACGTCATCGAGGTCAACCCCCGCGCCTCCCGCACCGTCCCCTTCGCCAGCAAGGTCATCGGAGCCCCCCTCGCCAAATACGCAGCCCGCCTCATGACTGGCGAGACGCTTGCGGAGATCGGCTTCACCCAGTCCCCGAAAATCCCCTACTCCGCCTTCAAGGAGGCCGTCTTCCCCTTCGCCAAGTTCCCTGGCGTCGACATCACCCTCTCCCCCGAAATGAAGTCCACAGGCGAGGTCATGGGCATCGACTCCGACGCCGCCAACGCATACCTCAAGTCCCAGGACGCCGCAGGCAACCGCATCCCCCGCTCGGGCGGGGTCTTCCTCTCCATCCGCGACGCCGACAAGCAGGCCGCCCTGCCCTTCCTGCGCCAGCTCGCCAAGCACGACTTCGAGTTCTACGCCACCGCAGGCACGGGCGAGCTCCTCTACGCCAACGGCATCCAGTCCCACGCCGTCTTCCGCCTCGCCGCGGGACGCCCCAATCTGCGCGACCTCATCCTCGAACGCAAGATCGGCTGGATCGTCAACATCCCCGCACCAGGCGACGACGGCGCCAGAATGCGCTCCTTCGCCATCGAGTTCGGCCTCCCCATCACCACCACCACCGCCGCCCTCCAGATGGCCACCGAGGGGCTCGTCAACTCCGTCGTCGACGCGGGACGCGTCGACGTCTGCTCCCTCCAGGAATACCACCGCATGGCCGCCCTCCCGACCGATTGACCGCTGAGCGACTGTGCCCTGCGGCGGAGGCGCGCTTCTACAGCGTCCGCATCAGCGCCGCCACTTCGCGCGGCAAATCGTCCGCGATGAAGCCGTGCTGTCCGCGCGGCAGGGAGAGGCTCTCGCCCGCGCGGCCATGCAGGAAGACCGCGAGGCGCGCGGCCTCGGGAGCCGCCAGCCCCTGCGCCAGGAACGCCGCCGTCAGACCAGTCAGCACGTCACCAGCCCCCGCCGTCGCCAGCGCGGGACAGCCGCTCAGATTACAGGTCGCGTCCCCCTCTGGCGTGGCGACCACGGTGCGCGCGCCCTTGAGCACCACGACCGCGCCCAACCGCGCCGCCAGCGCCAGCGCGGCCTCCGCGCGCCCCCGCGCTTCGGGCAGCCCGAAGGCCTGCCGCAGGCGCTCATATTCGCCCGCATGCGGCGTCAGCACGACTGGCGCGCTCTTCGCCGACCAGGCCTCCGGATACCGCGCCAGCAAATTCAACGCGTCGGCATCCAGCACGGCGGGTCTGCCGGAGGCCAACACCGCCTCCAGAAGCGCCCGCGTCTCCTCATGCACGGTC
>JAEEXV010000295.1 GCA_016287975.1 Lentisphaeria bacterium | reverse complement strand
GCAGGCACGCAATACGACTGGGACGACACCCGCAGCAATCCCCAGCGCGGCTACGGCTCGATGCAGATCCACCTCTTCGCGCAGAAGACCACGCTCTTCGCCTACAACCACTTCTCGCAGCAGGGCACGGCGGATTTCGGCCTCGGCAACAACGTTGCGGGACAGCCTGACTGGACCTTCATGAAGAATCTCGCCAAGGACTGGAAGAGCGCTTCGCTCAAGGTCTTCGTGCGGATGGAATAGCCGACGCGCGGGCGCCCCTTCCCCCAGAGCGGCGCACCTGGATCCGCTGGCCGTTCCAGCGGATCCAGGCGATGCGGGCACCCATGTTGTCAATGACTTTAAAACGCCGCATTGCTAAAATGCAAAACGTCAAATACATTGGCAGCGGGTACAGCGGTCATTGGGAGGTCGTTGATGATTAGCGTTGAAACCGAATCAAGGCTAAGAACTCACATTAGACAGGCATTGATTACATGCCTGCTTCTGGCGATGCTTGCGCTTGCAACTGGATGTTCATCCTGGACAGTCTGCACAGGAGGAACAGTTGTGCCTGCTGTTAAAAACTTTCAGTTTTCCTTATGCCCATCTGGTATAACTTGGAAACACAGGGAACTTCGGCCTGGATGTCATTTTTCCTATGGCTTTTACATTGCTCCAAAGCATCCGACCAAGGCATTTGTGGAATTTGACGACGAAGGCGGAAAACATCATTCACTGGCTGCTTCCATCAGACTTCCCTGGTTCTTTGACGGAAAGATTCTATTGCTGCTCACCAGGAAAGAGTTTTTAGGCCAAAAAGGTGATATTGCCAGTATAGACAGAGTGAAATTACAGGATTATGGCCACGGCATAGGCTGCAAGGCAAGAACAGTCACCATGCTCGAGGAGAACGAGGAAAACTATGACGATGAGTATCTTTTGAAGGTGTATCTTGGCGACCAGCAGGATTTTAATGACAATGGAGAAAAATTCATCTATTCGCTTCAGCGGGAAGACGAGCACTGCGTAAGCAATATTATCTTTCTGACGCGTGACATTCCAGAGGAATATGAAATAACACGTGGTTTTAGTATTGGGATTGGCGGAGGATTTTATATGCCGATTACATCCGAGAACGGAAAGCGCTCCGATAAGCAACGGAATGAACGGGATGTTTATCAAGGGGCGAAGGGGGAACTGCTTTGGCGACGCAATGACATATCCTGGGGGCCATTGAGCCGCGTGGAGATAGGCATATCGTCCAATGGGGAAAACATAATGAAGTTTGACGCCTGTGATTTTGGCCTGCCTTATAATTTCCGCGGAGACATCGCCGTATTCCTTGTGCACGACGGAGACAATTACCAACTCCGGATCTTTGTCGACAAGCCTGGCTCTCTGCTCGCCTGCAAGGATTATCATTCACTTTGCCAGGCTCTTGATGAGCGATATGATCGTTTCCCAAGACAGGATGTAAGATTTGACTATAAACTTCGCAGGGGGGAAGAACCACGAAAGGGGCAAGGAATGTGCTACTTAATCGACTCGTCTGGACTCTGGCACAAATAATCATTCAGTGCCCGATGACCGTCTTTCGGCTTCTTGCTCAAGTGGCGGATTCAGAAAAGACGCTATAGAGACAGAAGGCGCGAGTTCGTCCGAGGCGACCGTCCGCGCCGAGTACTGCGGCGTCCCATGCCAGATACGCCTGGACTGGTTCTCCGTCGGACACGGCATCGTGGACCTCAAGACCTTTGACCGTCTCAAGTGTTTCGAAGCCGACTGCAGACGCTTCGGCTAGATCTACCTTTACCGCGCCGTGCTGCGGGTGGCCATCGGCGAGACCGTCCCTGGCCAGGAACATCGAGTTCTGGCCCGACAACTACGCGAACACTCCCGCGCTGAGGCTCCCTGGCGCAGGCACGCAATACGACTGGGACGACACCCGCAGCAATCCCCAGCGCGGCTACGGCTCGATGCAGATCCACCTCTTCGCGCAGAAGACCACGCTCTTCGCCTACAACCACTTCTCGCAGCAGGGCACGGCAGACTTCGGCCTCGGCAACAACACCGCGGGACAGCCTGACTGGACCTTCATGAAGAATCTCGCCAAGGACTGGAAGAGCGCTTCGCTCAAGGTCTTCGTGCGGATGGAATAGCCGACGCGCGGGCGCCCCTTCCCCCAGCCCGGCGCACCTGGATCCGCTGGCCGTTCCATTGGATCGAGGCGATGCGGGCGCCCGCGAGTTCCAGGGTGAAGCGATGGACGGTGCCGTCCGCGAGGCGGACGGTCAGCGTGCGGTCGGCGAAGTCCACTCCGCGCACGGGGCTGGGTTCGCCTGGGGCGAGCGGCCAGAGCACGTATGGCTCGACGATCTGGCCTGCGGCGGTGCGGGTGTAGACGGGCGTCGGGATCGGTCGCACCTCATAGCCCTCTGCGGGGACCCATCCCTGGACCACGGGCTTCTCCTGTCCCTTGACGACGGCGACGGAGAGGCCCTCCCGCGCGGCGGGGAGGATCGCGAGGTTGGCGCGGCGCGCGTCTGTGCCCGTGACGGCGAGCGACGCGCGGTCGACGGAGGCCTCCTTGTTCTCCAGATGGAAGATGGTCTCGTAGGTGTGCGTGCGGTCGTCCTTCGGGGTGAAGATATCGAACATCACCCAGAAGTCGGGCTTGACGAAGAGGAAGGCGCGGTAGTGGGTGACGGAGGTGTCGTTGTCGGGGCCGTAGCCTTCGTTGAACCAGCCCTCGGCGAAATCGTATGTCGCATTGGTCAGGAAGACATTGGGGAGGGGGGTGTCGACTCTTTCGAAGCGCCTGTCTTTGACGCGGCGGTGCTGCTGCATTCCGTCGACGAGGGTGAGATTGTGGGCGTAGGAGGAGAGGACGTATCGGCGCCATTGGGAAGTGTCATACGCATAGACGCCGCCTTCGGTGAGGAGCAGGCTGCCCTTGGCGTGGATGACGAAGCTCAACTTGTCCTCATGGGAGTGCCCAGTGGAGAAGGGGCCCGCGTCGAAGTGGAGATAGGCGTCGCGGGGACCCCAGCCCGAGCGGAGGATCGCCCAGCCTGCGTAGGGCATCCACGCGGAGGTGAAATTCGGCGGGGCGCCGTGCGCGCGCTTCGAGGCGAGATACTGGAAGTGCCGCTGCCTGGGGAAGAGCTTGTATCCAGCCTGCATCCTTCCCGTGACACTGCCCCAGCCTGAATCGTTCAAGGCGGGCATGCGCAGGTCTGGCATGGCGATCTTCACATAGTATTCGAACATCTTCTCCAGGCGGTCCAGATAGTCGGCGGGCAGCTGGATGCCGTTGAGGGCCGCGAGGTCGGCCACATTGAGGAAGCAGTTCAGGCTGACGCCGTGGTAGCCAGGCGCCAGTTCCGTCTGCGCCCCGTCGGGATAGACCTGGATCTCCATTTCGGCATAGAGTTTTTCAAGTGCGAAGCGGCGCCATTCGTCGGCGTCGCGGAATTCTGGGAAGAGGACCGCGGTGGCGAAGAGGCCGTTCATCTCCATCGCCAGCCAGTTGCCCCTGGTCGGATGGCGGCGCAGATGGCAGCCGTGCTCGTAGAAGGACTTGAGCATGGTGACGATGCCGTGGTCCGTGAAACTGGGCGAGGAGAGGAAGCCGAAGAAGCACGACGGCCAGGCGCCGAGGGTGCGGATGCCCGTCTCGATGGTGCGCCAGCGCGAACCCGCCAGGTTGCCCGAGTGGGTGGCGGGGCTGGGGTTGTCCTCCACCCACGCGATCATCTGGTCGTTGAACTCCCTGGCGTAGATTTCGTCGCCCGTCGCCCAGTAGGCCTCCTGCAAGGCCTTCCAGCAGGCATGGCGGCTCAACTGCCAGGTCCACTCGCGGTATTGAAGTTTCGTCGGGTTGATCGACCAGTCGATGCGCTCCCCGAACTGGTGGGGGACGCCCACGCTGGTGAGCAGGTGCTTCACGACGGCGTCCGCCTTCGTGGTGTCGAAGCGCTTTGGACGGCGCGCGGGGGACGGCATGACCTGCCAGCGGATTTTCCAGCGCGGGGTGGCCCGCCGCCGGAAGTATTCCGCGAGGCAATGTTCGGCGGCTGCATAGTCGCCGCGCTGGACGGCCGCGCGGGTCTGCTCCAGGCCTGGGAGTTCCAGGTTCAGGGCGCGGTAGAACTCCTCGTCCTGGAGGCGCGGGCCAGGGCGCAGGTGCGCCGCCAGGAGGCCGATGCGTCCGATTCGGAGGCTGGCCTCGGGGCGGAAAGGCAGGCTCCAGCCCTTGGCATGGAGCGTGAGGCGCGTGATCCGTTCCCAGCCGAGCGGGTCGCGGTTTGCGGTCATCTCCGCGAAGGGGATCACCAGGCGCTTCCAGCCAGTGAAGTCCAGCGGAATCCGAAGGCTGTAGTAGTCCTCGTCCTTGGTGCCTGTGTTCTCGGAGCCGATGAACAGGATGATGGCGGTGTCCTGTGGGCGTTCCTCGTGGAGCCAGAGTTCCAGCGCGTTGTTCTGGGTGCCTCCGAAATGGAGGAAGTCGGCGGGGAAGGGCGTGATTGTCACCCTGGGGCTGCGGCTGAACTCCCAGAGCATGGAGCGGTCGTAGCCAGGAGCCTTGACCGTCGCGTCCGCCTTCGCCATGCGGTAGCGCCTCGCCGTGTCGGGGGTGGCGATGGGATGGACCGACTCTTCTGCGGCGGCAAGTATCAAAAAACTGAACATGATGGTGGTGAGGAGGCGCTTCAGCATGGAGGGCAAGGGAGAAATGAAGAACGACGAAGACAGTCGCGCGTGACTGGAATCTTGCGACAATATAATCCAAGGAGGTGGATCTTGATTCGGGAGGACGGGGATTTCGGTGTTACATTATCACGTCGTTTTCGCGCTTGTCCCCCAGTGCGCTCCTTTTGTCAGGCGGTGTCGAGGTATTTTTCATGCTGAAAGAAGAGATCAGATTCTACACGTTGCGCTGCCGCGAGTTTCTGAAGCGCATCCATTCCCATCGCATGGGCGAGGCGGTCGATTTCACGGCCGAGTTCGCGCTGGAGGAGGGGTTCACTCCATACGAGGACAGGCTGAAGCTGGACTACCGCCCGATTGCGGTCGGGCAGACCTGGGGGAAGCCCTGGGACAGCGGATGGTTCCATCTTTCCGCGAAGGTGCCCTCCCGTTGGAAGTCCCGAAAGCTGGCGTGCGAACTCCTGTTCACGGGCGAGGCGCTGGTCTATGGCGAGGACGGCGTGCCGGAATGGTCGCTGACCTCCCGTTCCGCGTTCAATGAAACATACACGAAGGACTTGTTTTTCCCCGACCCCGCGCGGCTGCGGAATGGGCGGCTGGAGTTGTGGATCGAGGCCTCGGCCTACGAGTTGTTCGGCACATCCCACGGGACTGGGGACCCAAAAGGCTCCATGGCGGTGGAGATCCGCACCATGCGGGTCGGCCTTTTCCAGGAGGAGGCCTGGGGGCTCTATTATGACTTCAGCGTGCTCTTCGACCTCTGCGGGAGCCTGCCCGAGGGAGACTATCGGCGGCTCCAGTTGCTGTCGGCCCTGAACCGCGCGGTCGACGTGTACGCCTATGACCCTGCGAATGCGGCGGAGGCGCGCGCCGTTCTGGCGCCGCTGCTGGCGCGTCCCGCCATGAAGTCCGCCGTCGAGGTGACCGCCATCGGGCACGCCCACATCGATGTCGCATGGCTGTGGCCCATGCGGGAGAGCATTCGGAAGGCGGCGCGCACCTTCAGCAGCCAGCTCACGAACATCCGAAACTACCCTGGCTATGTCTTCGGGGCATCTCAGCCAGTGCTCTACGCCTTCATGAAGGAGCATTATCCTGAACTGTACCGCCGCATCCAGGCGGCGGTGAAGGCGGGCCGCTGGGAACTCCAGGGCGGCATGTGGGTCGAGGCGGACTGCAACCTCGCCAACGGCGAATCGCTGGTGCGGCAGTTCCTCCATGGAAAGAACTTCTTCAAGGACGAGTTCGGCGTGGAGGTCAAGAGCCTGTGGCTGCCCGATGTCTTCGGCTATGCGGCGACGCTGCCGCAGATCATCCGCAAGGCAGGCTGCGACTATTTCCTGACCCAGAAGATCTCCTGGAACCAGTTCAACCGCTTCCCGTATCATTCGTTCGTGTGGCAGGGGATCGACGGCTCGCGGGTGCTCGCGCATTTCCCTCCGGAGGACACCTACAATGCCATGTGCGCGCCGCATGCCGTGATCAAGGCGCAGGACAACTGCACGGAGGCCGATGTCGCGCCGATGATGATGAGTCTTTTCGGCATCGGCGACGGCGGCGGCGGCCCCTCGGAGCAGCATCTGGAATGGGCGCGGCGCATCGCGAATCTGGAAGGCTGCCCGCGCTACAAGTTCGGGAAGGCCAGGGCGTTTTTCCGCAAACTGGAGAAGGTGCAGGAGAGGCTGCCCGTCTGGAAGGGCGAACTGTATCTGGAGATGCACCGCGGCACCTTGACCACGCAGGCGAAGACCAAGTGGAACAACCGCCGCCTGGAACAGTCGCTCGCGGCGCTGGAGTTCATCGCCTCCGCGCTGCCCCTGGGGGAATACCCCGTCGCGGAACTCGATCGGATCTGGAAGCGGATGCTGACCCTGCAGTTCCACGACATCCTCCCTGGCAGCTCCATACGGATGGTCTATGAGGACACGGAAAAGGAGCACGCGGCCCTGCTGGAGCAGGTGTGGCGGCTGACGGTGGAGCGCCTGCCGCGACTGGGAACCCCGAACCAGGGCGCGGTTCTGGCGGTGAACTCGCTGCCATGGCCGTATGTCGGCGCCGTGCAGGTCCCCGCCGCCTGGAAGGGCCGCCAGGTGGTCTCGCCCGACGGACACACGTCGCCGGTGCAGGAGACGCCAGGCGGACAGGTCGCGCTCGTGCATCTCCCCGCCAGTTCCGTCGCGACGATCCGCCGAGGCGGGAAAGGACGGCCCGCCAAGGCGGGGAAGGGCGGCTGGATCCTGGAAAACCAATTGGTGCGCTACGAGTTCAATTCGCGGGGCGAACTCTGCTCCGCCTTCGACAAGGAGGCGGGGCGGGAGGTGCTGCCTGAAGGCCGCCGCGGCAATGTGTTCACCTTGCAGGAGGACATGCCGAATTCCTTCGACGCATGGGATGTCGACGTCACCATGGACGACGAGCGCCAGTGGCGGCCGCGCGAGGCCGCCGTCTCCGCGGCCGTCACGGGGGCGGTGTTCGGCAGCCTGGAGATCGAACTGTGCATCGGGCAGTCGAGGATCGCGCAGCGCGTCACGCTATGCTCTGGCTCGAAGCGGCTGGACTTCCACACCGAAGTCGACTGGCGGGAGGAGCACAAGTTGCTGCGGGTTGCCTTCCCCGTGGGGATCTTCGCCAGCGAGGCCTCCTTCGACATCCAGTATGGCACGCTCAAGCGCCCGATGAACACCAACACCAGTTGGGAAAAGGCGAAGTTCCTGGTCTGCGGACAGCGATACGCCGACATCTCGGAGGCGGACTACGGGGTGGCGCTGCTCAATGACTGCAAATACGGCTATCGCACCATCCACGGCGAACTGGAGTTGATGCTGCTGCGGTCGCCTGCCTCGCCAGATCCCGAGGCTGACCGCGGGGGGCATGCCTTCACCTACAGCCTGCTGCCCCACACGGGAAATCTCCAGCGCTCCGATGTCATGCGGCAGGCCGCCGCCCTGAACCGCCCGCCCTGCCTGCTGACTGGATACCAGGCCGCCGCGGAAGCGCCATTCCGCCTCGAAAGCGCCAGCGCCAGCCTGGAGGTCGTCAAGCGCGCCGAAAAGCAGGCCCGCCATGTGCTGCGGATCGTGGAAAACAACGGCGAGGCAACCCGATGCGTGCTGCACAGCGCTGTCCCCGCCGCCGCGCTCGTCGAAACCGACCTGCTGGAATGGCGGGCGATCCAGACCGTCCCGTTCCGCGACGGGAAGGCGGAGTTCACCATGAAGCCATTCGAGATCAAGACATTCATGGTCTCTTAGCCGGTCTTGCCAGGCGCGCCAATGGGCGCTGGCGGAGGGAGCATGAGGCAACGGGTGGGCCGCGCTCCCGCGCGGCCGGCCAATCTCCGCCCTGCGCGAGGCGGGGCGATGCGGCATATTCCCGCATTCGGGCGATGTTTTCCGGGTGCTATGGTTCCCAAAGAGGGTCGGTAAAACCTCCATTTCTGGAAGCAAGGCGACTTCGTGAAATCTGGCAATGCGCGGCGACCGTGGAGAAGTGCGGCATTCCCGCCCGGGGAAGCCCCCGCAAGGGGGCGTCGGAGCATAGCCAGGGGTGGAGCGAGCCGCGAAGCGGCGAGCGGAACCCCTGGAAGGGCGCCGAAGACAGGCTGGCGCCCGGAAAGGGATGCCATTG
>JAEEXV010000294.1 GCA_016287975.1 Lentisphaeria bacterium | reverse complement strand
GCCCTCGACACCGTTCTTGATCGGCGAGGTGATGTCGCGCGTCAGCGCCTCGGGCAGGTCATGGAAGAGCGCGCCCTGGAAGCCGCAGGCGAGACGACCGTCGCAGGCGCTGGTCTCGCAGAGCGCGAGATAGGTCAGCGTCGCGACCATGTACATGTGGCCGAGCACGGAGGTCGCGGGGATGCGGGGCGACTGCGACCAGCGCTTCTGGAAGCGCAGCTGCCCGCACAGGTCGATGAAGCCGTACGTCTTCCGCCCCAGCGAGATCTTCTGGACGCCGATGAGATCGATGTGGTCCTCGATCTGGTCCTCGATCTCCTGCTTGATCTGCTCGATGCCCCGAATGAACGGGCACAGTTTGTAGAGGATGTTGAACTCCCATTGCGTCGCCAGGTAGTGCGCGGCCTTCAGCAGCCGCTTTTCGGCGCACGCGAAGCCCTCGTCGGCGAAATAGCGGCGCATGCGCTGGGCGAAGCCGCCGCGGATGCGGTCGATGCGGCCCGAGAGCTCCTTCATCACCCATTCGTTGACCTGCGGGCCGTTCTCCGACATCATCCGATGGAAGACAGGCGGCTTGATGTCGGTCAGGATGACCCGCTGGAAGAGTTCGAAGAGCGACCCCTCGATCAGCCGCCGCCAGTCGATGCTGTCGGGCTTCCGGTCGTTCTCGCAGCGCGCCAGCACCCACGCGATGATCATCTTGTGGGCCTGCTTGTCCAGTTCGGTGAAGTCCATCGGGTTGATCTGGTCGTTCCAGCGGCGGATGGAGGCCGCGTCGAAGACCAGTTCGATGATCGATTTGTCCAGGGATTCGTTCTGCATCGCCTCTCCCGCTTCATTTCTGGCAGCGCGGACAATAGCACGATGTCCGCCCGCCCAGTTGCACCGCCTTGAGCCTCGTGCCGCACGCAGGGCACGGCTGCCCCTCGCGGCCATAGATCCTGAGTTCCCGCGTGAACTGCCCCTCCGTGCCGTCCACCCCCTGGAAGTCCGCGATCGTGGTGCCGCCCGCCTCTATCGCGCGCGCCAGGATCGCCTTGACCGCCGACGCCAGCGCCTCGCACTGCGCCCGCGTCAGCCGACCCGCCGCGCGCCGCGGCGACACCCCCGCCGCGAAGAGCGATTCGGTCGCGTAGATGTTCCCGACGCCCGTCACCACCTCGTTGTCCATCAGAAACACCTTCGCGGGGGTGCGGCGCTTCCGCGAGGCGCGGAACAGATACGCCCCGTCGAAGGCCTCCGAGAGCGGCTCGGGCCCCAGGAAGTCCAGCGCCGACGGCAGGCCGTCCGCGTTCAGCGGCAGGCATTCCAAAGCGCCGAAGCGCCGGGGATCCTCGAAGCGGAAGCAGAGGCCGCTGTCCAGATGGAGCAGCACGTGCTCGTGCCTGCGGCGCGGCACCTCGGGCGATTCCACGCGCACCACTCCTGACATTCCCAGATGCATCAGCAGCCCGCGCCCGTCCTCCAGCGCCAGCACCACATAGCGTCCGCGTCGGCGCACGGCGGTGATGCGCCGCCCCTCCAGCCCCGCCGTCTTCAGCGGCTCCAGGCTGGTGCGCAATTTCGGCGAACGCACTTCGACCTGCGTGATGGCGCGCCCGGGCAGCACTTTCCGCAACGCCCGCGCGACAGTTTCGGCTTCCGGCAATTCAGGCATAATGAGTTAATATAATCGCCAAGTCCATCCAGCGCATCGGGGACGCGGCAGATTTCGCCGCGGGAATCACGGTTTCCGCAAAGCGGCGATGAAGTCGGCGGCCTCGTAGACGAACCCGAACTGCAGCGCGACCTTCCACAGCTCCATGTTCTTGGCGGTCTCCGTGCGGGCGCTTTCGCGGTTCTCGACGGCCGTCGTCGCCTCGCGGATGGTCGAGCACAACAGCCCGTGCCGCAGCATCTCGATCATGCAGCACGGCGACATCTGCAGGCACCAGTTGATGGCGAAGCCGATATACACCAGATGATTGACCCCGTGCCCCTGGCAAATCCGAAAGAGCTGCGCGGTTGTCGCCGCAATCGCCTCGCCTGGTTCGGGGCGCGCCTCGGGCGCGAAGTCACGCACCTTTCGGCTGGCGTCGATGTCCGCCTCGTTGTGCCGCCCTGGATGCACATGCGCGCGGCGGAACTCCGCGAGTTCGGCGTACACCGCATCCCCCGCCACCCGCTCTGGCGGCGGTTCCTCCGGGCACGCCGCCGCGATTGCGCGATAGGCGGCAAGCCCCTGGTAGTAGTTCCCGCCGCCGACCACATGCACGACGCGCAGCCCCGCGCTCCGCGCGGCCGCCAGAATCGGCGGGAACTCCCGCGCGAGAATCCCCCGCGCCCTCGACAGGTATTCCACCGCATGCTCCCAGCCTGGATACTCGCCTGGCGCCTTGCAGTCCCATGCGTGCATCACGACCAGCGCGCTATGACGCAGCGAAAACGGCAGCGCCGCGCACTTTTTCCAGCCGCCGTACGATTCCGCAGGCACCTCCCGCGCGAAGTCCGCGTCAAAGTTCTGGTAGTACCATCCAGGCAGCTCGATTCGGTCACGCGTCTCGCCCATCGCCCGTCCTCCCGTCGAAAAGCCGTCTCCAGTTGCGCGCGGCGGCCGCCGCGACGGCCTCCGGCTCCTCCCCGCGCACCTCCGCCAGCCGCGAAACGACCCGCGCGCACTCAGGCGGCGTCAGCCGCCCTGGCCAGTCGCTCTCCACCAGCAGCCGACCCG
>JAEEXV010000293.1 GCA_016287975.1 Lentisphaeria bacterium | reverse complement strand
CCCGTTCCCGCCAAGGCCGCCCCCGCCGAGCCGCCCGCGGAACCGCCCGCCGCGCCCGCCACCCGCTTCATCACCGCGCCCATGCCTGGCACCTTCTACAGTTCCAGCGCCGCCGACGCCCCCGCCTACGTCGCCGAGGGCGATGTCGTCAAGCCCGACACCGTCGTCTGCATCGTCGAGGCGATGAAGGTCATGAACGAGGTCAAGGCCGAGACCGCAGGCACCGTCACCCGCATCCTCGCCATCAACGGCCAGGCCGTCGAATACGGCCAGAAACTCTTCGAGATCACCCCCGACGCCACGGCCTAGGCAACCTCATGGACACGCCGCAGCAGCATAAGATCCTCATCGCCAACCGAGGGGAAATCGCCTTGCGCATCGTGCGCGCCTGCCGCACCCTCGGCATCCCGCACCTCGTCGCATTCTCCGAGGCCGACCGAAACTCCCTCGCCGTCAAAGTCGCCGACGAGGCCATCTGCATCGGCGCCGCCCCCGCCGCCGAAAGCTATCTCAAAATCGACCGCTTCATCGCCGCCGCCGAACTCACTGGCGCCACCGCCATCCACCCAGGATACGGATTCCTCGCCGAAAACGCCCACTTCGCCGAGGTCTGCAACGACTGCCACATCATCTTCATCGGCCCCCGCCCCGAGGCCATCGCCACCCTCGGCGACAAGGCCGCCGCACGCGCCGCCATGGAGGCCGCGGGAGTCCCCGTCGTCCCAGGCTCCCCTGGCGTCATCGCCAGCACCGCAGACGCCCTCGCCTGCGCCGAAGCCCTCGGATACCCCGTCATCCTCAAGGCCGCCGCGGGCGGCGGCGGAAAGGGCATGCGCGTCGCCCAGGACGCCAACCAGATCCCCGAAGCCTTCCAGACCGCCGCCGCCGAAGCCAAGAAGGCCTTCGGCAACAGCGACATCTACCTCGAAAAGTATCTCCCCGACCCGCGCCACGTCGAAATCCAGCTCCTCGCCGACGGAAACGGCAAGGTGCTCACCTTCGGCGACCGCGACTGCAGCCTCCAGCGCCGCCACCAGAAGCTCATCGAGGAGAGCCCCTGCCCCGTACTGCCCGACGAAGTGCGCCAGAAGATGTGCGCCGCCGCCGTCAAGGCCGCCCAGTCCGTCCACTACAGCAGCGTCGGCACCGCCGAGTTCCTCTATGTCCCGCAGACCCAGGAGTTCTTCTTCATGGAGATGAACACCCGCCTCCAGGTCGAACACCCCGTCACCGAAATGCTCTGCGGCGTCGACCTGGTCGCCGCCCAGATCAAGGTCGCCCTGGGACAGCCCCTCCCATGGACACAGAAGGAAATCCGCCCCAGCGGCTGCGCCCTCGAAGTCCGCATCAACGCCGAGGACCCCGCCCGCGCATTCGCCCCCACGCCAGGCACCGTCTCCTTCTACCAGGCGCCAGGCGGCCCAGGCGTCCGCGTCGACTCCCACCTCTACCCTGGATACACCGTCCCGCCATTCTACGACAGCCTCCTCGCCAAGATCATCGTCCGCGGCGGCACCCGCGCCGAGATGATCGCCCGCGCCCGCTGCGCGCTGCGCGAACTCGCCATCGACGGCATCCCGACCACCGCGCCCTTCGCCCGCACCATCCTCGAATCCGCCCCCTTCCTCTCAGGCGACTACCACACTGGAACCGTCGAAACCCTTGCCGATTCCACGCTTTCACCATCTTTTTTCACGCCCATCCGCGCCAATTGACAAAAGACTTGGTATATTAATTTCCGTCAGTTGCCAGAATGCAACTCCAGATTCTTCCCTCCGTCCCCTACAACGCTTGAAACCAACCAGGAAACCACACCATGAGTGACATCAATCCCAATCTCGAAGCGGGCGACCAGAACGAAGCCAGCACCGAAAAACTCGAAAAGCCGACTGGCCTCACCATCACCGCCGATGGACAGGCGGGCGCTATCCGCGTCTCCGCCAACGTCATCGCCCAGATCATCAAGAAGGACGTGCTCGCCGTCGAAGGCGTCGCCCGCTTCGCCCCCAAGGGCATCCGCGACCTCATGAACGTCTTCAGCGACCGCTCCTTCGACAGCAGCATCGACATCCAGTTCAGCAACAACAAGATCGCCATCACCCTCGCCCTCGTGCTCTACTACGGCGTGCACCTGCCCTCCACCATCACCGCCGTCCAGCAGGCCGTCAAAAACGACATCGAGCATCTGATCGGCGCCCCCGTCGAACGCGTCGACGTCACCGTCATCGACCTCGTCGCCAAGGAAGAGGCCGAACCCGAGGCCGCGGAGCAGCCCGCCGAAGAGGCGCCCGCCGCCCCCGCCGCCGACAACATCTGACGCCATCGGCACGGCCTGGCGCCGCCCCTGCGGCGGCGCCATTGCATCTTTCATCCAGAACCCAAAGGCTCGTCTATGCTGCAAGTCATCGATCTCCTCACATTCGCCCAAACCGCGGCCGCTGCCAACCAGGAGGGCGGGGCCTCTGGGATGAAGAAAGTCATCGCGTTCTTCAAGTGCGCCAACACCCACCTGCATAGCCGAGAGTTCTGGTACGGCGCCCTCGTCGCCGCCGTCATCCTCATCGCGCTCTGGCTTATCTTCAAAATCTACCGCTTCTTCCGAGGCGGCTGCGGAGCCCTCGTCGTCAAAGACGCCAACGGCACCTTCTCCGTCCAGGTCAAGGCCCTCCAGAGTTTCCTCAACGGCGTCGTCGCGGACCTCAAGGGCATCGACCTCGACCGCGTCAGGCTCTTCCGAGCCCACGGCGGCTTCCGCGTGGACTGTTATTTCAAGGCCGACACTGGCGCCGATCTCGTCCTGCTCCGCAACACCGTCCCAGGACGCATCCGCGGCGAAATCGCCGACAAGCTCGGCATCTCCCAGCAGATCAAGACCGTCAACGTCTTCTTCTCCAGCCTCCCCAACAGCAACAAACTCGCCGCGGGCGGCGGCAACAGCACCGCCGCATACGAGGCCAAGTTCGCCGAGGAACGCGCCAAGGCGGAGGCCGAGGCACGCGAACGCGCCGAACAGCAGGCCACCGAAGACGCACGCGCCATCGCCGCGCAGCAGCAGCAGGTCGAACAGCAGGCCGCCCAGGACGCCGACGCCCTGCGGACCAACAACGACGACCAGCCCCAGCAATAGACACGCATCCACTTCCCAAGGCTCCCCTCGAAAGGAGCCTTTTTTGTGCCTGGCCCGAATGTGGAAAGCCCAATTCATACCCTCCATTCAACTGGCTGAATTGTCCAAAGATTTTGGATTTTGTCAAGAATTGTCCACTTTTCTTTCGCCAATCATTTGCAAAAACTCGATTAGGTGTTATTTTTAAGGAAAATTACCGTCGCTGTCGGCGACGCGCGTTTTCTTTCCTTTCCGTTGCAACCCCCACCTGAAATCAATGGAGTCCTCCAAATGATTCTAACCTTACGTGAATTAGCCGAGCAACTGCGGGTCAGCGAGCGCACCATCATGCGCATGAAGGACAATGGCGTGATCAAAGGCCAGAAGATCGGCGGCCAATGGCGCTTCGCAGGCTATGAGATCGACAAGTTGATGCTTGCCGACAAGAGCGCCGTCGCGTCGGAGGACGAAGAGGACAAGCCCGCCTCGACGCGCCCTGGCATCGCCATCCCCCTGAGCCGCGTCATGACCGCGGACCGCATTCTCCTGAACCTCGATGTCACGGACGCCGAAATCAAGTCCGTCGTTGACAGCGCCGTCAAGCAGATCCGCACCGCCGCAGGCATGGACGCCGCCGCCGCGGAGGAAGCGGCGCTTAGTGCCGAGGACGCGAAGTTCGCCACCGCCCTCGCGCAGACCGCAATGCAGAAGGCGCTGGATCAGAAAAACAGCGCGAAGAAACCCCAGTTCACCAAGGCCGACGCCGAAGCCATCATCGCGAGCGGCACCTTCGAACGCGAAGTCACCATCAAGCGGGTCATCGAAAAACTGACCGCCCCGCGCCTCATGGCGGGCATCGTCATGGACGCCAGCGATCTGCGCGCAAAGTGCCTGGAACGCGAGAAAATGCTCTCCACCAGCGTGGGCGACGGCATCGCCATCCCCCACCCCCGCGACCCCATCCCCACCCTGCGCACCGGCACCGCCATCGTCTACGGCTACTCCAAGAAGGGCCTCGAATTCAACGCCCCCGACGGCCAGCCCGTCCACCACTTCTTCCTGCTCTGCAGCCAGAACATCGAACTCCATCTGCATCTGATGAGCTGCATGGCCCGCCTCCTGCGCGACAGCGCCTTCCTCCAGGCGCTCCCGTCGTGCAAGACCGCCGACGACGTCATCAAACTCGTCATGGAACACGAGCGCACCGAGTTCCTCGCCCGCGAGGAAAAGGCCTAAGGCCCCCCGTCGAGCCAGCGCGTCTGGCCCAAGACTGCCGGGAAGGGACGAATGCGCCCCTCCCCGGCTTTTTTGTGTCAGCCCCCGCCCCGTCTCCACCACGCCGCCCTCACGGCACGAAGATGACCTGCTTTCACCTCTCCATCGCCTACGACGGCACCGCCTATCACGGCTGGCAGGTGCAGCCCGACCACCCCACCGTGCAGGGCGAACTCCTCAAGCGCCTGCGCCTGATGCTGCGCGCGCCCGATCTGCGCATCTACGGCTCCAGCCGCACCGACGCGGGCGTCCACGCCCTCGACCAGCAGGTCTCCTTCGACGCGGACCTCCCCGCCGACATGCCCCCAGAAGAGGTCGCACCGCGCCTCCAGCGCTGGCTGCCCGACGACATCGTCATCAAGTCCTGGCGCATCTGCGAGGAGCATTTCCACGCCCGCTACGACAACTGCGGCAAGGCCTACACCTACTGCATCGCCCCGGGCTTCAAGCCCAACCCACTCTTCACCCGCTTCTTCTGGCGCACCCCGCACCCGCTCGACCTAAACGCCATGCGACAGGCCGCCGCCTGCCTCGTCGGCGAGCACGACTTCGCCTCCTTCGCCGTCAACCCAGGCAAGGAGGTCGAATCCACCGTCCGGAATCTCAGACGCCTCGAAGTACTTGACAGCCCCGACGGACTCGTCTATATTAATGCAGTGGGCGACAGCTTCCTCTATAAAATGGTGCGCAGCCTGACTGGCTACCTCGTCCACGTCGGATACGGCTACGCCGCCCCCGACGACGCCGCCCGCGTCCTCGAAGGGCGCAACCGCTCCCTCGCCGCCGACAGCGCCCCCGCCTGCGGGCTTTTCCTCACCAAGGTCTTCTTCCACTCCGACGCCTGGCAGAACTACACCCCGCTCATCCCCCCGTTCCAATGGATCGCGAACCTCCCATGAAAGTTCTCCTCGCCCTTCTCCTCCTCGCCGCACTCCCCCTCGCCGCCGCCCCCAACGTCATCATCCGCAACGCCGAAGGGCGCTTCGTCGGAGCCGCCGAAGTCGAAGACGGCAAGACCACCTACAAGAACGCCGAAGGGCGAATCACCGGCTCCGCCGAAACCAGCGGCAACCGCACCACCTACAAGAACGCCGAAGGGAAAATCACTGGAACCGCCGAAACCAGCGGCAACCGCACCATCTACCGCGACGCCAGCGGAAAATTCGCAGGAACCGCCGAAACCAACGGCAACCACACCATCTACCGCGACGCCAATGGCACTACCATCGGCACCGCCGACAACTCCAACGGACGCATCACCTATCGCGACGCCTCGGGACGCTTCACCAGCGCCGCCTATGGCGCCGCCGCCACTCCCGCCCCCATCCCGCTCTTCAGACGCCACCACCGCCAACGCAAAAGCCAATGACCATGAAACACCTGCTCTACACCCTCCTGCTGCTCGCACTCCCCCTCGCCGCCGGCCAGCGCACCACCATCCGCGATTCCTCGGGACGCATGGTCGGCACCGCCGAGACCAACGGCAACCGCACCGCCTACCGCGATTCCTCGGGGCGCATCACGGGCACCGCCGAGACCAACGGCAGCCGCACCACCTACCGCGATTCCTCGGGAAGGCTCTCGGGCACCGCCGAGACCAACGGCGGCCGCACCACCTACCGCGATTCCTCGGGAAGGCTCTCGGGAACCGCCCAGTCCAACGGCGGCCGCACCACCTACCGCGATTCCTCGGGACGGCTCTCGGGGACCGCCCAGACCAACGGCGGCCGCACCACCTATCGCGATTCCTCGGGAAGGCTCTCGGGAACCGCCCAGTCCAACGGCGGCCCGTTCTTCGCGCCTGTGCCGCTGATTCAGCCGAAGAAATAGGCGGCGGCGCACGCCAGCAGCAGCGTTAGCAGTTCGCTGATTTCCTCGGCGGCGCCCAGGGTATCGCCTGTGGCGCCGCCGATTTGGCTGCGCGTGGCTGCGCTCCAGGCCAGCATTGCGGCGGGCGGCAGGATGGCGAATGAGAGACCAGGCAGCCCGAAGAAAAACCATCCCGCCGCGGCGGGCAGCACAACCGCCCAGACCATCCCAGCGATCGGCTTGCGCGCGAAACTCCACGCGCCCAGCCCCTCTGGACGCGCATAGCGGCTGAACGCGATGTGCCAGACGATGCCGCAGCGCCCGCCCAGCATCATGAGGGCGGCGCCCGCGGGCAGCAGGCGCGGACGCAGGGATGCGAAGCACGAATATTGCAGCAGCAAGAGCGCAACGACCGCCAGCACGCCCATCGTGCCGATATGGCTGTCGCGCAGGATCTCCAGCTTGCGTTCACGGCTGCGCCCCGAGAGGAAGGCGTCCGCAGTGTCGGCGAGCCCGTCGAGATGGAAGCCCTTGGTGAGCGCCTGCGGCGCCAGCGTCAGCAGCGCCGCCGCCAGCGGCGGCGGCAGAAACTGCGCGCACCATCCGACGCCCCAGAAGAGCGCCGCAAAGAGCGCCCCCGCCAGCGGATAGTAGTCCGCCATGCGCTTGAGTTCCTCTTCCGTCGGCAGAAAACTCCCCAGCGGCAACGCGCTTAGCATCGACAATGCGGCTAAAAAACTACGCATGGTTCTCCCTGATCTCACGTATGCCCCCCGCCTATTGGCCCGACGGCTTCTCGCCGTCGGCACACAACTGCCTCACGCAATCCCACCCCGCCCCCGCCGCGCGCATCCCCCATTCCACCCCGCCCCCGCCGGGCGCATCCCCCATTCCACCCCGCCCCCGCCGCGCGCAT
>JAEEXV010000292.1 GCA_016287975.1 Lentisphaeria bacterium | reverse complement strand
GGCTCAAAGATGTAGTCGCTGCAGTTGTCTTATATTATTTGTACGAAGAAGCGGGGATACAGGCGTAGTTCGAGGTATTGGAGTTGGGGCGTGTGCGCTACCGGGGGCGGAAGGGGCGGAAGGGGCGGAAGGGGCGGAAGGGGCGGAAGGGTTGTCACGGCGGCCCACCGTGGCGGTCCGTCGAGCGTACGGTGGCCAATCAGGCTCGCAACACGACGCAATCAAGGCTTTGGAAACGACAGTCGCCCATTCACCGAGCCGCCACGGCGGGACGCCGTGGCTACGGCCGCGCAGGCGCGCGGCCTGAAAAGACTGTTGTGAAGATCGTTGTGACCCGATTTTTGGCTACGCAGGGAATATCACCGATGCTTATACGCTATCACGGGAACGAAAAAGCCCCGCAAACCTTTCAGTTTGCGGGGCTTGAAATGGTGTGCGATGCAGGACTCGGACCAGCGACCTCTACCGTGTCAGGGTAGCGCTCTAACCAACTGAGCTAATCGCACTCTTGGATTTGGGAAGTGGGCTTACTATAACCGCTCTTGCGCGGATTGCAAGCCGCATTTGTCAATCGGCGGCCTTCTTTTTCGGGGTGGTGGGGATGACGGGTGCGGCGAGCTGGTCGGGCATGTAGATGGAGAAGAGGAGTTCGGAGATGAAATTGATCATGAAGATGCGGGCTTCGAGGGAGGACTGGACGTCTGCGAAGGAATCCTGCACTTCGTTCCAGAAGCCCTCCATGTCGCCGTTCTGGACTTCGAGGGTATTGGAGTTGGCGATCTTGGCGATGAGGTCGCTTTCGCTCTTGGAGAGGCGGGCCCAGAACTGCGGGAGGGTTCCCTCGATGGTGAGGGAGAGGTCCTCCTCGTAGTTGAGGCGCTTGATGAGGGAGTTGAAGTTGCGGCGGATGGCGGGGGTCAGCTTGAGCTGCGTGCCCAGTTTCGACCAGTCGATGCGGTCGAGGAGAAGATCGACGAACTTCTGGGACTTGGCGAGTTTTTCCAGGGCGGCGTCGCGGGCGGCGTCGGCTTCGGCGGCGCGCTTTTCGACGGCGTTGGCGTTGGCGACGATGTCGCGGTTGGCGAGGAGCTGCTCCTGGTACTTGTTCTGCCAGCCGTTGAGATCCGCCTGGGCCTTCGCGAACTCCGCCTTGATTCGGGTGACCTCGCGCTGGGCGTTCTCGGTGAACTCCTGCTCGCGCTTCTGGCCTTCGCTGTCGACGGCGGCGAGGCGCGCCGTGAGCCGCTTGATTTCGGCGGAGGCGGAGGTGAAGCGCTGGTTCGCGGCGTCCAGGTCGGCCTTGAACTGCCGCTGGGCCTTCTTGAGTTCCTGCAACTCTGCGGCGGCGGCGGCTTGCTGCTGGCGTGCCTTCTCGGCGTCGGCGGTGGCGTTGGCGGCCTTTCGGTTGGCCTCGGCGAGCTGCGCCTCCAGGGCGGCGACCTTTTCGACGAGTTCGGCGGAGCCAGTGCGGTTGTTGAGGATGGCGTCAGCCTGTTCCTGGGTGAACTTCAGGGGCGCGAAGGCCAGGAGGATGGTCCAGGCCTTGATGTCGTTGACCTGGAAATAGGCCTCGAACTTCTCCTGCGGGAGGACATAGTCCTCCTCGGTGAGCTTGTTTTCGGTGCGGTAGGCCTTGTATTCATCGGACTTGAAATAGCCTTCGAGGTTCTGGTGGATGGCCTCGTGGACAGGATACCAGATGGCAAAGACGGCGTTGCACGTCATCTCGGAGTATTCGGCGCGCTCGGCCTCCCGGATGACCTGCTTCTCCAGGAAGGGGCGTTGATTGGGGTCAATCCGATGCCCGCCAATGGTGCAGATTTTCTGAAGTTGTGCGTTGCCTGTGATGTATTCCTTCAGCGTCCTCCATGGCAGTTCCTTGACCATCGCGGCAAAGAGGTCGGCAATGTTGACGCCCGGGATTTTCTCGTTGTTGCCCAGCATCCGGGGGTTACTCCTTGTTCAGCATTTTCTGTGCTTCTGAAATGAAGGCCGCGATCATCTGCCGTCGCAGCGAGCGGTCGATTTTCTTCTGTGCCTGCTGGATGGGCGCCGCCGCCTCGGGCTTGTCCTCGGCGAGGTATTCGGCGATGGTGTTGAGGCACAGGACATCTGCTTCGCGCCAGCGGAAATCGTTGCAGAGCTGGACGATTTCGGTCATGGGATCCTTTTCGGCGGGCTTGGCTTCCTGCCTGGCCTCCTCGGCCTGGCGCTGCCGTTCGAGTTCGCGTTCACGCTTGCGCTTGGCCTTTCGGTCGAGCAGGAGATCGTCGTCCTCGTCGTAGTTGTCGTCGTAAGATGGGCGTTTCTTTGCCATAGCGTCACGTCATGCCAGGAGATTCCGCCTGGGCGACGATGTTGGGTGTGTTGGGAACAGGGAAAGCGGTTGTCGGGAATACAAATATAGATGCCCGCTCCCTTATGACAAAAGGCCGACGGAGCAGCGAAACGCGGCCAGTCGGCGCCAAAGGGGACGGACTTGGGATGGGGAAAAGGGGACTTGGAGGCGTGGATCGGATTCGGACCGATGCAT
>JAEEXV010000291.1 GCA_016287975.1 Lentisphaeria bacterium | reverse complement strand
GCTTCGCGCCGCGGATGAAGCGCTACTTTGCGGACAAGGACTTCGCGTGCGCGGAGAAGCGCCTTCTGAAGGCGGCGCACTATCTGGCGACGCAGTGGGAGTTCAACATCCTGTACAAACTGTGTCCGTTCATCCGGGGCATCGAGCAGATCAAGCAGGAGATCGAGGACCAGATCGAGGACCACATCGACCTCATCGGCGTCCAGAAGATCTCGCTGGGGCGGAAGACGTACGGCTTCATCGACCTGTGCGGGCAGCTGCGCTTCCAGAAGCGCTGGTCGCAGTCGCCGCGCATCCCCGCGACCTCCGTCCTCGGGCACATGTACATGGTCGCGGCGCTGACCTACCTGGCGCTCTCGGAGACCAACGCCTGCGACGGGCGCCTCGCCTGCGGCTTCCAGGGCGCCCTCTTCCATGACCTGCCCGAGGCGCTGACGCGCGACATCACCTCGCCCGTCAAGAACGGCGTCGAGGGGCTCGCCGACACCATCAAGAAATACGAGAACCTCCAGATGGAGGAGAAGATCCAGCCGCTGGTGCCCTCCGCCTGGTACGCCGACCTGAGCTACTACACCGACCACGAGTTCGACAACCGCGTGATCGACGGCGGCGTCAAGAAGTTCGGCCTCGCCTTCGCCGACCTCGAAGGCGCCTACAACGACGCGCGGTACAGCCCCGTCGACGGCGAAATCATCGAGGCATGCGACAAGCTCGCCGCCTTCATCGAGGCCTGCGAATCCATCCACAACGGCGTGACCTCCAAGCACCTCCAGGAAGGCGTCGTGCGCCTCCACGACCTCTACCAGGGGCGATGCATCGGAAACATCGACTTCGCCGCGGTGTTCGAGCAGTTCCATCGGGCGATCCAGGGGTGAGGGACGAAGGGACGAAGGGACGAAGGGACGAAGGGACGAAGGGACGGTGTTTTTTTGAGAGAATTGGCGGGGAGAGACGATGGAAGATCTGAAGAGCAAGGCAGTCGAGAGGCCAGTGTTGTGGTCTCAGGAGAATGCCGATCCTGGCGAGACGGTGCAGTCGTTCTGGTTTCGGGCGACGCCGCTGATGTTCATTGTGCTGGTGGTGCTGCTGGCGTGCCTGAGCCTGTTCATCGTCCACTCGGCGACCATCGCGGAGTTCGGGAACCGCCTGTTCTGGATGCAGGTGCTGTGGGTGGGGCTGGGTGTCGGCGCGTGCGTGGCGGCGACGTTGCTGCCGCTTTCGTGGATGTACCGCCATGCGCTGTGGGGGGTGCTGCTGATTCTGCCGACGCTCCTGTATCTGGCGCTTGCGAAGACGGCGGACCACCTCCACAAGGGGCTGCTGACAAAGTTTCCGTTTGTGATGGAGGTCAAGGGGGCGGTGCGCTGGCTGCGCATCGGGCCGATCAGCGTGCAGCCCTCGGAGTTCGCCAAGCTCTTCCTGGTGCTGTTCCTGGCGGCCTACTATGGCAGGCTGCGCCGCGAGCGGATTCGGGACTTCGTGCCCGGGGTGCTGGTGCCTGGGTTTGTCGCGGGGACGATCCTCGGGCTGATTCTCTACGGCAAGGACCTCTCGACGACCTTCGTCACGGGCGGCATGGTCTTCTCCATCATGTACATGGCGGGCATCCGCTTCCGCTATGTCGCGCTGATTCTGGCGCTGGGGGCGCTGGTCGTCTTCGGCTCCATCAACTTCAGCCCCATGCGGCAGCGGCGGATCGCCGCCTTCCAGCACCCCGAACTCTACAAGGAGAAGGAATCGTATCAGCTCTACCGCTCCCTGCTCTGCCTCGGCGTCGGCGGCGTGACTGGACGCGGCGTCTCCAAGGGATACATGAAGTCCTATCTGCCTGAAGCGCACACCGACTTCATCGTCGCGGTCTTCGGCGAGGAGTTCGGCGCCGCCGGAGTGCTGACGCTGCTCGCGGTCTATCTGCTGCTCAGCGCCTGCATCGTGCAGATCGTGCGGCAATGCCGCGACCGATCGGACATGCTGATGTGCCTGGGCATCGCGGTGCTGATCACCCTGCAGGCCCTGGTCAACATCGGCGTCGTCAGCGGCTGCATCCCGCCGACTGGCGTCACCGCGCCCTTCCTCTCGTACGGCGGCTCCTCGATCCTGTCCCTGATGTTCCTCGCGGGCCTCGTCCTCAATGTCGCCTGGCGGAACATCAAGGCGGTCAACCGCGAACTCCTGGATCTGCGCTGCATTCCGCGCGCCTGACAATCCGCCCCGCGCCGCCACGGCGGCTATTTACGGGGCGCCGGCCGAGGCAATCGCGCGAACCATCCGATCCTGCGTGGGGAGTAGAAAACCCAGAAAGGCGGGCTATAGTAACCCTTCGCGCCAATTTCGGCCTTTTGCCCTGAAGACACTATGAGCCCCCGCAAAACCGCAACCCAATCCCGTTCCCAATTCGACACCCTGCTCACTGAGGTTCTCGCCGTCATCGCCGAGCCAGTGACGCCGACGGAACTGGCCAATGTCCTGGTCTCGCTGGGCCAGGACTATGAGACGCTGTCCCGTCTCCAGGATCTGGGCATCGAGGCGCGCCTGCGGGCGCTGGAGGCGTCGGGGGCCGTCCAGTCCCCCGCCCCAGGGAAGTATTCCGCCGCGCCGCTTTCGTCGGAGGCCCTTCGCGCGCTCTTCGCCAAACCCCACTATGCGCGGCTGCCCGCGGCCATCGCGCACAGCCTGCCCATCGTCGGCACCAGGGGCGACGGCGACATCGGCCGCCTGAAGCGCGATTTGCGCCACGCCTTCTACAGCGCCGACGCCGCATTCCTCAACAGCACCATCCAGGACATCAAGATCAACCTGCCGCAGGAGCTGATCGGCGGCACGCACTTCGACTTCCTCTTCGACGAACCCGAGGAGTGGCTGCTCTCCCTGCCCGATCCCTTCCTCATGGTCTGCGCCTGGCAGCTGGTCCCCGCCGCCATTCGGGAACTCAGGCCGATCCGCCCCCTCGCGGAAAAACTCTACACCATGATCGAGAAGGCCAAGACCGCCGCGCTCTGCCCGCTCCTGGACTACGCCATCCTCTGCGGCAACTGGAAGCAGGTCAAGGACATCGTCTACCAGCTCCCCTCTGGCGAGGCGCCGCGCCTGACCCGCATCGCATGGCTGCGGTTCATCACGGGAAAGGACGACGAGGCCATCCAGTTCTTCCTCGAGGCCCTCGACAGCCTTCGCCAGGAACTGCGCCACCACGACGGATGGTTCAGCACCATCGGCGGCATCTTCCTGCTGCTCGCCGAACTGCGCCTCGGCACCGAGCAATCCCTCTCCGCCGCCGACCTCCAGGTCAACGCCGCCATTGCCGAGGACACCGAGTTCCGCAGCATCTACCTGCTGCTGCAGCGGGTCGTCGAATGCAAGCTGCACCCCGACCTGCCCCCCCCGCAATGCCACTGGCTGGCTGGCCCCGCCATCGTCAACATCTTCTCGTGCCTCGCGCAGTATTGGCTGACTGGCGAACTCGCCCCAGCCCAGCGGCTCCTCCTCGACCAGGCCGCCGCCCGCGCCCAGAAGGGCGGCTTCCACTGGCTGGCCGAGGAATGCGCCGAATTCCAGCATCGGCTGGACGCGACCTCCCAGAGCGCCTTCCGAAAGTGGCATGACGCGGAAGCCCACGCCATGCCCTTCATGCTGGACTGCGTCCTCAACCAGAACAGCTGGCTGGAGCGCCTCTCCCGCGTCGAGCGGCATCTCGCCGAACTGCCCGACCGCATTCAGAGCCGCCTCGTCTGGTTCGTCAACATCGAGTCCGCCGACCGCGGGCTCTTTCCCGTCAGGCCCGTCGAGCAGACCTTCCGCAACGGCCGCTGGACACGCGGCCGCAAATTCATCAACTTCCACGAGGCCGACTTCACCGCCATCAACGACACGGGCGCCGAAAACGCCCCGTCCCCTGGCGAGTTCCAGTTGACTCCGCAGGACAAGTTCGCCTGCGACACCCTGCGGCACGCCGAGGAATATCTGCGCCGCCACCCCGATGCGGGCCGTTTCGCCTGGGGGAAGGTGCTCCAGGCCCTCATCGGCCATCCGAACGTCTTCCTTGACAACACCGACGGCCGCCCCGTGCGCTGCGTCTCCGCCGAACCCCGCATCCGCCTCGCCCAGATCGACGGGCAGATCCAATACCGCCTCCTCCCCGAACCCGAGGACGGCGAAAACCTCGTCGTCCGCCTGGAAAGCGGCGACCTCCTTGCTGTCTACCAGTTCGACAACGACCTGGCGCGCCTCCGCACCCTCCTCGGCGCCGACTTCCGCATCCCGCTCGAATCCGCCCAGGAGAACGCCGAAATCCTCGGACTGCTCGCCCAGCACTACCAGATGCTCGCCGACTTCCCCGTCGAGCAGCTCCCGCTGCCCGTCGAAAAGGCGGACGCCATGCCGCGGCTGCGCCTGCAGCCCCTTGCGCGCGGCCTGCGCATCCAGTTGCTCTTCCAGCCCTTCGGCTCCCTGCAGGAGTACTTCCTGCCAGGCGAAGGCCCCGTCGAGTACATCTTCCAGGAGGGCGAGCGCATCCGCCGCATCCGCCGCGACCCCGAGGCCGAGCGGAAATGCGCAGAGGAGCTCGTCGCCTCCTGCGAGCGCCTCGCGGCCTCCGCCCCCGTCGAGCCCTGGGTCTGGCAAATGGAGGGGCAGGCCTGCTACGAGTTCTCCCTGCAAGTGCGGGAGCTCCTCGACCGCTGCCACGTCCAGTGGCCCGAGGACCAGAAGTTCATTTGCCGACGCACCCTCACCCTCGGCAACGTCTCCCTGCACACCCAAAGCTACCAGAGCTGGTTCTCCGTCGACGGCGAAGTGCAGCTTGACGACAGCGACGCGACCGCCACCCTTGCGGATCTCATGCAGGCCGCCGTCGTCGAAAAACAGCGCTTCGTCGCCCTCTCCGACGGACAGATCGCCTCCATCTCCGAGGGCCTCCGCAAACGCCTGCTTGAGCTGAGCCGCCTCGGCGAACGGGGCAAGAACGGCGGCGCCCTCCAGATCTGCCGCTTCCTGATGCCGTTCCTGGGCGACTACCTCAAAGGCTTCGGGGGCATCAGGCGCACCCCCGAAACCGAGGCCTTCATCGCCTCCTACAACCAGGCCATGGAGGCGAAACCCCGACCCGCCGCCGACATCGCCAAAGTCCTCCGCCCCTATCAAAGCGAGGGCTTCACGTGGCTGGCGCGCCTCGACGCCGTCCACGCGGGCGCGTGCCTGGCCGACGACATGGGCCTGGGCAAGACCATCCAGGCCATCTCGCTCTTCCTGCGCTGCCTCCCCGAGGGGCCTGGCCTGGTCGTCGCGCCGACCTCCGTCTGCGACAACTGGCTGGCCGAGTTCCAGCGCTTCGCCCCCAGTGTGCACTGCGAGATCTTCGGGCGGGGCGACCGCCGCGAGGCCTTCCAGTGCCTCGGCAAGAACCACGTGCTCATCACCAGCTACGGGCACCTGCAAAGCGAACTGGCGCGGTTCCAGCAGCAGCACTGGCGCATCGCCGTGCTCGACGAGGCGCAGGCCATCAAGAACAGCCACGCGAAGCGCTCGCAGGCCGCCAGTGAAATCAACGCGGACTTCCGCCTCGTCACCACTGGCACCCCCGTCGAGAACAACCTCAACGAGCTCTGGTCGATCTTCAACTTCATCATCCCGGGGCTCCTCGGCAGCCGCGAGGGCTTCCAGCGGCGCTTCGCCACCCCCATCGAGCACGACAACGACCAGGAGGTCTCCCAGCACCTCAAGCGCCTCATCAGCCCGTTCCTGCTGCGCCGCCGCAAGGACCAGGTGCTCTCCGAACTGCCGCCGAAAGAGGAGATCGACTATCCCGTCACCCTCTCCGAGGCGGAGCGCCGCTTCTACGACGATCTCCGCCACAAGATCCTCGCCGAACTCGATGCCAGCACCGAAAACGAGGGGCAGAAGGAAATCCGCGTGCTGGCGGGCATCACCAAACTGCGGCTTGCGGTCGACCATCCCAGCCTGGTCGAGGGCGGCACGGGGCTCCAGGGCTCCAAGCTGGAGGCCTTCCTCGAACTCCTCAAAGGCCTTCTGGAGAATGGGCATAAGATTCTCGTGTTCAGTCAGTTCACCAAGTTCCTGAGCGTGGTGCGGGACGCGCTGGACAGGGAGAAGGTGAAATACCAGTACCTCGACGGCAGCGTCGTGGCGCGCGAGCGCGCGGCGGCGGTGGCGGGCTTCCAGAACGGCGAGGCGCCAGTCTTCCTGATCAGCCTCAAGGCGGGCGGCCTCGGCTTGAACCTGACCCAGGCCGACTATGTCATCCACCTCGATTCCTGGTGGAACCCCGCCGTCGAGAACCAGGCCTCCGACCGCGCCCACCGCCTCGGGCAGGACAAGAAGGTCACCATCTACCATCTGCGCGCCGCCAACACCATCGAGGACAAGATCAAGGCCCTCCACCAGCGCAAGCGGGACCTTGCCGAAACGCTGCTCGCCAACACCGACGACATCAAGACCACCTCGCTGGAGGAACTTCTCACCCTCATCCGCGAATAGACTCCCATGAAACCCCTGCTGGCTCTGGACTTCGACGGCGTCCTCTGTGATTCCGCCCCCGAAAACGCCGCGACCTCCTGGCGCGTCTGCCAGCGCCTCTGGCCGCGGCAGTTCGCAGGCGACGGCATCCCCGCCGCCCAGATCGAGCGCTTCTGCGCCATCCGACCCTACATGGAGACTGGATACCAGTCCATCCTCATGACGAAACTGATGTGGGACGGCGCGCCCGAGGCCGAATACACCACGGACTTCGCCGCGCTCCTCCCGCGGTTGCTGGCGCGATACGCGCTGACCAAGGAGCAGCTGGTGGCCGAGTTCGGCGCCGAGCGCGACCGCTGGCTAGCGCAGGACGAGGCGGGATGGCTCTCCTACAACCGCTTCTACCCTGGCGTCCCCGAGGTCGTGCGCGAACTCCTGGCGCGCTCCCGTGCGCTCATCGTGACCACCAAGGAGACCCGTTTCGTGCTGCGCCTCTTCGCGCAGGCTGGCATCGCGTTCCCCGAGGCCGACGTCTTCGGCCTGGAGCGCAAGCGCAAGAAGGAGGCGATCCTGCAGGACTTCGCCGACGGCGGCGAACACGCCTTTGTCGCCTTCGTCGAGGACCGCCTCGCCACCCTCCAGCGCGTGATCGCCGTGCCCGCCCTCGCCAGGGTCCGCCTCGGCTTCGCCCAGTGGGGTTACACCACCCCCGCCCAGCGCGACGAGGCCGCGCGCACCCCAGGCATCCGCCTGCTCGACGCCCCCGCCGACCTCCCCGAAATGCTCGCGTAATCCGGAAAACCCGGAAGATCCGGAAAGCCAACCGGCGGGCAAGCCCGCCGGCACACGCCGGGTAAATGCGGGCCTGGGAAAATCCGGAAGATCCGGAAAATCCGGAAAGCCAACCGGCGGGCAAGCCCGCCGGCACACGCCGGGTAAATGCGGGCCCGGGATAATCCGGAAACTCCGGCGCCTTCGCGGCCGTAGCCACGGCGTCCCGCCGTGGCGGATCGCCGAGCAAACCAGCACCCGCTTCCGGAAGCCTCGGAAAATCCGGAAAATCCGGAAAATCCGGAAAATCCGGAAAATCCGGAAAATCCGGAAG